>DASSSA010000133.1:0-89853 GCA_035701505.1 Actinomycetota bacterium
GTCTCGGGCAGCGCGAACAGGCTCTTCCAGAACTCCGTGCCCAGGATGAACAGGCCCTGGACGAAGATCAGGAACAGGATCGCGCCGACCGGTGTGCCGAACCGCCGTGACACCGATGCCAGGGGTGCCGGGAGCCGCCGATCCCGGGCCATGGCGAACACTCCACGGGTCGATGCGGTTGCGGCTCCGATCCCCACGGCCAAGATGTCCATTAGGACCACCAGCTCCATCACGCGCACCAGGGTGGTCGAGCCATACCCACCCGCCGAGGCCGGGGACGCCAGGGCGAACAGGGGCGCTCCCGCGGCGCTGGCGATCGTCTTCAGGTCGAAGCCGAACCCGGCGACCTGCGCGTACGCGGCGATCAGATAGAAGATCGAGACCAGGAAGACCGAGAGCAGCACGGCCCGTGGGATCTCGCGTTTGGGGTTTGCCGTCTCCTCGGCGAGGTTCGCCGCCGTCTCGAACCCGACGAAGATCAGCACGCCGTACAGCACGCCGAACAACACCCCCGACCACTCGTTCGGCGCCTGACTCGGGTCGAAGGCCTTCGCCACGTCGTTGTCCCCGCCCACCTTGACGATCACGTAGACGAAGAACGCGAGGACCACCGCAGCCGAGATCAGCGCCAGCGTGAGCTGGAGCCGTGTCGAGATCTTCACGCCCAGGTAGAGCACGAGGAAGAGCGCGACGGCCCAGATGACGTTCCACGCCCAGATCGGAAGCGGCTCCCGGTTGAACTCGATCTGGAGCGTGTCGTGGACGTATCCGCCGATCAGGACACCCAGGCCGCAGGTGAGCACGATCGTCCCTCCGTAGTACAGCCACCCCGCCGCCGCTCCGATCGTGTTCCCGAGGCCGTTCGTCACGTAGTCGTAGAGCGAGCCGGCCGCGTGGATCCTCTTCGCGTACTGGGCCACGATCCAGCCCAGGGCGAATACCCCGATGGAGGCGAGCAGGACCGACAGCGGCGCGGCCACGCCGGCCCCCTCGCCCGTGGCGCTGATGATCCCGACGATCAACGGGATCAGGAACGCCGAGGAGAACACCGGTCCGATGAACCCCACCGACTGCGCGATGACGTCGATCAGCCTGAGCTTGGTCTCGCCCAGGCGCTCGTAGCCACCCTCCTGCGATGCAGCCACCCGGAACCCCCTCCCTTCCGTCGCGGACCGCCGCCTCGCGCGCGAGGCTACGCGGCCCAGCCCCCCTCGGGCCGTTCGAACCACACGTGGGCCTGCCCGGTGCCCACCGAGGCCTCGTACTCCCCGTACTGCGTCCCCGGTGCCCGGCATCTCGAGCCGCCGAGCGCCCCGACCATGATCAGGTAGTGCCCGAACTTGCCCTCCGGGCCGAACCGCTTGTACTCGGGCATCCAGTCGATCATGCCGGCGTGGTCCCCCGCGGCGAGCAGTTTCAGGACCCGCTCGTCGGCCTCCCTCGCCTCGGGCGTAATGATGTTCGACAGGTCCGAGGACTCGTGGTGGCGGAGCTCGCGGAACGGGAAGAACCGGTGGGTCAGGCCGCCGGATGCGAGCACGATCACCCGCCGATCGACCTGCTCGACGGCCTTCCCCAGCAGCTCCCCCAGCAAGACGAAGTCGTCGGTCTGCCCCGTCCCGTTGATGGCGATCGAGATCCACCGCTCCCCGCCGGACAGGTAGGTCCAGATGTTCACGGTTCCGTAGAAGATCGGGAGGTACGGGTCGTCGGAGGCCAGGATCCAGGTGTCGTCCCGGCCTTCCGCTTGCTTCGCCAGTGCCCGCGCCAGCTCCGGATCGCCCGGCATGTCGTAGGGGATGGCGCTCATGCCGCGCGGGAGCTCGTGCGAGGTGAAGAAGCCCTTCCGCCGTTCCTGGGCCGTGACGATGTGTTCGAACGTGGACTCCCAGTGCGTGTCACACACCACCACGGTGTCCGGCTTCAGCCGGTCGAAGGCCTCGGACTTCAGCCGCCGAAGGCCGTCCACCAGGCTGATCTCCCTGCCGTCGTTGATCTCGAGCCGGACCTCCTCGGGCAGCATGATGGTCGGGACGTGGGACACGAGCCCGGCGCCGACGATCTCACCCATCCGCGATCAACTCCCCTCCCACGGTGCCTCGCAGACCGTCTTGACGTCCGCGTAGAAGTCGAAGCTCCAGCGGCCACCCTCCCGGCCGATCCCAGAGTCCCTCGCGCCGCCGAAGGGGGCCCTGAGGTCCCGGACGAAGAAGCAGTTGACCCACACGGTGCCGGCCACGAGCGCGGGCGCGACCCGGTCGGCCCGCTCCCGGTCGCCCGTGTACAAGATGGCGTCCAGACCGTAGTCGGTCCCGTTCGCCAATGCGACGCCCTCCTCCTCCGAGTCGAAGCGCTGGAGGGTGAGGACCGGTCCGAACACCTCCTTCTTCAGGATCTCCGCCTCGGGCGGGACGTCGACGAACAGCGTCGGCCGGTAGTACAGCCCCCCGAGGTCCTCGTTCGGGCCGCCTCCGAGCACGGCCTTCGCCCCGCCCTCCTTGGCCCGCTGCACGAACCCGTCCACCCGGTCGAAATGCTCCCTGGTGATCTGGGGGCCGAGGTCGGTTTCGGTGAGGCGCGGGTCGCCCTGCCTCAGGGCCGAGGCCTTCTCGAGGAACCGGTCGAGGAACTGGTCATGGATGCCTCGCTCGACGAGCAGCCGGGTGCCGGCCAGGCACACCTGGCCCGCGTTGTCGTACTGGTTCACAGCCTGGGCGATGGCGGCATCGAGGTCCGCGTCGGCGAAGATCAAGAATGGGGCCTTGCCGCCGAGCTCGAGCGAGACCGGCGTGAGATTGGGTGCCGCGGCCGAGGAGACGAGCTTGCCGGTCTCCACGGAGCCGGTGAAGGCGATGCGGTCGACGTTCGGGTGGGCGACGAGCGCCGCACCGGCCTCCTCGCCGATCCCCTGCAATACGTTGAGGACGCCGTCGGGCACGCCTGCCTCCCGGGCGATGTCGCACAGCATGGAGGCCGTGAGCGGCGCCCACTCCGGCGGCTTGAACACCACCGTGTTCCCCGCCGCCAGCGCCGGCGCCAGGCGCCACGTTCCCAGCATCAGCGGCGCGTTCCACGGGGTGATCACGACGGTGACGCCGGCCGGGTCCCGCTCGACGCGGCTGCGATGCTCCCCCATCAGGAGGTCGTCCTCGTGCAGCGCCATGAGCTGGTCGGCGAAGAAGTGGAAGTTCCGGGCCACGCGGGGCATCACGCTCCGCTGCATCGAGCGCAGGAGCGAGCCGTTGTCGGTGGTCTCGACCACGGCGAGCTGGGGAACCTTGGCCTCGACGAGTTCGCCGACGCGGTGGAGGATCGCCGAGCGTTGCTTCGGCTCCGTCGCCGCCCAGCCGGGGAAGGCGCCGCGGGCCGCCGCGACGGCGGCGTCGGCCTCCTTCTTCCCGCCGCGGGCCACCATGGCCAGCGTCTCGAGGTCGATCGGGGAGAGATCCAGGAACATGTCCGACGAGGGGACCCGAGAGCCACCGATCCAGTGGTCGGCCGAAACCCTGATCCCCTCGATCGTCGAGACGTTCGCCATGCCGGGCCCGTTAGCCGAAGAACGAGGCGAGCTGGGGCTCCACACGGCGGCGGAACGCCACGTTGATCCGCTGCCGCTCGAGCACCTGTTTGAGCATCTTCCTCGCCTGCGGGATGTCGTGCTCGTCGAAGAACGCCTGCGCTTCGGCCTCCTGCTCGGGCGTGGTCAGGAACCGCACGCCGTCCGCGAGATAGATGATCGTGTTCGGAGGCAGCCGGCGGTTGACCTCCTCCCAGTGCTCCTTGACGAACCGCCACGCTCGATCCCCCACGTCGCGGTTGGCCATCGCCCTGTTCAGCAGGAACGGCGCGTTCTGGGACCGGACCTCGTCGCTCAGCGCGAGCTCCAGAGCTCGGTCCATAATGCCGGGTGGCCTGAAATCGGCCAGCGCGTACAGGTATCGGAGTTGCTCCTGCGGCGTGGGCGCGTCCTTCGAGCGGGCCAGGAACCGCTCGAAGTCATCGCCATCGCCGGTGGCCGAGACGACGGCGACCGCCGCGGCCGCCAGGGAGGCATCCACGGGCTCGCCAGCTCGGGCTTCCTCCTCGAGCTCCCGTGCCCTCGCCGAGATGTCGGCGTCGCCGCCGAGGATGGCGAGGGCCGAGACCAGCGTGCCCCGGAGCGACCTCGACAGGTCGGCCTCGTCCGGTCCGGGCTCCCACCCGAGCCTGTCGAACGCCGGCCGTGCCAGCTCCCGGATGTACCGGCGGAGCCCCTCGCGAGGCTCAGACTCCAGGAACCGCTCGAACCATCCAATGGTGGTCAGGACCGTCTGCCACACGTGGAGGTCGGTCTCCCCCCTCAGCCCTCGGACCAGCCCGAGGTATTCGGCGGCGGGGAGACCGCCGGCCACCGCCTCTGCCCACGTGTCGTCCACCAGCCCGAACCGTTCGATCGGGGCGAGGGCCTCGAGGGCGTGGGCCCAGACCCGCTCCCGGAGCACACCGTCGTACCCGACCCGGAGGAAGCTGGCCCCCTCGGCGTTCGCCACCACGACCGCCTCGTGCGCCAAACGAGGTACGTTGGCTCCTGCCGGCTCGACCAGGATGGCCCGAGCGCCCCCGTCCCCACCGGAGGACTCGCGGGCGAGCAACGGGACCTCCCAGCGCGTCCCGTCGTCGCCACCGTCGTACCGGAACCGTTCCTGGGTGAACGATAGGTCCTCTGCATCCTCCCGTACCCTGACCAGGGGATACCCCCCCTGCCAGATCCAGGTGTCCATGATCCGGCGAACCGGCTCGTCGGTGGCGGCCTCGATCGAGTCCCACAGGTCGGAGGTTTCGGTGTTGCCGAATCCGTGATCCTTCAGATAGCGGCGGATCCCGTCCCGGAACCGGTCGGGACCGAGATACCGCTCGAGCATCCGCAGGACGGCGGCGCCCTTCGTGTAGGTGAGCGAATCGAACATGTCGGACGCGTCGTCGGGCGATCTGACCGGATACTCAATCGGCCGCGTGCTGTCCAGCGCGTCGATCTCCAGGGCGGTCGAACAGACCCTGCGGAACGATCCCCATCGGTCCCAGTCCGGGCGGAGCGCATCCACCGCGAGATTGGCCATGAACGTGGCGAACGCCTCATTCAGCCAGATGCCGTTCCACCACCGCATGGTGACCAGGTCGCCAAACCACATGTGGGCGAGTTCGTGGGCCACGACGTCGGCCACCGCGAGGAGCTCCTGCTGGGTGGACTGGGACGGCTCGACGAGGAGCAGCGATTCCCGGTAAGTGATCAGCCCGAGGTTCTCCATGGCGCCGGCGGCGAAGTCCGGCAGGGCCACGAAATCGACCTTCTTCTCCGGATACGGGATCCCGTAGTACTCGGTGAAGAACTGGAGGGAGAATGCCCCCGCCTCCATGGCGAAGTCCACCAGGTGCCCCTTGCCGGGAACATGCGCCACGCGCAGCGGAACGCCGTCCACGTCCACCGCCTCGGTCAGCTCGAGCGGCCCGACCACCCATGCGACGAGGTACGTCGACATGGGGATCGTGTCGTCGAACCTGACGGCCTCCTTGCGATCCCCCGACGGCTCCCGGGCCACCTCCGGCGTGTTGGATAGCGCGACCAGCCCCTCCTCCACGACAAGCGTCACCGAGAACACGGCCTTCAGGTCGGGCTCATCCCAGCAGGGGAACGCTCTCCGAGCGTCGGCCGCCTCGAAGTGGGTCGTGGCGATGGTTCGCATCCGGCCCTCCGCGTCGGTGTAGGTCGAGGGATAGAACCCCACGAGCCGCTCGTTCAGGACCCCGGCGTACTCCAGGTGCAGCGTCCACTCACCCGGCTGAGCGGGTTCTGCGAGCAGGACGCGCGCACGCTCGTTCGCCCGGTCGAGCGAGATCTCCGAGACGTCGAGCTTCGTGCCGTTGCCGTTCGTCAGCCGACCGTCCTCGATCCGGAGGTCCACTGCGTTCAGCACGATCTCCCTGACGGGTTCGCGCACGGTGATCCGGATGTCCTCGGCGCCGCGGAAGGTCCCCGCGGTCAGCTCGGGCTCGATCGCGAGCTCGTAGCGGGAGGGTATGACCGTGCGAGGCAGGCGGTACGTCGACTCGCCTCCCCCCGTCCGGCTCACAGCACCGGAGCGAGCCATGAGGCGTATTGCTCGATCTCTCCCTTGGTCGCCGCGAAGAACGTTCCCTGGATCTCCTTCGTGATCGGTCCCCGGGTCCCCTCGCCCACCGCGCGGTCGTCCACCTCGCGCACGGGGGTGACCTCGGCGGCCGTCCCGGTGAAGAAGGCCTCATCGGCGTTGTACAGGTCCGTGCGGACCAGGTTCTCCTCCCGCACCTGGTAGCCGAGGTCACCGGCGATCGACATGACGGTGGCCCGGGTGATGCCGTCGAGGCAGCCGGACTGGGTGGGCGGGGTGAGCAGGACGCCCTGACGGACGATGAAGACGTTCTCCCCCGTCCCGTCGGTGATGTAACCCATCTGGTTCAGCATGATGGCCTCGTCGTACCCAGCTTTGATGGCTTCAATCTTTGCCAGGACCCCGTTGATGTACTGCCCCGTGGCCTTGGCCGCAGCCGGCAGCGAGTTCTGGTCGTTCCGCCTCCAGGAGGAGATCTTGACCCGCACGCCCTGCTCAAGCCCCTGCTCGCCGAGGTAGGCACCCCACGGCCACACGGCGATCACCACGTTCACCGGGGCGCTCAGCGGGTTCACGCCCATCTCGCCGTAGCCCCGGAACACCAGGGGCCGGATGTAGCACGCCGACAACTCGTTCGCCCGGATGGTCTCCTTCACCGCCTCCGAGAGCGCCTCGGCGGAGAACGGGATGTCGAGGTGATAGAGCTTCGCCGACCTGAACAGTCTCTTGAGATGCTCATCGAGGTGCCATACGGCCGCGCCGCGCGCGGTCTCATAGCACCGGATGCCCTCGAACACGCCGCTGCCGTAGTGCATGGCGTGGGACAGGACGTGCACCTTGGCGTCGCCCCAGTCCACCAGGTCCCCGTCCATCCAGACCTTCCCGACGGGCGTGATGGGCATCGACTCCTCCTTCACATGATGCGGACCGACCGACCCCGAGGCGCCCGGCGGGGCCGTCGACAGGATATCGGCTCGGCGGCGCGGACGGCGGGCGGGTCAGGGCAGGTCGTACGCTCGCCACAGGATCCGGAGGTCGGGCTCGACGGGCCGCCCCAGCGAGCCGAATCGCCCCTCCGCCCAGGTCCGGAGCTCGGGCCCAACGCGGCGCCGAACCTCGCGCGGGACCCGCCACGTCCAGGAATGCATGCCGGCTTCTATGTCGTCCAGGAGCTGCCCGATGGTGGTGTCATCGTGGGTCGCGATCGGCGTCAGCAGGCGCGCCGGGGCCCCGTGGCGCTCGAACTCGCGGTCGAGCGCGACTGGATCCCCGGGGTCGAGCCCCACCGCGAAGGGGGCGCCTCCGGCGAGCTCCAGGAACCGGTCGACGATCACCCACGTGTCCTTGAACCCGCCGAGGTTCACCAGCGCGGTTCCGCCGGGGCCGATGACCCGAACGAGCTCCTCGACCAGCCGATGCCACTCGGGGACGAGGTGGAGCACCCACCGGATGACTGCGGCGCCGAACGCATCATCGCGGAACGGCATCCGGGTAGCGTCCGCCAGGACCAGCGGGAATGGGATGGCGCCGCCCGCCTTCTCCACCAGCTTGGCTAGCATCGGGCGGGACAGATCGAGCCCGACCATCGGCACGCCGGCCCGGTGCAGGGGAAGCGAGATGAGGCCGGTCCCCACTCCGACCTCCAGGCTCCCGCCCCGTCCTGCGAGCTCGGCTCGCAACAGATCAACGGTCGCCCGCTCCGCCTCGGGGAGGAGGGCGCGCGTCCGATCGTAGAACTCGGCGGCTCGGTCGAACCGGATCGAGCCCGAGCCCGTGCCCGCGGGCGGTGACACGAAGCCGATGGCCTAGTTGAGGGAGGGGTCGGGGGGCATCAGCCGGAGCAGGTCGTATTCGCGCCCCTTCCGCCGGAGGACCTCGCTCCACAGCCGCTCGGGATCGGGGTTGAAGACGTCGTCCTCCAGGGCGGGCTCCACGATCCACGATCCCTCCTCGAGCTCGGCTTCGAGCTGCCCGGGACCCCATCCCGCGTGTCCCGCGAACACCCTGGCCTTTCGGATGCCGCCGATCGAATCACCGTCGGCCTCGTCCGGCAGGAATCCGATCGAGCCGAAGGCCACGACGTTCGCCCGCTCGGGCTCCTCGAAGTCGGCCACCACCACCGCCGCCTGAGGCTGGACCGGTCCTCCGATGAACAGCGGGTCCCCCGGTGACACCAGGTCGGCCAGGGGTGGGGCGGCCTCGCTGACCGGAACCTCGGTGGCCCGGTTCAGCACCACGCCGACCGCGCCCTCGTCGTCGTGATGGCCGATCAGCACCACGGTCCGCCGGAAGTTCGGATCCCACAGGTCCGCGCCTGCGATCAGCAGATGGCCTTTCAGGCTGTCCATGGGTTCGCTTGCATCGTCTGTCGGTGGGTCCGCTCAGGCCCTGAGGGCGGGCTGCCAGGCGTTCGGCAGGTCGACCGGCCGGCTCACCCGGCCCTCCAGGTATCCCCGAGCCACGAGCTGGATGAACATGTACACGCCGACCTCCCAGAACGCGGACAGGACTCCGGGGCGATAGCCCCGCGAGCTCACCCCGTGCTGGAGGGACTCCACCGCGCGCCAGTCCTCCCGATTGGTCACGTCCCAGAAATCCACGGCCCACGAGGGATCGAAGCCGGGACGCTCCGCGAGCTCCGGTGGGAACAGCCACTCGCACTCGACGAAGGTCCGGTCGACGGCCAACGGCTCCAGTCGATGCGTGAGGACGTAGTCCGGGTGAGGGCTGACCAGGAAGCTCGGCCAGATGCCGACGTATCCGACCTGCCGGCGAAGCTCGTCGTCGAGGCCTCGGAGCGGGATACCGTGGCTCCTGCCGTCGAGCGACATGGTCTCGGCGTCGTCCCGGAGCAGCATGGGGCCGGCCACGTACAGACCGTCGTGGGGGAAGGCCACGCTGCTTTCGGGCGGGCTCACGCGGCACAGCGCCGGGTGGATCTCGGAGCAGTGGTAGCACTCCTGGTAGTTCTCGGCGATGAGCTTCCAGTTTGCCGCCAGCTCGTAGGAGTGGCGGGCCCCGACCGTCAATCGTTCGGGCTCGTACGGGGCGAAGTAGTCGTCGAGGTGACCGATGTGCCGCTCGAACCGGACGCCATCCCCGGAGGGGTTCACGAACTCCCACCCTCGCCACTCCACCGAGGACGGGTGGCGGTGGCGCGCTCCCACCCGGCCCAGGCACAGCCACGAGGCGTCGAAGAAGTGCTCGAGCTCCCACTCGAAGACCTCCAGCGAGGTGTACGCCTCGGAGGGCAGGGCGTGACTGTGCCCGAATGGCTCCAGGGCGGGCGCCAGGCGCTCTGGGTCGATCGGTGCGGGGTGGACGGTATCGGTCACGGGAGCATCCTAGGCCTTCGGGATGTCCTTGCCCGGGTCGAGGAAGGGCAGGGCAGCCGTCACGGCCGGGACGGGTCCATCCGGCGACTCGAGCTCCAGCTCGGTACCCGGTTCGGCCAGCTCGGCGGGGACCCAGGCGTAGCCGATGTTCTTCTCCAGGCGGAACGAACGGCCGGCCGACGTCAGCCTGCCCACCGCCGTCCCGTCCCGCACGACGGGCCAGAAGTCCTCGAGCCACATCAGGAAGGGTTCCCCGCCGAACTCCACCCCGACGAGCTTCCTCCTTACTCCTTGCACCGCAATCCTCTCCAGCGTGGCTCTGCCGATGAAGTCGGCCGAAAACTCCACGAGCCGTTCCATCCCGGTGATCTCGAACGGGTTGTTCTCGATCGTCATGTCGCTGCCGTAGTTGAAGATGCCGGCCTCGATGCGCCGCGGCTCCGAGGGGGCGATGGCCCGGATCTCGTATGGCAGGCCGGCCTCCATCACCCGGTCCCACAGATCGAGCCCTCGCGACGAGTCGCGGAGGTAGATCTCGTATCCCACCTCGCCGGTCCAACCCGTCCGGGAGACCACGACCGGGATGCCCTCGATGTCCGATTCGATGCACCGGTAGTACATGAGGTTCATCACGTCGTCCCCGAACAGGTCCCTGATGAGGGGCTTGGACTTCGGGCCCTGGACCTGGAGGGGCGAGACATCGGGCTCCTGCACGGTGACCTCCAGGCCTGCCAGGGCCTGCACGCCCTTCGAGTACAGCAGCGCGTCCGAGTCGGCGAGCGAGAGCCAGAAGCGATCCTGGCCCAAACGCAACAGGATGGGGTCGTTCACGATTCCGCCGTCCGGCGCGATGAGTGGCGCGTACTTGCACTGGCCCACCTCACACCTCGAGAGGTCCCGGCACGTGAGGAGCTGTGCGAACGCCGCGGCGTCGGGCCCGGTGATCTCCACCTGTCGCTCCACCGCGACATCCCATAGGGTCACGTGTTTCAGGAGGTGCCAGTACTCCTGCTCATCGTCGTCGTAGAAGGTGGGGATCGACATGTGGTTGTACAGATCCCAACTCTTGCAGCCCGCCTCGACCGTGCGTTCCCAGTACGGCGACTTGCGGTACCAGGACGCAACGTAGAGCGGGAATGAGAACATCAACCCCTCCCCCGATGCCTTCGATCCTTCCGGATCTCGCGAACGCAGTTGAACGCGGGGATCCCGGTCACGCCGCCACCCGCGTGGGTGGCGCTCGAACACTGGTACAGGCCGGCGATGGGGGTTCGGTAGTCTGCGTATCCCGGAGCCGGCCGCATGTGGAACAGTTGGTCCGCCGACAGCTCCCCGTGGAAGATGTTGCCGCCGACCAGACCCCATTCCCGCTCCATGTCGTGGGGGCCGATGACCTGGCGGGCAACGACCGACTCCCTGAAACCGGGGGCGAGCTCCTCGTACCCGTCGATCACCCGGTCGGCGTAAGCCTCGAGCTCGTCCCGGTGCGACTCCTCCGACCACTCATGGGGCACCCATTGCGTGAACAACGAGATGACGTGCGCGCCCTCCGGGGCGAGTGAGGGATCGAGCACGGTCGGCACGACGCCGTCGGAGAACGGGCGCGTGGCCGGGATCCCCCGCCGGGCCTCCTCGAACGCGGTCTCCAGGTATTCGACCGAGTGCGCCAGCTCGACCCCGCCGGACAGGTCGGTGAAGTCCGGCGCGCCGGAGAACCGAGGGAGCTTCGACAGCGCGCAGTTGATCTTCACCACACCGCTGCGGGTCTTCCAGTGCTCGATGTCGTTCACGAACTCCTCCGGGAGCTCGCTCCGGTCGATCTGGCGCAGGAACGTGATCTTTGGGTGGCAGGCGGTGACCGTGATCGGTGCGTGGAGCTCCTCGCCACTGTCGAGCGCCACACCGTGCGCCCGGCCCGCCCGAACCAGGACCCTCTCCACCCGGGCGTCGGTGCGGACGTCGGCCCCGAACGAGCGGGCGCTCCGCTCGATGGCCGCGGCCACCGCGCCCATACCGCCCTCGGGCACCCCCCATCCGCCGAGGGTCCCGCCACCGACGTTCCCGATGGAGTGATGGGCCATCACGTACCCGGTCCCGGGCTCGTACGGACCGGCCCACGTCCCGATGAGGCCGTCGATAGCCCGCACCGTCCTTACCTGGTCGGACTCGAAGAACCGGTCGACGATGTCCGCCACCGACATGGTCATCAGGCGGGTGACCTCGCCGACCGTCCGGACGTCGAGCCCCCGGAAGCGCCAGGCCAGGCGGAGCTGTTCCCACAGGTCGGATGGGCGCCTGGAGCCGATCGTGGGCGGTGTGGTCATGAGGAGTGGTCCCAGGACGTCGGCGAGCCCGGCGATCCACGCGTCCCATCGCTCCGCTGCGTCGGCGTCACGCGCGGAGAACTTGGCGAACTCGTCACGGTTCTTCGCATTGTCGTCGTACTCGATCATCACCCGTCCGTCGGGGAACGGCACCATGTACGGGCCGACCGCGTGGACCCGATACCCATGCCGCTGGAGTCGGAGATCGCGGATGATCGTGTCCGGCATCAAGCTCATGACATAGCTGAGCGTGGTGACCCGGAACTCGGGGTGATCGGGCCACGGTTGGTCGGTGGCGGCTGCGCCCCCCGTCTTGTGCCGAGCCTCGCACACCACCGTGCGCGCGCCTGCTCGCGCGAGGTACGCCGCGGCCACCAGGCCGTTGTGACCGCCGCCGATGACGATGGCGTCGTATCGGTTCGCCCCCACCCTGCAAAGGCCTCCCTGAACGGGGGTTCAGCCGAACGATAGCACCGTTGAACAGCGGTTCAATGCGGCACGGCCGATCAGGTCGGGTCGCCGATCGAGGGCAAGACGTGAGGCTCGACGGGGGTCCTGCGCGGGCCTCCCCGCAACTGACGGACGGTCGGCCACAGCAACAACGCCGCCGCGAGGGAACTCACCCCGGCCAGCGCGTACGCCCCCTGTGGGCCGAGGAGGGCAAGCGCCCCGGCGGCCAGGACCGGACGGCGGTTCGGGGCGGAGTCCTCGTCGCGCGAGCCTTCACCTTCCCGGCACCTCGCTAGGTGAGCTCCACGGCCGGGGCGGTCACGGCCTCGGCATCAGCCGTCGCGACGTCCAGCTCAACGGCCTCACGGACGGATCCACGCCGCAGGATGGGGAGCAGGACGAGGGCTCCGATGGCCCCGGTGAGGCCGCCGATCGCGTAGACGTTCTGCGGCCCGACGGCCCGCAACACCATCCCGGCCGCGGCGAATCCCAGGACGAAGGCGATGGACGTGAGGCCCTCCGAGGCCGCGATCACGCGGCTGCGGACGGCATCGGGCGTCCGCCGCTGCTGGATGCCCTGTTCGGCCACCAGGACGATGGCGTCCCCCACGCCCGAGAGCAATGCGATGATCAGGATCGGCCCGAACCACGGCGAGACGGCGATGGCGGCCGTGGTCACGGCGATCAGCGCGGTTCCCAGGAACAGCGCCCTGGGTTCTCGGTCCTCGTTCAGGAACCGGCCGGCGAACGAGCCGACTACCGATCCCGCTCCCCAGAACGTGATCAGCAGGCCGTAGCCGATGGAGCCTGCGTTGAAGTGCTCGACGAGCGGGACGTCGGCCACCATCACCAGGCCGAACCCGAACACCAGCCCGGTCCAGGCCAGCACCAACGTTCGCAGCACCCGATCCCTGGCGATGAACACGAACCCCGCCCGAAGCCCGCGGTGCTCGGTCGCGTCGGAACGCTCCCCTTCGAAGGGCGCGCGAACGGTCCACACGAGGACCGCCGAGACGGCGAACGTCATCGCGTTCAGGCCGAACACCCATGCCGGCCCGATGGCGGCGACCAGCACCCCGCCGATCGCCGGCCCGACCATGATGCCGGCGTTTCGTCCCAGCGAGATGAGACTGTTCGCCCACGACAGGTGGGACGGCTCGACCATGTTCGGGATGGCCGCGGCCGACGCCATCCAGAATGGCGTCTCGACCACGGCCGAGATGAACGCCAGGGCGAGCAGCCACCCCGGATCGCCGGCGAAGGCCATCGCGGCGAAGGCCGCCACCCCGGCCAGGTCGGAGACGATCATCACCCGTCGGCGGTCGAACCGATCGCCGATCGCGCCGGCGATCGGCGCCAGCAAGCCGGTCACGCCGAACGTGAGGACAAGCGTCGCCGAGAGCCACGCGGGCGACCTCGTCCGCTCGTACACCGTGAACATCAGCGCCGTGTAGGCGGCCGCACCACCCGTGATCGAGATCAGCCGCGCCGTGGCCAGCCGGCGCACGGCGGCCTTCGATGATGTGCGGTGGACGCTCATGAAAACGACTCCTTGGTTCGGTGGCTCAGGACGTGCGAGAACGGTGAGGAACCGCCCGCCGGGAGGCGAGCGAGCGCGTCAGCCGATGACGCTGGAGTTGATCACCGTGAGCCGTTTCATGGTTCGCCGAGTGTAGCAGCCCGTCCAGTCCGTGGGAACACCCGTTTTCGCGGCGGCGGGAAGGCGCTATTCCGGGAGCACCACGAACCAGGCATCTGCGGCACCGACGGCCGTCGAGATCTCCTCGATGATCTCCGGGGTGACCGCGCTATCCAATGTGAGGGCCATGAGCGCGGTGCCGCCCCGCGTGGCCCGGCCCACGTCCATGGTGGCGATGTTGACGTCGTGCTGCCCCAGGATCGTGCCGACCTTCCCGATGACACCCGGGCGGTCCTCGTACGCGAAGAACAACATGTAGGTGGCCGGCGACATCTCGACGTCGTAGCCCAGCACCTGCATCACGCGTTCGGCGTTCCGCTTGCCCACCAGTGTTCCCGCGACCGACGCCTCCCCATCCTCGGTCTCGGCCCGAAGAGCGATGAGGTTCACGTAGTCGCTCGACACCGCCGATCGCATCTCGGAGACCGCCATGCCTCGTTCACGGGCGATGATGGGCGCATTCACGTAAGAAAGCGGCTCGTGGACCACGCCGCTCAGCACTCCCTTGATGAGGGCGAGGGTCAACGCGCGCGTGTCGACCTCGGCGATGCGTCCGTGGTACTGACACTCGATCGCGCTCACCGCTCCCCGGGCCAGGCCGGTCAGCAGCATCCCGAGCTTCTCGGCGAGCGGCAGGAACGGCCGCACCACCTCCGAGACCTCCGCACCGGCCGAGACGTTCACCGCGTGGGGCACGAACTCTCCCATCAGCGCGAGCCGGACCATCTCGGCGATGGAAGCTCCCGCCTTGTCCTGGGCCTCCACGGTCGACGCACCGAGATGCGGCGTCACGACGACCTGGTCGAACGCGAACAGCGGTGACTCCATGGTCGGCTCCTCCGCGAAGACGTCGAGGGCCGCACCGGCAAGGTGACCGTCCTCGATGGCCTTGGCAAGGGCTGCCTCGTCCGCGATCCCCCCGCGCGAGGTATTCACCAGGCGCGCGCCCTCCTTCATCAACGCGACCTCCCGGTCCCCGATCAACCCCTCGGTGTCCGCCGTGCGCGGTAGGTGGAGCGACACGAAGTCCGACTGAACCAGCAGAGCCTCCAGTGTCGGCATCAGCTCGACCCCCATCTCCTTGGCCCGCTCCCTCGGGACGTACGGATCGAACGCGATGACCCGCATACCGAAGGCAGCGCACCGCTGGGCCACCATCGAGCCCACCCTCCCCAGGCCCACGACCCCCAGGGTCTTCCCGGCGAGCTCGACCCCTTGGTAGCGCTCCCGCTCCCACTGGCCGGCCTTCAGCGCGGCGTTGGCCTGCGGGATGTTTCGCGCCTGGGCCAGCATGATGGCGAAGGTGTGCTCGGCGGCCGAGACGATGTTCGACTGCGGCGCGTTCACCACCATGACGCCCCGCCGCGTCGCCGCCTCGACGTCGACATTGTCCAGCCCGATCCCGGCCCTGGCGATGACCTTCAGGTTCTCGGCGGCCTCGATCACGTCGGCCGTGACCTTGGTCTGCGACCGGACGATGAGCGCGTCGTACGGAGCGATCTCCAGGGCAAGGTCCCCCCGAGAGAGCTCGCGGCGGACGTCGACCTGGAAGTCCTTGCGCAGCAGCCCCAGGCCACGTTCCGAAAGTGGCTCGGTGACCAGGACCCGCATGCGCCTATTCCGCGGAGGCGAAGACGTCCTCGGCGGCGGCCACGGCCGCGCCCCGCTTGACCGGGTAACCCAGCTTGTCCAGGGCGAGCTCGATGGCGGCCAACCCGCGGATCATGTCGAGCCGTTCGTAGTACCCGAGGTGGCCGATGCGGAAGACCTTGCCCTTGAGCGGCCCCTGACCCGGGGCCAGGATGATGCGGTCGTCGGCCCGGACCGTGGCGACGATCCGATCGGCGTCGATGCCCTCGGGAGCACGGACCGCGGTCACCGTCCAGGCCCGCTCGGGATCCTCGCCGAACAGGTCCAGCCCGAGGGCTCGGATGCCTTCCTTGATCGCGCGCGACAACACGCGGTGCCGGGCGTACGCGGCCTCCGGCCCGTCCTGGTAGTACAGGCGAAGCGCGGCCTGGAGCCCCTGGACCACCGAGATGGCGGGGGTCCAGGGGCTCTCCGGGTCCTTCAGGTCGAACGACTCTTTGTACGAGGTCCAATCGAAGTAGAACCGCGGGTTCTTCGCCTCCGCCTGAGTCGCCCAGGCCGCCTGGGAGATGGCCGCGAACGCGAGGCCCGGCGAGGCCGACAGCGCCTTCTGGGACCCGCCGATCGCGACGTCGATGCCCCAGCCGTCGAAGTCGAACGGCACGGCCCCGAGCGACGACACGGCGTCCACCAGGACCAGGGCGCCGGCGTCCTTGGCCGCCCGGGCGATCGTCTCGATGTCGTGGACCACGCCCGTCGAGGTTTCGCTCTGCGTGAGCAACACAGCCTTGGCCCGAGCCTTCGCCATCGCGGCCGCGATGTCGGCGGCCTTCACCGTCTCGCCCCACTGGTAATCGATCGTCTGGACGTCGAGCCCGTACGCCCGGGCGATCTTGGCGAACCGTTCTGCGAAGTACCCGGCCAGTGGCACAAGGACGGGGTCACCCGGAGAGAAGCAGTTGGCGACGGCCGACTCCAGACCCCCAGTGCCCGAGGAGGTGAAGATCAAGACGTCGGACCCCGTGCGGTACAGCCCCTGGAGGCCCTCGGTCACTTCCTGCAGCATCCGGCCGAACCCGGGACCCCGGTGGTACACGAGCGGGCTCCCCTGGGCCAGATACACCTCGGGCGGGATCGGCGTGGGCCCTGGGGCAAGGATGATCTCGGGTCTGTCCACGATGCGGCTCTCTCCTGGGGAGGATCCCGCACGCGAGGTTCGCGTGGATGGGCCAGACTACCATCCGTCGGCAGTCGATCTAGAAACGGAGGCTGTGGAAGACGTCCTCTGCGGGCTCGGCATCACGGAGTTCATCAGCGGAGAGCCCCGTGGTGTGCGGGGTCCGACCGAGGATCCGATCGAGCAGCGACCGACGGCCTTTCGCGCGCGCCAGGGCTCGGGAGACCCTGTCCATCCGGGCATCGTGGCGCTTCCGCTGTTGGTTCAGGTCGCAGGGCACGTGGTTGACGACGGGGCCCACGGTTATTCCTTCGCCGGCGCGAGCGTGCGGAGATCGAACTCCGGGTCGGTGAGCAGCTCGGGGTCCGGGCGGACCTGGGCCTTGATGAGCGGCATCGAGCGCCGGACGTCTCGGGGCCAGTTCATTGTGAAGGTCGAGCGGAGCACGCCGTCCTTCAGCAGGAAGGCGGCGAACCTCCGTTCCTCGAGACTCCCACGCACGATCACATCGTCCCACTCGGTGGCGAATCCGGCCATCTGGATGTTCACGTCGTACTGATCCGACCAGAACCAATGGGGGTCGTCGAAGACCTCATCGTGCCCCAGCATGTTGCGGGCGGCTGCCTGCCCCATCTTCATCGCGTTGTCGAAGTGCTCGACCCGGATGCGGCCGAAGACGGGATGATCATGGCGGGCCACGTCGCCCGCGGCGAAGACGCCGGGGACGTTGGTCTCAAGGGTCGGATCGACCAGGATCCCGTTGTCCACGGCCACGTCGGTTCCCTGCACCACTTCGGTCACGGGCTCGACGCCCACGCCCACCACGGCGAAATCGCCCTCGATCGCCCTGCCCTCCTTCGTGTGGAGCACCTCGAACCGTCCGTCGCCCTCGAACCGTTCCGCCGCATCCCGGAAGATCATCTCCACGCCGTGATCGCGGTGCAGCTCCTCGAGCACCCGGCCGAGCTCGGTCCCCAGGACCCGCTCAAGTGGGGTCTCGGCGAACTCCACGACCGTGACATCGACACCCCGGCCGCGGAGTGAGGCGGCCACCTCGGCGCCGATGAACCCCATGCCGACCAGCACGGCCCTGGCCCCCGGCACGGCGGCGGCCCTGATCGCATCGGAGTCGGGGAGGGAGCGAAGGTCGTGTACTCCCGGCAGGTCGAGTCCGGGCAACGGGAACCTCCGGTTACGGCACCCGGTGGCGATGAGGAGCGAGTCGAACGCGATCCGCTCGCCGTCCAGGAGCTCGACGCTTCGGCCGGCGACGTCGACGCGCTGGGCGAGCTCGCCGAACCGGGCCTCGATCTGGTTCTCCTCGTACCACTCCGCCGGTCGGATGAACCGGGGCTCCTGCTCCTCGCCGCGCAAGTACTCCTTGGATAGGGGAGGCCGCTCGTACGGCGGATGGGACTCCTGGCCGATCAGCACCACGCGACCGTCGAACCCCTCTTCGCGGAGCGTTGCCGCCGCTGTGCCACCGGCCATGTTGGCTCCGACGACGAGGAAGGTCGGCACGGACTACTCCAGCGAGACGAGCAGCTGGCCATCCTCCTCGCGCACTTCGAAAACGTCGATAGGCTCGGTGGCCGGACCGTTCACCACCTCGCCGGAGGTGATGTCGAACTGGCTCCCATGGCAAGGGCACTCGATCACCAGGCCCTCGAGGTCCCCCTCGGCCAGGGAGCACTGCCGGTGCGTACAGACGTCATCGAACGCGTGCAGGTTGCCGCCGACGTTCGCGATGGCCACCATCCGGTCCCCGACGGAAACGGCGGTCATCTCCCCTTCGCCGATCTCGCCGGCCTCGACCTTCGCCCAATCCGTCATGTACTGGTTCTCCTTCCCCTGGCGTTCTGTGTGCGGTCCGAGGACGCGGGCCACAGCATAGGGCACGGGCCGTGAAGGGCCGAAACCGGGACGGGCTCTAGTCGGGCGGGCTCCCGGTCTTGCGCCGGGCAAGGAGGTCCGGGGTCAGATATCCCAGGCCGACCACCACGTACATGCCAAACAGGATGAGGAACCCTTCCCGGAACCCGAGCGGCAGCATCGCGGGGATGAGTGCCCCCAGCACCCACGACAGCTGGAACACCACCTCGTACCGGACGAAGACGCGGCCGTGCGCTCCTCCCGGCGCGAGCTGCTGCATGAGGCTCTGGAACGCGAGGCGCCCGAGCTCGCTCGAAGCCCCGGCCACAACCGCGAACGCCGTGAGGATGGGAAGGGAGAACGCCACGAACGCCAGGAAGGCCCCGATCCCGGCCGCCACGATGCACGCCACCACCACCGCTTCCTCTCGAACGGAGATCGGGAGCCGGGGGGCGATCACATCACCCAGGAAGCCGCCGAGGGCCGCCCCACCCGCGAGCACTGCGAACCAATACGTCGGCTCCCCGCTTCGCCGAAGAGCGAAGGCGATGGAGAACAGGAGGAACCCGTTCGCCGCCCGCAGGCCGCCTCCCCCGATGGCGGGGGCGGCGAGCTCCGGGATGGCTCCCAGGCGGCTCACCTGTCCCCGGCGCGGCGGCACCTGCGGGTTCGGCAGCCGAAGGTTCAGGAGCGAGGCGACCGTGTAGACGGCCGCCGCGCCGTACAGCGCGGCGGCCGCCCCTCCCGCCTTGAACAGCAGCACGCCCGGCGCCGCGGCCAGCGCCGCGCCGCCGACGGCGATCCGTCCGAGGCTCGCGTTGGCCCGCACCAGTCCTTCGTCCTGCCCCGCATAGGCCATGACCAGGCCGTTCCTCGTGATCGTGTGGACCCTCGACAGGACGAGGATGGCGAACGCGAACGGGTACAGCAGCAACGTGTTGAACCCGGGGGCCGCGAAGACACACACGACCGCGCGACCGGCGGCGGAGGCGAGCGAGATGGCCCGCCGAGGTCCGGCCCGGTCGAGCAGGGGCACGAGCAGCGGGCCGGCCACCGCCAGGGGCGCCAGCGTCAGCCCGAGGTACAACGCGACCTTGGACCGTGCCTCGCCCACCGGGACGTCGAAGAAGATCGACCCCGCCAGGGCGATGGCCACCATGGCGTCGCCTGCTGCGCTGGCCAGCTGGACGAGTGCGTAGGTATCGAGCGGATCGTCGGAGACCCACAGGCGCCGGATCGGCCGGACGATGAGGCTCTCCAGCATCGCAGCCAGGCCGAGGAGGATGAGCTGCCACCAGGGGTAGCGCTTCGGCTCCCGGCCGCTCCCCCCCATCGGCCGGCCCTGTCGGGCCTCAGGACCCCGAGAGCTTGGCGCGGAGCAGCTCCCGCACGGTCCCCACGTTCGCCGCGCCGCCTGACTTCTTCATCACCTGACCGACCAGGAAGTTGATCGCCCCGTCCTTTCCGGCCCGGAATTGCTCCACGGGGCCCGGGTTCTCGGCGATGGCCTCCACCACCCACGCCTCCAGCGCGGACGCGTCGGTGACCTGCCGCAGCCCCCGGGTCTCCACGATCTCCTCGACGGGATCGCCCGTCTCGAACGCTTCCTCCAGCACCCGCTTCGCCGCGGTGATCGAGATCGTGGCCTCCTCGACCAGGCGGATCAGATCCGCGATGTGCTGGGGGGTAACCTTGCTCTGCGGCAGCTCGATCCGAGCCTTGTTCAGCAGGCCCGAGAGGTCCTGGGTCATCCAGTTGGCCACGGCCGCGGCGGGCGCCCCGAGGTCGACGGCCTCCTCAAGGAAATCCGCGGTGGCCTTCGACGCGCCGACCAGCGCGGCCTGCTTCGGAGCCAGCCCGAGCTCGCGTTCGAACCGGGCCCGGCGCGCGGCGGGCAACTCGGGGAGCGAGCCGCGGATACGCTCGACCCACTCGGTATCGGGCTCGAGCGGGGGAAGGTCCGGCTCCGGGAAGTAGCGGTAATCGAACGCTTCCTCCTTGGATCGCAGGGTGTGGGTGGTGCCCTCCCCTTCGTCGAAGTGACGGGTCTCCTGAACCAACCGGTGGCCCGCGCGGAGCGCGGTGGCCTGCCGTTCCTGCTCGTACATCAGGGCTCGTTCGAGCGAGCGAACGGAGTTCAGGTTCTTGATCTCGACCTTCGTGCCGTACTCGAGGGAACCGGCCGGGCGGACCGAGATGTTCGCGTCGCATCGCAGCGAGCCCTCCTCCATCCGGACGTCGGACACATCGAGGGCCTCGAGCGTAGCCCGGAGCTCGTTGAGGTACGCGCGGGCCTCCTCGGGCGAGCGGATGTCCGGCTCGGAGACGACCTCGACGAGCGGCACGCCGGCCCGGTTGTAGTCGATGAGCGCGTACTCGGCCTGTGCGATCCGCCCGGACGCTCCGGCGTGGGTCGTCTTGCCGGTGTCCTCCTCCATGTGCACCCGAGTGATGCCGACCCGATGGGTTTCCCCATCGACCTGCACGTCGAGGTGTCCCTTGACACAGATCGGAAGGTCGTACTGGGAGATCTGGAAGTTCTTCGGCATGTCCGGGTAGAAGTAGTTTTTCCTGTGGAACAGCGAGTACCGGGCGATCTCGCAGTCCAGCGCAAGGCCGATCCGCACGATGTACTCGATGGCCTGCTCGTTCGGCACCGGCAGCGAGCCGGGAAGCCCCAGACATACGGGGCAGACGTTGGTGTTCGGGGGGGCGCCGAACTCGTTGGGGGAGCCGCAGAACATCTTCGTCCGCGTCGACAGCTCGACGTGACACTCAAGGCCGATGACGGTCTCGAAGTCCTCGCCCATGCGAGTGGTGAGCTTAGCCGCTCCCGGCCCTATCCTGGGCCCATGACCCGGACGGGAGGGCCACCGACCGCCCGGGCCAACCCTCCGTTGGTGTGGGTGGCGCTGGGCGCCGTCTACATCGTGTGGGGAACGACGTACTTCGCCATCCGCATCGTCAACGAGACGATGCCCCCGCTCCTCTCAGCATCCATCAGGTTCCTAGTGGCGGGAACGGTGATGTTCGCCTGGACCATCCGACGGGGGAACAGGGATGGCGACCGGCCCGGCCCTCGCCAGTGGCGCGCGGCGGCCATCGTCGGGTGCGCGCTGCTCCTCGGCGGGAACGGCGGGGTCGTGTGGGCCGAGCGAACGGTTCCCTCCGGCATCGTGGCCCTGATCATCGCCCTCGTCCCACTGTGGATGGCGCTCGTCGACCGGGTGCTGCTGAAGCACCGGCTCGGCGTACCGACGCTCGTCGGGCTGACCACGGGGTTCGCGGGGGCGGCGCTCCTCGTGGGGAGCTCGGCGAGCGGCGGAGGGGTTGACCTCGACGGGATGCTGTTCGCCCTGGGGGCCTCGCTCAGCTGGGCGTCGGGGTCGCTGTACTCGCGCCATGCGCCGCTCCCCAAGCGGCCGTTCGTCGGCGTGGGGATGGAGATGCTGTGCGGCGGCGTCGCGTTCGGAGTCGTGGCGATGCTGGCCGGCGAGCTCGGCGAGATCCACCCCGAGCGGTTCTCGACGGCGTCGCTGCTCGCCCTGGGGTACCTCATCGTGTTCGGTTCGTTCGCCGGCCTCGGGTCCTACCTGTGGCTGCTGCGCAACGCCCGCACGTCGCTGGTCTCGACCTACGCCTATGTGAACCCGGTGGTCGCCGTGTTCCTGGGGTGGGCGTTCCTATCGGAGTCCATCGGCGTACGGACCGTGGTGGCCGGCCTCATCGTCCTGGGATCGGTCGCGTTGATCATCGCGTCGGGCGAGGCCACACCCGCCCCGGAGGCGGCCTCAGGCGGGGAGCTCACCAAGGAGGGGCGGGCGGGCGTCGAAGGCGAGCTCGCGCTCGAGGGCGTGGGCCACCCGGAGCAGGAGGGACTCCCCAAGGACCGGCGCCGTGACCTGGAGCCCGACGGGTAGGCCCACCTGGTCCAGGCCGGATGGGATGGAGATGCCAGGCACTCCCGCCAGGTTGGCCGGGATGGTGAACACATCGGAGAGGTACATCGCGAGGGGATCGTCCGCCCGCTCCCCGATCCGAAAGGCGGTGGTGGGCGAGGTCGGCGACACCAGCACGTCGAACGACTCGAAGGCCTTCTCGTAGTCCTGGATGATCAACGTGCGGACCTTCTGGGCCTGCCCGTAATAGGCCTCGTAGTAGCCGGCAGACAGCGCGTACGTGCCGAGCATGATGCGGCGCTTGACCTCCGGGCCGAAGCCGGCGCCGCGGGTCCTTGCCATCATCTCGATCGAGTCCTCGCCGGGAACCCGCAGGCCGTACCGGACCCCGTCGTACCGGGCCAGGTTCGAGGAGGCCTCGGACGGGGCGATCAGGTAATACGCGGACAGCGCGTAGTCGGCGTGCGGCAGCGACGCCTCCCCGATCGATGCCCCGATGTCCGACAGCCGGTCCAGGGCGGACCCGACGCTCGACCGGACGCCCGGTTGCACGCCTTCGCCGAACGCCTCCTTGACCACGCCGACCCGGAGCCCGCTCACGCCCTCGTCCAGGCCCTGGGTGTAGTCGTCAATGGTCCGGTCCAGGCTGGTGGCATCCAGCGGGTCACGGCCGGCGACGGCCGACAGCAGGATCGCCGCGTCCCGCACGCTACGGGTGAACGTCCCGACCGTGTCGAGTGACGAGGCGAAGGCGATGAGGCCGTACCGGGAGATGAGCCCGTACGTCGGCTTCAGCCCCACCACCCCGCACAGCGACGCGGGTTGGCGCACGGAGCCTCCGGTGTCGGTGCCCAGAGCCCACACCGCCTCTCCCGCGGCTACCGCGGCCGCCGACCCGCCCGACGATCCCCCGGGCACGGTGTCAAGGTCCCACGGGTTGTGCACCGGGCCGAACGCGGAGTTCTCGTTCGACGAGCCCATGGCGAACTCGTCGCAGTTGGTCTTCCCTACGAGCACCGAATCCCCCGCAGCCAGCCGGGCCCAGGGCGTGCAGTCGAACGGGGGCACGTAGCTCTCGAGGATCCTCGATCCGCACGTCGTGGCGATGTCCTTCGTGGACAGGACGTCCTTCAAGGCGATCGGGATGCCGGCGGCGGAGGACGCGTCGCCCGCGGCGATGCGCGCGTCCGCCCCCGCCGCGCGCTCCCGCGCGAGCTCCGGCGTCCGCGCGAGGAACGCGCCGACCCGCCCATCCACGGCCTCCATCCGGGCGAGGCACGACTCCGTGACCTCCGCGCTCGAGGTCTCGCCAGCCCGGAACTTCGCGGCCAGGTCGGCCGCAGTGAGGTCGCAGAACTCGGCCACCTCAGCCGACCTCCGCGATCGGTGGGACCTTGAACCGGTCGCCCTCCCGCTCGGGCGCGTTGGCCAGCGCCTCCTCGCGAGAGAGCGAGGGCACCGGCTCGTCGGGCCGCAGCACGTTCGCCCGTGGGATTGCGTACGCGGTCGGTGGCACGTCGGCCGCTGCCACCTCGCCAACCTTCGCCGCGCTCTCCAGGATCAACCCGAGCTGCGCCTTCAGCCGCTCCTTCTCCTCGGCGTTGAGGTCGAGACGGGCCAACTTGGCCACGTGGTCGATGTCGATCTCGACGGGCATGGCCCGCCAGTCTAGTTGGGACTGTGCGTGTCCACGTAGCCGGGCGGCGGGGTCTCGCCGGGAGCCGGCTCATGGACCAACCCGGGGCCCTCGTCCGGCGGGATCGGCACATCGAGTCGGCCCGATGCCAGCAGGGAGAGCATGTCGACCCCCATCTCCACCGGATCGATCGTCCGGACAACCGACCATCGGAAGGCACCGTCGGACACCTTCTCCGACAGGTCGATCTCCGTGGCCTCTGCGGCGTTGCCCTCAGCGTCGAGGACCAACCGGATCGTGGGACGCCCCAGCGCGCGCTCATGGTTCCGCACGACCACGCCGACCTCCCCGGTCGAGAGCTGGACCAGCGACCCGACCGGGAATAACCCCACGAGCCGGACGAACGTTCGGACCACGCGAGGGTCGAACGAGCGGCCCGCCCCAGTCTGCAGGATGGCCAGGGCCTGGCGCCGCTCCTCTGGCTTTCGATAGGAGCGCTTGCTGGTGATCGCGTCGAAGCAGTCGGCCACGGAAACGATTCGCGACGGGAGGGAGGCCACGCGACGACCGGAGAGCGAGGGATAGCCCGACCCGTCGAACGCGGCGTGGTGCTCCAGCACGACGGACATGGCCGGGTGGAGGGGATCGCGGGTGGTGACGGCGACGAGCCCGGCCCCGTCCACCGGATGACGCTGGATCAGCCGCCACTGCTCCTCGTTCAGCAACCCGTCGTGCTGGAGGACCTCCCTGGGGACCTTCACCTTCCCCACGTCGTGCAGCAGGCCGCCGATCCCGAGCGCGATCGATTGCTCGTGGGACAGGCCGATGGCCCTGGCCAGGGCCAGCGACAGGATGCAGACATTCACCATGTGGTGGTACGTGTATTCGTCGTAGGACTTCACCGTGGTGAGCAGCAGCGCCTGGGCGGGGTCATCGGAGATCAGCTCCGCCAGGTGCTCGGTGAGGCGCACGGTCGCGTCCAGGTCCGCGGGCCGCCCCGCCAGCAGCCGAGCCGCCGTCTGGCGCAAGAGCTCCAGCCCGGCTGCGTAGCTCTGGAGGAGCTCGGACATGCCGGACACGTCCGCATCGGGAACGACCGGGGTGGCCCGGTTCACCCCGATCCATGCCAGCTCCTTCTCGGCGCCCTTCTCCCCCATCAGCAACCTGAGGAGGGCGTCGGCATCGGACTGGGTCACGCCGGGGCGGAACTCGAGTGAGCGGACGCCTGCCTCGGCCATCGACTGGGCCAGACGGTTCAGCGTGAGCGACTCCCACGCGAGGAGGGTCGCGCCCATGTAGAAGTTGCCGTCCGACACGAACAGGACCACGGGCCGACCCCGCGCGTCGCACAGCCCACCGATCTGTCCGGTGAGATCCGCGGTGGTCTCCATCCGCTTGGGATGCTCGCCCGGGTACAAGGCGTAGACCTGTCGAGCCGCCGAAAGCGTCCGAAGGAACTCGCGGGCCCTGACGATCTCGATCTCCGATGTGGGCACGCTCATCACCCGGCTCCCCTCGCGTCACGGAGGAGCCGGCGGGCATACCGGCGGAGCTTCCATGGCAGCCTGGGTCGGGTATCGCCCTCTGAGAGGAGGCGGAGTACCTCCCGCCCCTCGCCTCCCTCGGCCAGCTCGTCGAGGGCCTGCCGGCGAAGGCCCCGATCGGTGCTGGACCGAGCGATGTCTCCAAGGGCTGCCGCGGCCTCTGGGGCGAAGATGGCCCCAAGCACGGACACGGCGGTGGGCCGAACATCCTGGAGGCCTTCCGCTGCCAGCGTCCGGAGGTGGGGCACGGCCTTGACGCCACCCGCCACGACGAGAGCCTTCACCGCCTCCTTTCGAACCTGGGCCGACGGATGGCGAGCCGCCCAGACCAGCTGGTCCAGCACCTCCTCACCTCCGGCGTTGCCCAGCAGGTTCGCGGCGTTCCTCACTACGTACCACCGGGGATCCTCCAGCCGCGCCACCACCGGCCTCAGGTGCCCCCGCGCGACCTGGCGAAGCGCAGCCAGTAGATGGGCGCGCCGTTCCCGATCCGCCTCGGCGAGCAGGTCCAGGAGCACCTCCACCCCGAGATCGCCGAAGGGTTCCAACACTTCGGGGACCGTGGCACCACCGTCTTCGGCGCGCGCCGTGTCCATGATCGCCAACACCGCCTCAGGCGCCAGGGCCTGTCTGACGTACGCGGCGTACAGGGATTGCCGTTCGTCGCCTGCTCCCCCCAGGGCCGCCCGAACCGGTTCCAGGAGCTCGCGGACGCGAACGGGATCCCGCATCGCCATGGCTGACTGGAGCCCTTGGGCCCACATGGACAGCACCTCGCCGAGCCGCTCGTCGTCATGCTCGAGGGTCACGTAGTCGTGGAGCGCCAGCAGCGCCGATGTCTGCCGCTGCTCGTCCGTTCGGGGAAGGGTGGCTTGCATCGTTCGCACGTCGTCGCGTTCGGTCGCGGTCAGGTAGCCGGCGAGCGCATCCGTCACCGAGCCCTCGGGACCAACCGTCTCGGGCTCCGCGAGGTCCACCCCGAGCGCCTCCAGGCCCGCCAAGATCGTGCCGGCCTCTTCCCGTCCGGCCTCGAGCGCCTCGGTCAGGTCGACAAGGTCCAGGTGCCGGACGCCGGCGGCTGCGAGATGGGTGGCCAGCTCCACGGGATCCCGTCGGCCATCCCGGCCCAGGTCGACGAGCGCCCGGGTGAGCTCGGCGTTGCTCATCGTGCCGATGAACCGCTCAGCCAGGGGGTCTTCGCGGACCCGATCCACCAGCAGCTCGACGAGCGAGCGGCGGAGCTCCGCTGGGAGCTCCGTGACGACGTCGTGCACCGTCGCGTGCAGGTCGATCTCCCGTCCCGCCTCGATCGACAGGTCCGAGACCAGGCCCCTCAGGCGTCCGAACAGGGCTTCGGCCTGGGTCTCCGGCCCGCCGGCGAGGTCGTCGATCCGAAGCTGTGAGGCGAGCACGTGGGCATCCGGCACGCGAGCGGGGTTGGCCACCACGTCCTCGGCCTCGTGGTCGGCTCCCTCGACGGCGGAGGGTCCCAGGGCAGAGAGCACGATCGACCCGACGCCCGCAGAGGCAAGCATCTCCTCCGCACCGCCCTGTTCCCTGAGATCCTCGGAAGGCATCGACAGCACGGCGAAGGCCCGTTCGAGGTCACGAACGTCAGGCACGGTGCCGATGGCCACCCGCTCCACGCGACGTTCGAAGCACGCGCGGGCCAGCCGCTCGGTCGACTCGATGGGGGGCAGGGGCGTGCCCTCGAGCACGAAGCCCTCGCTTCGAACCTCCACGTCGATCGGCCCGGCTGCGAGAGCCGAGCGGACCGACTCGTCGATCCGCTCCACCGCCGCCGCGAAGCCGGGGCGATTCAAGCTCCCTGGGAACAACCGGTACGCGGCCAGACCGAGCCAGAGCTGCCGCAGCAGCTCCGCGACTTCGCGGGCGCGATCATCCCCCTCGCTCACGACCACCTCGATCGGATCCCAACCCCCTCCCGCGGGGTTATCGACAGGCGGCCGGCTCGGCCTAAGCCGAGGGACCCCATGACGGAGCCCGGGGCGGCCACCCCCGTCGGGAGGACGGTGGAGTCGCTTGCGTCACGAGCCTCGGGCTACCGGAAGATGCCGAAGCGCGGCTCGACCCGTTGAGCCATCGCGGCGGCCATAAGCGCGTTCCCCACCAGCCAGACGTCGGTGATCGGGCCGACCCCGCCGGGGACGGGCGTGATGGCCTCGGCCCTGGCCGCGACGCTCTCGAAGTCCAGATCGCCGACCATCCGGGTCTTGCCCGTGGCCGGGTCCTCCACCGCGTGAATGCCGACATCCACTGCGATCACACCGTCCCGGACCATGTCGCCGGTCACGAGGGCTCGCACCCCCGCCGCGACGATCAGGATGTCGGCCAGGCACGTGAACTCGCTGAGCTTGCCGGCCGCGTGCGTGCGGCTGTGGCAGGCGACCACGGTGGCGTCGCGCTGAAGCCCGAGCCACTGCGCCGGCTTGCCAACGCTGTTCGAGCGGCCGACCACCACGATGGTCTTGCCCGAGTAGAACGTGGCGGGATCTCGGCCTGTCGATCCGAGGTAGGCGTCCAGCAGGTAGTAGCAGGAGGCCGGAGTGGACGGGAGGAACCGCGGGCGCCCCTGGGCCAGCAGACCGGTGTTCTGCGGGTGCACTGCCTCGATGTCCTTCAGCGGATCGATCGCGCTGTTGATCTCGGCCTCGGGGATGTGCGACGGGAGCGGATGCAGAACCAGGATCCCGGTGATCCTTGGATCGGCGTTCAGCTTGCCGATCGTCGCCACCACATCCGCGAGCTCGACGTCGGCGGGCAGGCTCTCGGTCACGTACCGGTATTCGAGCGCCTCGCACAGCCGCCGCACATGACGCTCGTACGCCTGGGCGGCGAAGTCCTCGCCCACCAGCACCGTGGCCAGGCCGGGCCGCACTTCGGACAGCCGAAGGACCTTGAGCTCGTCCTCGATCGAGTGCCGCAGGTGGTCCGCGACCGCGTTCCCATCGATTACGTGGGCCACGTCATCCCTCCTCGATGGTCGAGGTCAACGCCGTCCCAGGCGTCGGAGGAACTCCCCCTCGTCGATGATCTCGACCCCCAGCTGCTCGGCCTGGGCGGCCTTCGAACCCGGATTCTCCCCCACGACGACGAAGTCGGTCTTCTTGGAGACGCTGGACGCAACCCTGGCGCTCGCGTCCTGGGCCGCTCGAGTGGCCTCGTCCCTGGACATCGAGGACAGGCTCCCGGTGATGACGATGGTCGTGCCGGCGAGCGGCCCCCCGGTCGGCCCCTCGGGCTTCTCGTCCGCCACCCGCACGCCGGCACTGCGGAGCTTCTCGATGAGCTTGAGGTTCTGGCGATCGTGGAACCACTCGTGGACGCTTCGGGCGATCTCCGGCCCGATCTCGGGCACGGCGTCGATCCCCTCCACGCTGGCCCGGGCCAGGGCATCGATCGAGCCGAACGCTCCGGCCAGGACCTGGGCCACGTGGGTCCCGACGTGGGGGATGTTCAGTCCGACCAGGAGGCGCCAGATCGGGCGATCCTTCGAGCGCTCGATGGCCGAGAGCAGGTTGTCGATCCGCTTGTCGGCGAACCCCGGGAGCTGGGCCAGCTGCTCCCGGGTCAGCGAATACACGTCGCTCGGATCCTTCACCCATCCCATATCCAGAAGCAACAGGCCCGTCTTGTAACCCAGGCCCTCGATGTCCATGGCGCCCCGCGAGGCGAACGCGAACAGCCACTCGACGTTCTGTGACGGACAGCCCCGCTTGTTCGGGCACCGCCAGTAGGCCTCGCCCTCCCTGCGGACGAGCGGCGTGCCGCACGAGGGGCACTTCCTCGGGAACCGCCAGGGCTTGGCCTTCGGCGGTCGCTTGGAGATGACTGGGCCAACCACCTCGGGGATCACGTCGCCCGCCCGACGAACGATCACGGTGTCGCCCTCGCGGATGTCCTTGCGCTTGACCTCGTCCTCGTTGTGCAGGGTGGCCGTGGTCACCGTCACGCCCGAGATGAACACGGGTTCCAGCACGGCGAACGGCGTGACGATGCCGGTGCGGCCCGTGTGTACGTCGATCTTCTCGAGCAGGGTGGTGCGCTCCTCGGGGGGGAACTTGTACGCCACGGCCCAGCGGGGGGCGTGGCTGGTGGCGCCGAGCTCATCCTGCAGGGCGATCTGATCGACCTTCACCACCACGCCGTCGATCTCCCAGTCGACGGTGTGCCGGTTCTCCTGCCACTTCTGGATGTAGGCGATCACGCCGTCCAGGTCCTCCCGCACCTCCCCTTGCGGCGGGACCGGCAGCCCAGCGTCGCGGCACCACTGGAGGAACCCCGAGTGCGACTCGAAGCGGATCCTCTCGGCATAACCGAAGCTGTGGACCCACAGGGCCAGGGGGCGACTCGCCGTGACCTTGGGGTCCTTCTGGCGAAGGCTTCCCGCCGCGCCATTGCGGGGGTTGGCGAATGGGCGCTGGCCCGCCTCGAGCAACTGCTGGTTCAGCTTCTCGAACGCCCGCACCGGCAGGTAGATCTCACCCCGGACCTCCAGGACCGGGGGTGGGTCCTTGACCCGGAGCCGTTGGGGCACGGAGCGAACCGTGCGGACGTTCGCGGTGATGTCCTCGCCCACCCGGCCGTCCCCCCGCGTGGCCCCCTTGACCAGGAGGCCGCGTTCGTAGGTCAGGGCCACGGCGACGCCGTCGATCTTCAGCTCGCAGAAGTACCGGGCCTCGGGCCCAACGGCCCGCTCCACCCGGGTGGCCCACGCCTTCAGCTCCTCCTCGGAGAACACGTTGTCCAGCGAGAGCATCACGGAGCGATGCTCGACCGGTGCGAACAGGTCGGCGGGAGCGACCCCCACCCGCTGCGTCGGGCTGTCGGGGGTCACGAGCTCGGGGAATCGGTCCTCCAGCTCCCGGAGCTCCCGCATGAGCTCGTCGTACTCGGCGTCGGAGACTTCCGGATCGTCCAGGACGTAGTACCGGTACGCGTGGTTGTTCAGGAGCTCTCGAAGCTCCTCCACCCGGAGCTTGGCCGCCGCGCGGTCGCGTTCGGCGTTTCGCATATCCGCTACGGGGCCGGGCCTACGCGGCGATCTCCACGCCGCCCATCATCCCGATCCGCTCCCCGAGGATCACGACCGCCCCGTAGATCCCGGGGACCTTCTTCAGGTAGTCGAGCGCTGTGCGGAACCCGTCGGGCTTCGGAAGGATGGCCTGCACCCCGGCGGCCGCCGCATCGGCGAGCATGCACGAGTTGGCCAGCACGGCGATGCCGTCCACCCGACCCCCCTGGTTCGTCGAGATTCCCACCCCCTCCCGGCGGGGCGGGACCACCACGGCGATCGATGCGCCGTTCGCCCGGCGAAGGACGGTGAGCTTCTGGCGCTTCTTGGCAACGATGAAGTAGTCGCCGCCGCAGGCCACCGTGAGCTCACCGCCGGATCGCACCAGGAACCGCCCGACGTGGTCGGCCAGGGCCCCGAGGAAGGAGTACATGGGACCGACCCCCGCGCTCCGTCCCACCTGCGCCATCTCCTGGACGATGGCCGGTGCGTCGGGCGGGACATCGATCGGTCGCTTGCTCGTGCGGACCTCGGGGTTGCGGAGCGTGTAGGCCTCGAGTTGCTCCCAGAACGAGAGCGCCGCTGCCCGGGACTCCTCGTCCAGGTCCGTCCGGGCCGTGATGTGGATCACGACGTCCTGGACCTGGATGTCGAACGTCCGTTGCTTCCTCCTGAACAACCGCACGCGGTGCCCTCCGTGGGCCCGTCCGGGACCCGAAGGCCGATGATAACGAGCCCCGCCGCCGGGAATCCGGCGGCGGGGCTCCACAGTGCCTACCGCAAGGACTCGATGGTCCTGGCGCCGCCGAGGAGCTCGTCGCCCCGGTACACCACGACGCTCTGACCCGGCGCCACGCCGCGCTGCGGCGTGCGGAACTCCACACGCACCCGGCCATCGATCGCCTCGACGACGGCGGGGACGTCCTCGCCGTTGTAGCGGATCCTGACCTCGGCCTCGAATGGGCCGGCGGCGGGCGGCTCGCCGCCCACCCACGAGACCCGGTCGGCCACGAGCCCCCGTCGCATCAGCAGATCGCCCGGGCCCACGACCACGCGGTTCGCGCGAGCGTCGACCTCCACGACGTACGACCGTTCGCCCGTGGACACGCCGATGCCGCGACGCTGTCCGACGGTGAACCGGAACGACCCTCGATGGCGACCGATCACGTTGCCATCAGGATCGACAACCTCACCCGGGCGAACCATGCCGGGCGCGTGCTCCTCGATGAAGGCGGCGTGATCCGCTCCGGGGACGAAGCAGATCTCCTGCGAGTCTGGCTTGGCCGCGACCGGAAGGCCGAAGCGCTCGGCGAGGGCGCGGGTTTCGGCCTTGGCCATGCCGCCGACGGGGAAGCGAGCCCTGGCCAGCTCGCGCTGGCCCAGGGTGTGGAGCATGTAGGACTGGTCCTTGCCGTCATCGGCGCCGCGAAGGAGATGCCATCGCCCCGCTGGATCTCGATCGGTTCGGACGTAATGCCCGGTGGCCACGAGGTCGACGCCCAGGCGATCTGCCCGCTCGAGGAACGCACCGAACTTGATGTGCTCGTTGCACCGCGCGCATGGGTTCGGCGTCCGGCCGGCCTCGTGCTCCTCGAAGAAGTCCGCCAGGACCGTCTCAGCGAACGACGCCGACATGTCGACGACCTCGAAGGCGAACCCGCCGATGCGGGCCACGGCCTCCGCGTCGGCGCGGGCGCTCGGGCCGCAGCAGCCATGGTCCACGCCGTCGGCCAGGTGCACCATGTTCATGTGGGAGCCGAGCACCTCGTAGCCCTGTTCGACGAGCAGACAGGCCGAGACAGAGGAGTCGACCCCGCCCGACATCGCGACCAGCACGGAACCCTTCGAGCCCATGGTGGTTGCGAGTCTACGACCGGCTAGTCCTGCCGCTCGGTATCCTGACGCACTGGCCAACCGATAGGGATCGAACCATGAACGTCGTCGTCCTGGTGAAGTACGTGCCGGAACCCCAGGGCGTCCCCAAGCTCGGCGAGGACTTCCTCGTCCAGCGGGAGGGCGCCGAGGGAGCCCTGGACCCAGGCGACGAGTACGCGATCGAGGCCGCGCTGAAGCTCGTGGAGGAGCACGGGGGCGAGGTGGCCCTGGTCTCGATGGGCCCGGAGGGCGCGATGGCCGCCCTCCGACGAGGGCTGTCGATGGGGGCCGACCGGGGGGTCCTGGTCACGGACCCCGCGCTCCGCGGGGCCGACGTCCTGGTCACGGCCCGCGTCCTGGCCGCGGCCATCGGCCGCGGCGACTTCGACCTGGTGCTTGCCGGGGTCGAGTCGACCGACGGCTCCACCGGGACGCTGCCGATGACCGTCGCCGAGCTCCTGCAGATCCCCTCCGCCACGTTCGCGCGGAAGGTGGAGGTGAACGACGGATCACTCAGGGCCGAACGCCAGACCGAGGCTGGCTACGACGTGGTGGAGTCACCTCTCCCTGCGCTCGCCACGGTGACCGGCAGCGCCGCGGAGCCTCGATATCCCACGCTGAAGGGGATCATGCAGTCGAAGCAGAAGCCGGTGGAACAGCTATCGGTCGTCGACCTGGGACTTTCGACGGACGACATCGCGTCGTCCCAGCGGGTTACCTCGGTGAAGGCGGCTCCGGAAAAGGGGCGCGGCGAGGTAATCGAGGCCGGCGACGATGCGGCGGCCCGCATCGCGGACATCCTGGCCGACGCGAAAGTCATCTAGGCGTGGCGACGATCTGGGTCTACGCCGAGGTCGGACCGGACGGACCCCATCCGGCTTCGCTCGAGCTCCTGACGAAAGCCAGGTCCGTCGGCGAAACCGTCGAGGCGGTGGCGCTCGGCCCGGGGGCCACCCAGGCCGCGGAGGCGCTGGGGGGTTTCGGGGCGCAGAGGGTGTTCGCCTCCGACGACCCGGTCTACGCCGAGTACCCGGCTCAGCCGGCGGTCCACGCGATGGTGGGCCTGATCCAGGAGCACCGGCCGAACATGGTCCTGTTCGCCACGACGTACGACTCGAGGGACGTGGCCGGCAGGCTCCAAGCCAGGACCGGCTCCACTCTTTTGAGCAACGCCACCGATGTCCTGTCGATCGACCGGGCCCAGACCCAGATCTTCGGCGGGGCCACGGTCGTGGACGTCGAGCTGTCCGGTCCCGATCCGAGGCTCGTGTTGGTGCGCCCCAAGTCGTTCCCCGCCGAGCCCACCGAGGGGACCGCTGACATCGTGGCGGTGAACGCCGAGATCCCGGAGGACCACAAGCGAGCCAGGCGAGTCGAGCGACACGATGAGGCTGCCGCCGGGCCAAAGCTGGAGGAAGCTCGCGTTGTGATCGCCGGTGGCCGCGGCCTTCAGGACCCGGCCAACTTCGCCGCCCTAGATGAGCTGGCCTCTGCCATCGGGAGCGCGGCGGTCGGGGCGACCCGAGCGGTGGTGGACGCGGGATGGGTTCCCTACAGCTATCAGGTGGGGCAGACCGGGAAGACCGTCAAGCCCGAGGTGTACATCGCCGTGGGCATCAGCGGGGCCACCCAGCACCTGGTGGGGATGAAGGGCTCGAAGTGGATCGTGGCCATCAACAAGGACCCCGACGCCCCTATCTTCAAGCTCGCCGACCTCGGGGTGGTGGGCGACGCGCTGAAAGTGGTCCCCAAGCTGATCGAGGAGATCAAGGCCCGGAGGTCATGAGGGTCCGCCCGTCGATCGCCGCGAGGTTCGACGACCTCCGGCCGGGGCGGGAGCACTCATTCCGGCTCACCGGGCAGGTGGGGGTGGTCCAGGCCCGAGCTCTCCACGAGGTCGGGCCGGCCCTCGACCGGGTGGAGGAAGCGGCGCGCGGCGGCCGTTGGGTGGCGGGGTTCGTCGCGTACGAGGCCTCGCCGGGCCTGGACCCGGCCATGTCCGTGCGGGGGCGGGAGCGCGGCGACCCCTTCGCCGAGCTCCCCCTCCTGTGGTTCGCCATCTTCGAACGACGCGAGGATGTCGCTGTGTTCGAGCCGGTCGCGATCGACCCCCCGGCCACCGACGACGTGGCGTGGACCGCATCGATCGACCGGGCCCGGTACGACGCTTCGGTGGCCGCGATCCGCGAGCGGATCGCGGCCGGCGACACGTACCAGGTCAACTACACGTTCCGGCTGGGCGCCGAGGTGAACCGCGACGAACACGACCTGTATCGCGACCTCTGCCTGTCCCAGCGGGGCGGGTACGCGGCCCACCTGTCGGCGGGACCGTTCGGCGTGCTGTCCGCGTCCCCCGAGCTGTTCTTCCGCATCGACGGCGACCGGATCACCACGAGTCCGATGAAGGGCACCGCCCCGCGTGGCCGGTGGCCCGAGGAGGACGAGGAGAACGCGGGCCGGCTAGCCTCATCCCCCAAGGACCGGGCGGAGAACGCCATGGTCGTCGACCTGTTGCGGAGCGATCTCGGCCGCATCTCCGTGCCGGGCACGGTGCGGGCCAATCGGCTATTCGAGACGGAACGCTACGAGACGGTCTGGCAGCTCACCTCAACCGTGCGATCCACCCTTCGCCCGGGCATCTCCCTGGCCGACGCGTTCCGCGCGCTGTTCCCCAGCGGATCGGTGACCGGGGCTCCCAAAGTCTCCACCATGAGCGTCATCGCCGAACTCGAGGACGCTCCGCGCGGCCCGTACTGCGGCGCGATCGGGTACCTGGCCCCACCCGGGAGCGGCGAGCCCAGCGCGAACTTCAACGTGGCCATCCGCACCGTCGTCCGGGACCGGCGGACCGGGCTGGCCGAGTTCGGGGTCGGTGGGGGGATCACCTACGACTCGTCCGCCGCGGGCGAGTTCGACGAGGCGGTGGCCAAGGCCCGGGTGCTCACCGCTCGCCGGCCGCGGTTCGAGCTGCTCGAGACCCTCCGCCACGAGCCGGCGTCGGGGTTCCGCCATCTCCCCGAGCACCTGGCCCGTCTCGAGGCCTCGGCCCACTACTTCGGATTCGCCTTCGTTCGATCCGACGCCGAAGCGGTCCTGGAGAAGGCAGTGGCCGAATTGGGCGGAGCCGAGGGGGTGGTCCGGCTCCTGCTGGCCCGAGACGGGTCGCTTCGGATCGACCTCTCCGAACCACTGCCGTCGGCCCCCGGCCCGGTTCGGGTGGCCATCCATCCCCGGCCCGTCGATCCCTCGGAGGTCTGGCTGTACCACAAGACCACGCTGCGGGGTCCCTACGAAGGTCGCCGCGACGATCGCCCCGACGTCGACGACGTGGTGCTGGTCAACGATCGGGGCGAGGTGACGGAGTCCACCATCGCCAACGTGGCCGTCAGGCTGGGGGACGCCTGGCTCACCCCGCCACTCGGATCGGGGTTGCTCGCGGGAACCTACCGGGCGGTGCTCCTCCGAGAGGGCCGACTCAGGGAACGCACCATCCGCGCGAAGGAGCTCGGTGAAGCGGGCGGCCTGGCCCTGGTCAGCTCGGTCCGCGGGTGGCGTCCGGCCGTGCTGGTCCGGTGAGCGAGTCCAAGAGTTACCCGACCGACCCGGGCGTGATCACGGTCCACCTCGGCCAGTTCACCCGGGACCATGCGAACGCGATCGCCGGCCGGCTCGAGGAGGCCGGCATCGTGTGGTGGTACAAGGAGCCAGGCTCGATCAGCAGGATCTGGGAGCACGGCGTTCGCCTGTTCGTGGACCGTGACCGCCTGGCCGAGGCCCGGGCCATCGTGGCCACGGTCCTCGGTGAGGCATCGCCCTAGGACTCGCCCCCGCCGGCCGACGAAGGCTCGCCGGGCCACGCGTGCGGCCGCATCCGATCCTCGTCCAGTGGGCACGCGCACAGCGGGCACCTCGGTGGCTCCTCGTAGACCAGGACCACGCGCTCGCAGAAGGGGCATTCGGCCTCTCGCATGGCGGGTTCGGTGTCGGCCGGCATCCGGTCAGACCGCGGGTTGGGGGGGAGCGGTCACGCATTGATTGTCGGTTCGGGACTGGCCCGCCTTTACCAGGCACCAATCGGCCGGCTCGGACCGGCCGTAGGACCCTCGGGTGACGGCCTGCCCGGCCCGGTCCGGCTATGCAGCTTGCTTCCGTGACTTCCTCTTGCCCCGCGAGATGTACTCGTGGACCGGCTCGTGCTGCCAGCAGTGGTCGAACCGGTTGTACTTCGACAATTTGGTCGTGCATCCGGGGGTGGCGCACACGCGCCCCTCACCGTAGGTTCGGTTCGCTCTCGGGAGCTCGCGGACGCGGCCCCCGCGGTAGACGGATTCCTCTGACATCTTCACTCCCCCCACGTGGACGGCCCCTCCCGCTCGAGTTCCGGGGTCTCCAGGTATTTCGAACCGTTGCGGGCCCCGGTTCGTTCCCGGGGCAGGACGAATGACCGCCGATGAAGGCGGATCCGAGCCCTCAGTCCTCCGAGAGCCGCTGGACCAGGGCTTTCGTCCCCTGGGTCATCTGCACGACCCGAGGGGTGAACCCCAGGCCCTCCCAGAAGGCCATGGCCCCCTGGTTGGGGGCGAAGGTCTTCAGCTCGACCCACTCCACCCCCAGCTCACCGGCGAACCGGGCGGCCTCCTGGACCAGGGCCCGGCCCACCCCCCGCCCCCGGTACCCGGTCCGGACCACGACCCCGGAGAGCTCCAGGGCCCGCTCGTCGGAGAACCGCGACGGGATGCGGACCTCGCCGTAGGCCATCCCCACGATCTCGCCCTCGTCTTCGGCCACCAGGACCACCGCGTTCTCGGTGCTCATGGCCTCCCGGTACTTGAGCCCCACCTCGTCGTAGAAGCCGGGGCGAGGGGTGAACACCCGCCAGTCGCTCTGCATCCGGTCGAGCTCCTGGAACAGGGCCACCAGGGCCGGGACGTCGTCTGGCGTGGCCTGCCTGACCTTCACGTGGTCTCCTCCTACCTGCCGGTGAAGCCCGGTTCGCGCTTCTCCAGGAAGGCCGCCATGCCCTCCTTCTGGTCTGTGGTGTCGAACAGGTCAACGAACTGCTCGTGCTCGACCCGCAGCCCGCGCCGCATGTCCCCCAGGGCCGCGGCGATCGCCACCTTGGCCGCGCCGAGCGCGAGGGTCGGGCCGTTGGCGTATCGGAGGGCCACGTCGGCCGCCTCCTCACGCGCCGTCCCCGGAGGAGTCACCCGGTCGACGAGGCCGATGGCCATGGCCTCCTCCGCGGCGACCCGCCGCCCCGAGTAGATCAGGTCGCGCGCCCGGGCGTGGCCGACCAACCGGGGGAGGCGCTGGGTCCCGCCGGCGCCGGGGATGATCCCCAGGGCGATCTCGGGCTGTCCGAGCGTGGCGTTCTGCGCCGCGAAGCGGAAGTCGCAGGCCAGGGCGAGCTCGCATCCCCCGCCAAGGCAATAGCCCTCGATGGCGGCGATCGTGACCTTGGGTATCTCCTCCAGGAGGGTCAGGGCATCGCCGAGCGCCGAGACGACCGGCCGAATGTCCTCTCGCCCCAGCCGCGCGATCTCCTTGAGGTCCGCCCCCGCGGCGAAGGTCTGCGGTCCCCCCCACACCACGACGGCCCGAATGTCGTCGCGCCGTCCGGATTCGGCGACCGAGTCGTGGAGCTCGTCCGAGACCTGGCGGCTGATGGCATTGGCCGGGGGGCGGTCCAGCCTGATGGTGGCCACCGGGCCCTCGACCTCCAACCGGACGAACTCACCCATCGCGTCGCTCTTCCACGGCAGGCCTATCTTTCCAGACCCGGCGCCATCTCATGGGGGGTGGGGAGGGCGCCGAGCCTCGCGCCTGCGAGGGATTTGCAGGTGCAACAAGATGCTAGGATGACCGGCCGTGAGCGACGGGACGGGCAGGCGCGACGGCGATGTGATGGGCATCCTTCGGGCCCAAGGCCTTCGGATGACTCCCCAGCGCCGGGCCATCGTGGCCGAGATCATGCGGACCCGCGGCCATATCTCGCCGACCGCGTTGGCCCGCAAGGTGCAGGGGGAGATGCCGGGGGTCAACGCCTCGACGGTGTACCGGACCCTGGCCCTGCTGGAGGAGGTCGGGGTCCTGTCGCACGCCCACCTGGAGGGCGGGGCCGAGTATCACCGGGCGGAGGAGGCCGGGCACGTCCACCTGACCTGCTCCAACTGCGGCGTCGAGGACGACCTGTCCCTGGAGGAGGCTCGGGCCCTGTCTCAACTGATCGAACGGCACCGCGAGTTCCTGCCCGACCTGACGCACTTCGCCATCAGCGGCCTGTGCGCCGAGTGTCGCCGCTTGGCCGGCTAGAAACGCCCGCTCGCTCGATCACCCGCCGAACAGCGCGGGGAGGACCGTGCCCTTCCCCAAGATGAACAGCGTCCCGATCACCAGGCTGAACGCCGCGGTCAGGACCGCGATGGAGACGTAGAGCGTCCAGTTCTCCGCCGCCCGCATGAATCCGAACGCTGTCCCCGCCGTGATCAGCGAGTTCGAGGTGAGCAGCCCCACCAGGAACGTCCCGAGCAGCACTTCCCCGACCACCGGCCCGCCGGCTCCCGCGGCCGTGAGGAAGATCAGGAGCTGCGTGGGTGTCTCGGCGCCCACTCCGTGGACCATCCCCACCAGGAACGCCGTCCGCCGCCCGTAGTTCATGAACGCATCGGGCTCGGGATGCTTGTGGTGATGGTGCCCGGGGCGTCCGTGATGTCCGTGGTGCCATTCCGACACCGGGATGTCCTCGGCCACGGCCACCGCGAGGGAGTCGCCCCCGCGCTGATGCACATGAACCGGCTCGGTCGCATGGGCGTCCAGGCCAGCGCGGCGAGCCTTTCGATACAGCGACCGGACGCCGCTGAAGATCAGCATCCACCGGCTGCGCATCCGAAACTCCCTGCCGTGGCGGACGAGCGCCACGAACACGTACACCCCCAGGATCACCAGCGTGACTCCCACGACCCGTTCCATGACCGAGTCGATGCCGGACGGCAGCCGGTCGCCCAGGATGATCGCCGCGGTCCCGATCAGGAGGACGACGAGCGCGTGACCGAGCGCATACAGCGTGCCGAACAGCACGGAGTCTCTGCGGTTCTCCTGGGAGCTCGTGATGTCGGTGATGGCCGCGATGTGGTCCCAGTCGATCCCGTGACGGAACCCGAACAGGAAGGCCGAGGCGATCAGTCCGACCCCGAACGCACCGGCCGCCTCGGCGAGCACGCGCGCTTCCCCCTTCCCTCCCGGTCCTCGGCCCGGTCGCGAGCGTCCATGGAACCATAAAGCTGCATCCCCTGGCAAGTGCGTGGTCTTGCAGTATGCCTTCGAGGGGGTCTCAGAACCGGGGGGTCTCGGTGTACTCGCCGAACACCTGCCGCAAGGTCCCGACGATCTCCCCCTCGGTGCACATGGCCCGGGCACAGTCCACCAGGAACGGCATCACGTTGTCGTCGGTCGCCGCGGCGGCCCCCAGCCGGTCCAGCGCCATCCCGGCCCGGTCCTGGTCACGACGCTGTCGTACGGCACGAACCCGCCGGGCCTGCTCCTCCTCGAGGTCCGGAGGGATCTCCAGGATCTCCACGGGGCCACCGTCCGGCTCGACGAACTCGTTCACACCGACCTTCACCAGCCGTCCCTTCTCGTACCGCTCCTGTTCCCGGTAGGCGGACTCCGCGATCTCCTGCTGGAAATACCCGCGGTCGATCCCGGCGAGGATCCCCTCGAGCATCGACCCCCCGCCCATCCGGCCGATCCGGGCGAACTCCTCCTCGGCGCGCTCTTCCATCCGATCCGTCAGCGATTCGAGGAAGAACGAGCCACCGAGAGGATCGATCGCGCTCGGAACCCCCGTCTCGTACGCGATGATCTGCTGGGTCCGAAGCGCCAGTTTCGCCGCCTTCTCCGTCGGCAGGGCCAGGACCTCGTCCAGAGCGTTCGTGTGGAGCGACTGCGTGCCGCCCAGGACCGCGGCCAAAGCCTCGATGGCAGTACGCACCACGTTGTTCATGGGTTGCTGCGCGGTGAGCGACACGCCGGCCGTCTGGGTGTGGAACCGCAGGCGCATCGAGGAGTCCTCCTTCGCCCCGTACCGGTCCTTCATCCACCGGGCCCAGATCCGCCGGGCCGCCCGGTACTTCGCGATCTCCTCGAAGAAGTCGATATGCGCGTTGAAGAAGAACGACAGTCCCTGCGCGAATCGGTCCACGTCGAGCCCCCGGGCCGTGCCGAGCTCGACGTATGCGAACCCGTCGGCCAGCGTGTAGGCGAGCTCCTGCCAGGCGTTCGCCCCGGCCTCGCGGATGTGATAGCCCGAGACGCTGAGAGGGTGCCACTTCGGAACGCGCTCGGCGCAGAACTCGATGAGGTCGCCGATCAGCCGGAGGTGGGGCCGGGGTGGGAAGATCCACTCCTTCTGGGCGATGTACTCCTTCAGGATGTCGGTCTGGAGCGTTCCATCGAGGCGGTCCCACGGGACGCCCTGTTCCTCCGCGGCCGCCAGGAAGAACGCGAAGATCACAACCGCGGGCCCACTGATGGTCATCGACGTCGTGATGTCGCCGAGCGGGATGCCCTCGAAGAGTTGTTGGACGTCGGCCAGTGAGTCGGTGGCGACGCCACATCGGCCCACCTCCCCCTCCGAGCGCTGGTCGTCGGAGTCCCGCCCCATCAGCGTGGGCATGTCGAAGGCCACCGACAGGCCGCCCTGCCCCTGGGCGAGCAGGAACTTGTAGCGGGCGTTGGTCTCGGCCGCGGTCCCGTATCCGGCGAACTGACGCATCGTCCACAGCCGTCCCCGGTACATCGTCGGGTAGGCGCCGCGGACGAACGGGTACCGGCCGGAGTCTCCGAGGTCCCGCTCGGGGTCGAACCCTGAGAGGTCCTCCTCGGTGAACAGCGGCTGGACGGGTTGGCCCGAGAGGGTCTCGAAGTCCGCATCCCGCTCGTCCGAGGCCCGGTAGGTCCGCTCCCACCCGTCGTGTTCGCTCGTCATGCCGGCCTTCCTACTGCTCTTCTCCACGCGACAACCGTTCGATCAGGATATCGGCGGCCCGGTAGGGATCTGTCGTTCGCGCCGCAACCTCGTCGGCGAGCTGTGGATCCCTCGCCAGCGCGTCGCGTACCGCTCCGCGGAGACGTTCGCCGGCCAGCCCCTCCACCTCCCGAAACAACCGGCCCCGGCGCTTCTGCTCGAGCTGGCCCGTCTCCTCCAGGTGCGCGCGATGGCGGGCCATCGCCTCCCACAGCTCGTCGATGCCCTCCGAGCGCTGCGCGGAGGCCCGCACCACCGGCGGTGTCCACTGGGCCGGCGAGCCCATCCGGATCATCTGCTCCAGGTCGCGGGCCGCGGCGTCGGCCCCCTCCCGGTCGGACTTGTTCACCACGAAGACGTCGGCGATCTCCAGGATCCCCGCCTTGGCCACCTGCACGGCGTCGCCCCATCCCGGCGATACCACCACCAACGTGGTGTCGGTAGCGGCGGCCACGTCGACCTCGGCCTGTCCCACGCCCACGGTCTCCACCATGACCAGGTCCTTCCCCGACGCGTCGAGGATCCGAACCGCTTCGGGAGCGGCGAGCGCCATCCCCCCGAGATGGCCTCGCGTGGCCATCGACCGGATGAACACACCGGGATCCGTCGCATGCTCCTGCATGCGCAGCCGGTCCCCGAGCAGGGCCCCACCGGTGAACGGCGACGTCGGATCGATGGCCAGGATGGCGACGGACAGCTGGCGGCTCCGCGCATGCCGGACGAGCTCTCCGGCGAGCGTGGACTTGCCCACTCCCGGCGAGCCGGTGAGGCCGATCGTGGAGGCCCGGCCGGTGTGCCCGAACAGGCCCGAGGAGAGCTCGGCCAGGCCCTCGGCCCCGTCTTCGACCATCGAGATGCCCCGGGCCACGGCGCGGCGGTCTCCGGCAAGGACGGCCTCGACCAGGTCCACGGGGCAAGGGTACCCGTCGCTCCGGCTCAGACCGTCACGCAACCGACAGGAGCCGCGCGAACCGGGCCACCGTGAGCGGGTGGGCGACGAGCCCGGAGATCCGGATCTCCCGCCGAAGGATCTTGGCGAGGACGCGGCGGCCATCGCGTGAAAGCGGGTCCGGCAGACCCAACCGGAGCGGCGCGGACGACAGGAGAAGCAGGGCGTCGGAGTCTGCCCACACCCGCACGGGAAGCCGGCCGGGCCGGGACGATCCGTTCGAGACCGAGACCTGCCCCGGCGACAGCGCGATCCGCACAGAGACCCCGGCGTCGACCGCGACCAACTCGACGACGGCCGGACCGAGCAGCGAACGCCGGTCCGGGTGCTGCCGAAGGTTCGCCTCGATCAGGCCTCCGACCATGGTCGCCAACCCGTTCGGTTCCTGGTCGGCGTACACCACGGTCATGGCACGAGCAGGACCTTGGACGCTGCGCGGGAGTCGAACAGCTCGTACCCGACCGGCGCGTCGTCCAGCGACAGACGGTGGGAGATGATCGGCAGGGGATCGATGCGTCCGGCCCGGACCTCGGCCAGCGCCCGGTCCCACCACGCGTGTATGGGACAGATGCCGCCGAACCGGATCTGCAGTGCACGGGCCCACCACACTCCGGCGGGGACGTCCACCGTCTCGCTCGTGAACATCCCCAGGACCGTGACGATGCCGCCTCGCCTGACCGCGTCGACGGCGGTGAACAGGGCGCTCGGCTCGCCGACCGCCTCGATCACGACGTCCGCGCCGCGCCCCTCCGTTCGCTCGGCCACGGCCATCTGGGGGTGCCGTTCGGAAACGTCGACCGCCACCGCACCGACCTTCTCCGCCAGGGCCAGCCGATCGAGCTGCATGTCGAGGGCGAGCACCTGGCCAGCGCCGTGCACCAACGCCGCCTGCACGCTGAAGAATCCCACCGGCCCGGCTCCCACGACCGCGATCGTGTCGCCCTCCGTGATCCCCGAGATGGCCGCACCGTAGAACCCGGTGGTCAGGACGTCGCCCAGGAAGAGCGCCCGCTCGTCGTCGACGTCGTCCGGCACCGCGAGGAGGTTCGTGTCGGCGCACGGCACGCGGATCCGCTCCGCCTGCGCCCCCCCGAGGCCCCCGCCGAAGATCCCGGCTCCCAGGTTGCGGAAGTCCTCGCACAATTGGGTCTGCCCCCGCCGGCAGAACCAGCACCGGCCACAGGCGATGTCGAACGCCACCACCACGCGGTCCCCCGGGGCGAACCGTTCCACCTGCGGCCCCACGGCCTCCACCACCCCCATGGCCTCGTGACCGATGGGCTCGCCCGGCTCGAGCGGGGCCTTGCCGTGCAGGAAATGCAGATCCGACCGGCAGATCGCCGCGACGGAGACCCCGACGAGCGCGTCGTCCGGCTCCTCGATCCGGGGATCGGGCACGACCCGAACCGAGACCCTGCCGATCTGCTCGAAGACGACCGCCCGCACGCTGGTCCCGACGCTAGGGCGCGCCGCTTCCCGCGGGCAGCTCGTCGAGGAACTCGGTGGGCACGCTGGTCGTGAGATGGACGAGCTCGTTCGCCGCGCGGACGTACCGGATCATCGTCGGCAGGTCTCCCTGGAGCTTGAGCTTGCCCTGCATCATGCCCTTCACCGGGTCGAGGTCCCCGGCCAGGACCTCCTTCCACCTGGTGTACGGGGCCCGCACGATGTACCGGGCCTTCGCGCCCTCCTCGGGGGCCACGATGCGGCCGGCCCGGCACTCGCCGTGCCACAGGTCGAGCCAGGCCCACGTGTCGGTGGGCACGTTCTTGTCGGGCTCGGCCTCGAACACGAAGGCCACATCCCCCTCCCAGTCCGCGGCGGCACCCCGGTACTCGTCCGAGGCGTTGATGCGCACCACGTAGAGCTCGATCCACTCGTCGCTCGGAAAGACGGCCACGGCATCCCCTCCATCGGCGATTCCATCACATCCGAACAGCGCTCACCGCAGGGCCAGGATGAGCGTCAGCCCGATCACGTTGAACGTCGCATGCGCCACCATGCTGGCCACGATGTTCCCTCGCCGCTGGTAGAACCAGGCCAGCGCGACCCCAGTGAACACCATGACGCCCATCAGGAGCACGCTGCCGTACACGGGCCCCGGCACGTAATGGATGAGCCCGAACGCCAACCCGGAGCCCCCGGCGCCGACGGCGAAACCGTACCGGTCGGCCAGGGAGCGGAACAGGATGCCCCGGAAGAACAGCTCCTCGTGGATCGGGGCGATCACCAGGGAGTAGGCGATCGAGACGGCCACCCCCGCTGCCGACAGGTGGGCGGGCAGCTGGCGCGGGGACCGGATGGTCCGGCCCGTGACCAGCTGGAGCAGCAGGTTCAGGGCGATCGCCACGCCGAACACGACCACCGGGTACAGCAGCGCGCCGAAGCCGGTGCCGGCCCGGACCTCGGGCCAGATCCGGCGGGGCAGCCCGATCGAGTCCCTCCATCGGGGATGGAACCTCTGGAGCCACAACACCAGGAGTGCCACGTTGAGGAGGGCGATGATCGCCGACGCCGACAGGTTCGCCAGACCCCGTGACCGGATCACCTGGAAGATCGGCAGCGCGGCGAACGCGCTCACGACCATGATGAGCAGGTACACCAGGATGGCCTCCCACCACCGCCAGTTGGCGAGAGGGCGCTCGGGCGTCGGCATCTCCGGGATGGAGGCACCCTGCGCCGGCAGGTCCGGGCGCGGCGGGACGCGGTCGCTCATGGTGTCCCCATCTTCTCGGGTTCCTCGATGAGGGACACGTAGACCAGTCCCCCGAGTCCAGATCCGAAGGCCAGCCCGACGGCCGCCGGCCCGGTGTCGTTGGCCACGTAGGCCACGATCCCGGCCAGGAGGGTGACGAGCAGCGCGTCGTGCCAGGCCGGGTGGCGATGGAACACCTGCCGCACGGGCGGGGGCGGGCGAAGCACCGCGACGAGGGTCGCCGGCAGCCCGATCACCGGCACGAGCGCGAACGGGTTCTGCTCGATGAGGTGCCATCCTGTGGAGAGCCGGTGGGTGAAGGTCCGCCACACATCCCCGAGGTTCCAGCCCGTCGCCTCCTCGAACCGGGTGACGTGCGTCGGGGTCGACGTCAGGAACCGGTGGGCGAACAGGATCACCGCGGTCCCCACGACCACAATGGCGGCGGTGACGCCGGCCTCCCGCCAACCCAACCGGCCGCGCGTGCGCAGAGAGAGCCACAGGCCGGCGGCGGCGAAGAGCGAGACGGCGGCGCCGATGTTGGCTCCGGCGAACGGGAGCCCGGCGAACAGGGCCACGGCGACGACGAGTGCGAACCCCCATCCCGGTGGCAGCCGGAAGGCCACGTACAGCGACGCGCCGATCAGCAGGCCCACGAACACGTTCGGAAGGCCGAAGAACCGGCCCCCGTCGAGCTCTGAGCCGCCCAGGAACGGCGTGAGGGCGGCCGTCCACGCCGCGGCCGCTTCCGCGACGAAGAACAGGAGGACCCCGACCCCAATGGCGGCCGGCGGCAGCAGCGCGTCGCGCCGAGCCAGCGGCGCGAACGCCAGGGTGCCGACGGCCGTCGCGCCGATCACGAACGGGACGACGGTGGCGTACGACAGCGTCGGCAGATGTCCCGCCGCGAGCAGGGCAACCCCCATGGCCGGGACAGACATGCCCACCCACGCGCCGGCGCGTGCCAGGGTCCGCGGCACGCGCCGGCGCATCGCGATCAACGCGATCCCGAACAGGCCGCCCACGACCGCGTACAGGGCTGCCGCCGTCTGGACGGGGACGGTCATCCGCCGCATGGCCAGGTACCGCTCGTGCAGCTCGAACGGCGGCGGATCGTCCACCACCCGAAGCGGGAGGCCATCGAGGTCGTTGGGCACCGCCCGTCCGAGGAACTCGAAGATCGTCGGCCGGACGTCGAGATCGGTCACGACTCCGGTTCGCCGCGTGGTGTCCGACGCCAGCGTCCGCGGCTCGCCGTCCAGCTCGAACAGGACGGCTGGCACACCGCTCCCCATGACCAGCGGATGGACGAGGTCCCTGGCGGCTACCATCGCGGGGGACGAAGTGGTCGAGGCCACGATCACGAGCACCCGATCGGCTGCGGACCCCAGCACCTCGCGCCGGATGTGCGTCCCGACCCCGGACAGACCCCCGGAGTCCAGCGGGTCGAGCCACCGCCACGCCACCGGGCACGAGCGAGATAGGTCGGCTTCGTGCGTGGGCAGCCCACCCTGCAGGCTCATGATCGCAGCCCCGCCCGCGCCGGCCAGAGCTCGAATCTGGGAGACGCCGAGCAGGTCCTCGAAGGAGGTCGCCGGGACGAGGAAGACGAACGCCTGCGGCTCGCAAGGGGTGATGACCTCCGCCTCCGCCCGACGGGCGAAAGGCGGAAGCAGGAGGAGCATCAGGAGGAGAAGGGCCGCGCCCGCCCCGATATGCAGCCGGGCGAGGACGCGGGTCACCAGGGCGCCGGAGTGAGCTGTCGCTCCCGTCGAACCTCGGCGCCCAGGCCGAGGAGCTTGGCCTCGAAGTCCTGGTACCCCCGATCCACGTGGTACATGTCCTCGACGGCGGTGATGCCGTCGGCGCACAGGGCCGCGATCACCATGGCCGCTCCCGCCCGGATGTCGAGGGCCCGGACCGGGGCGGCCGACAGGTGATCCACGCCCCGGATCACCGCGTGATGGCCCTCGGTCCTGATGTCCGCCCCCATCCGGTTCAGCTCGTCCACGAACATGAACCGGCTCTCGAAGACGTTCTCCGTCACGATGCTCGTCCCCTCCGCCACGGAGAGCAGGGCCATCATCTGGGGCTGGAGGTCGGTGGGGAACCCCGGATACGGAAGCGTCACGAAATCCACAGCTCGGGCGCCGTCCCCCAAGCCGATGGCCACGCCGGCCTCGGTCACCAGCACCTCGGCGCCGAGCTCGGTCAGTTTGGCCAGGACCAGGTCCATGTGATCGCCTCGTGCCCGCTCCAGGAGGACCTGTCCCCCGGTAGCGCACACCGCGATGGCGAAGGTCCCGGCCTCGATCCGATCGGGGATCACGCTGTGGCGGACGGGGTGGAAGTCGTCCGTCCCCAGGATCTCGATCGTGGGGGTGCCGACGCCCTCGATGCGCCCCCCCATCTCCTGGAGGAACTCGGCCAGGTCCGAGAGCTCGGGCTCGCGGGCCGCGTTCTCGATGACGGTCGTCCCTCGGGCAGCCACGGCCGCCATCATCACGTTCTCCGTAGCGCCCACGCTGGGGAAGTCGAGCGAGATGGTCGTGCCGGACAGGCCTCCGGGAGCGACCCCCTCAAGGAACCCATGCTCGGAGGAGAAGCGAGCTCCCATCTTCTCCAGGCCGCGGACGTGCAGGTCGATCTTCCGCGATCCGATGTTGCAGCCGCCCGGCATGGCCACGCGGGCGCGGCCGTACCGCGCGAGCAGCGGCCCCAAGACGAGGATCGACGCCCGCATCCGGCTGACCAGCTCATAGGGGGCCTCCACGGAGAGCACCTCGCTCGCGTCGATCGCCAGGTCGTCCTCCCAGGCCACCTCGGCCCCGAGCTGCTCGAGGACCTCCACCATGGTCAGGCAGTCCTGGATGCGGGGGACGTTCGAGAGCACGGTCCGCCCCGGCGCCAGCAGGGCGGCGGCCATCAGCTTCAGGGCGGAGTTCTTCGCCCCGGCGATGGGGATCGAGCCCGAGAGACGAGCTCCCCCCGTGACCAGGAAGCGGTCCACGGCGTCGATTGTAGGTGTGCTCAAGCCCACGTTTCTCCGGATCGACGGTCTACCCGAGCCAGGCGTTCCCGAAACCGAGGCTCAGCGGGCCAGCTCCACCCGGGCCATGGCCTTGGCCAGCTCGGCCCGCAGGCCGACGTCGTCCCGCCGGCCCAGCTCTCCCTGGAGTTCCTGCACCCGGCCCTCCGCGGCCCGAAGGTCGATCTGCCCGGCCATCTCAGCGGAGGAGGCCAGCACGTCCACCCGGGTGACGCCCTCGGTCGTGGTCACGTGCAGGAAGCCGCCGTCCACGACGGCGGCTTCCTCCGTCCCGTCGATCCGGATACGGAGCCGCCCCACGGCCAGCCGGATGAGGAGCGGGGCATGCTGAGGTAGGATGCCCACCTCGCCCTCCACCCCCCTGGCGATGACCATGGCGGCCTCGCCCGACCAGATCTCGCGCTCTGGGGAGACGACGTGCACGTCGAGCGGCATGCCTAGGCCCCCGTTCCCGCCAGCTGCTTCGCCTGGGCCTCCGCCTCCTCGATGCTGCCGACCATGTAGAAGGCCTGCTCGGGCAAGTGGTCGTACTCCCCCTCCACGAGCGCCCGGAACGACGCGATCGTCTCCTCGACCGGGACGTACTTGCCCTTGATCCCGGTGAACTGCTCGGCCACGAAGAACGGCTGAGACAGGAACCGCTCGATCTTGCGCGCCCTGGCCACCGCGACCTTGTCCTCCTCCGACAGCTCGTCGACGCCGAGGATGGCGATGATGTCCTGGAGGTTCCGGTAGCGCTGGAGGATCTCCTGGACCCGCCGGGCCACCGCGTAGTGCTCCTCGCCAACGTACCGCGCGTCCAGGATCCGCGACGTCGAGTCGAGCGGGTCGACGGCCGGGTAGATCCCCTTCTCCACGATGGCCCGCGACAGCACCGTGGTCGCGTCGAGGTGAGCGAACGTCGTGTGCGGCGCCGGGTCGGTGATGTCGTCGGCCGGCACGTAGATGGCCTGGAGCGAGGTGATCGACCGGCCGCGGGTCGAGGTGATCCGCTCCTGGAGCTCCCCCATCTCGTCGGCCAGCGTCGGTTGGTACCCCACCGCCGAGGGCATCCGTCCGAGGAGCGTCGAGACCTCCGAGCCCGCCTGCGTGAAGCGAAAGATGTTGTCGATGAACAGCAGCACGTCCAGGTGCTGCACGTCGCGGAAGTACTCGGCCATGGTGAGCGCTGCGAGGCCCACCCGGAGGCGGACACCCGGCGGCTCGTCCATCTGTCCGAAGACGAGCGCCGTCTTGTTGATGACGCCCGTCTCCTTCATCTCGATGAACAGGTCGTTCCCCTCGCGCGTGCGCTCGCCCACGCCGGCGAAGACCGAGACACCGCCGTGCTGCTCCGCCACCCGGTAGATCATCTCCTGGATGATGACGGTCTTGCCCACGCCGGCGCCGCCGAACATGCCGATCTTCCCGCCCTGGACATAGGGCTCGAGGAGATCGATCACCTTGATGCCCGTCTCGAACATCTGGGTCCTGGCCTCGAGCTCCTCGAAGGGGGGTGGCTCGCGGTGGATGGGCCAGCGCTCGTCGTACGTGATCGTGTCCGTCGCGACGTCCAGCGGCTCACCGAGCACGTTGTAGACGTGCCCCAGGGTGCCCTGCCCCACCGGAACGGTGATGGGCTGACCCGTGTTCTCCACCGGGGTCCCCCGGACCAGCCCGTCGGTGGGCCTCAGCGCGATCGTCCGTACCACGCCCTCGCCGATGTGCTGTGCCACCTCGCAGGTGATGACGTCGGGCTTGCCCTCGAGCGTGCGCTCCACGCGGACGGCAGTGTTCACTTCCGGGAGGTCGTCCACGGCAAACTCCACATCCACGACCGGGCCGATCACCCGAACCACCCGGCCCCTGCCCTTCCCGTCTTCCTCCGCCATCTCCTCGATCCCTTCGCGGTCGTCGCGGCTAGTCGCCGGAGGCCGTGCCGAGAGCCTCGGCCGCGCCCACGACATCCATGATCTCCGTGGTGATCTCGGCCTGACGGGCCTGGTTCGCCACACGCGTCAGCACCTTGGTCAGCTCCTCCGCGTTCTCGGTGGCGGCCTTCATGGCCCGTCGCCTGTTCGCGTTCTCCGACGCCGCCGACTCGAGCAGCGCGGCGTAGACCTTCGTGATCACGTATTGGGGCAGGAGCTCGTCCAGGATGGCCGAGGGCTCGGGCTCGAAGATGTACTCGGGGTACGGCTGGCCGAGCTCCCGGCGAACCACCTCCTCGGGCGCGATCGGTAGGAAGCGCCGGTCGGTCGCCCGAGTGGTGAATGCCGAGCGGAAGTCCGTGTACGCCGCGTGGACCTCGTCGATCCGGTGGCTGGCGAAGGCATCGATGAGCGCCCTGCCGATCTCCTCGGCGACCTCATAGGTCGGGACCTCGCTGTGGCCCGTCCAGCTCCCCTCGATGGCGAAGCCGCGGAATCGGAGGTACCCCAAGCCCTTCCGCCCCGACACGTAGATGATCGGCTCGATCCCCCGCCCCCGCAAGCGGCCCATGAGGTCCTCCGCTCGCTTCAAGACGTTCGCGTTGTAGGCGCCGGCCAGCCCCCGGTCGGAGGTCATCACCAGCACGGCGGCCCGCTCTGGCTGCGGGCGTTCCTCCAGCAGCGGGTGGACCAGGGATCCGGTCTGCCGGGCGACGTCCTCCATGGCCCGCGTGAGCAACTCGGCGTAGGGCCGGGCCGCCTCCACCCGCTGTTGCGCCTTGAGGATGCGGGACGCCGCGATCAGCTCCATGGCCTTGGTGATCTTCTTCGTGGATTGGATGGAGCGGATCCGCCGCCGAACGAGTCGGAGCTGCGCGCCCACCCGGTCAGCCCTCCTCGCCCTCGTCCTCGTCCACCGACGACATCCGGTCCCACCCCACGTCGGGCTTGACCTGGTCGGGCGGCGTCGGGGCGCCGATGCCAGCCGCGCTCCCCGCCCCCCCGCCGGAGGAGGCGAAGATCTCCTTGAACGCGAGGATGGCCTCCTTCAGCTTGGTCTCGATCTCCTCGGGGAGGTCGCCCTTGTCCCGGATGCGCTCAACGATCTCGCGGTTGCGGGTGGCCACGAAGTCGAGCAGCTCGGCCTCGAACCGCTTGCAGTCCTCGAGCGGGACGTCGTCGAGATACCCACCGGTCACCGCGTAGACCGAGATGACCTGCCGTTCGACAGACAAGGGCTCGTATTGCGGCTGCTTCAGGACCTCCACCACCCTGGCGCCGCGGGCGAGCTGCTGCTGGGACGCCTTGTCCAGCTCGGAACCGAACTCGGCGAAGGCCTCGAGCTCGCGGTACTGCGCGAGGTCCAGGCGGAGCCGGCCGGCAACCTGCTTCATCCCCCTGATCTGGGCGTTGCCGCCGACCCGCGAGACCGAGATGCCGACGTTGATGGCGGGCCGGACGCCGGCGTAGAACAGGTCGGGCTCGAGGTAGATCTGCCCGTCGGTGATGGAGATGACGTTGGTCGGGATGTATGCGGAGATGTCGTTGCCCTTGGTCTCCACGATGGGAAGGCCCGTGAGCGACCCACCCCCCAGCTCCTCGGAGAGCTTGGCGCACCGCTCGAGGAGTCGTGAGTGCAGGTAGAAGACGTCGCCCGGATAGGCCTCGCGGCCGGCCGGGCGGCGGAGCAGGAGCGAGATCTCACGGTACGCCTCCGCCTGCTTCGACAGGTCGTCGAACACGACTAGGGCGTGCTGCCCCTCGTACATCCAGTGCTGCCCCATCGCCGAGCCCGCGTACGGCGCGATGTACTTGAACGAGGCCGGATAGGCGGCCGGGGCGTTCACCACCACCGTGTAGTCCATCGCCCCGCGCTCGGTGAGCGCCTCGACCACCTCTCGAACGGTCGAGCCCTTCTGGCCCACAGCCACGTAGATGCACTTCACCTGGCGGTCGGTGCCCCACAGCTCGCGCTGGTTGATGATGGTGTCGACCACGATGGCGGTCTTGCCGGTTTGCCGGTCTCCGATGATCAGCTCCCTCTGGCCCCGTCCGATCGGCGTCATCGCGTCGATGGATTTGATGCCGGTTTGCAGGGGCTCCTTCACCGGCTGGCGCGAGACCACCGACGGAGCCTGCACCTCCAGGGGCCGGGTGGCCTCCGAGGCCACTGGACCCTTGCCATCGAGTGGTCGCCCCAGGGGGTCGACCACCCGGCCGAGCAGGGCGTCCCCGACCGGCGCGGACAGGATGCGGCCGGTCCGCTTGACCGGGTCGCCCTCCTCGATGTCGGCGAACTCCTCGTCCAGGATCACGCAGCCGATCCGGTCCTCGTCCAGGTTCGACGCCAGGCCGAGCTTGCCACCGGGGAACTCGAGGAGCTCGTTGGCCATGGTCCGGGGCAGCCCCAGGACGACCGCGATCCCGGCCCCCGCCTCGTGAACGCGGCCGACCTCCTCGCGCTCGACGGATGGCTTGTAGGTTTGCACCGCTTTGCGGAGGGCCTCCGCGATCGTCTGGGGGTCGAAGGTCAGCTCTGCCATGGCTTCACACGCTCCCCAACCGTTCCCGCGCCGCTTCGAGACGGGTCCGGACCGTCCCGTCGAACACCTCGTCGCCCACTCGTGCCAGGACGCCGCCGATCACCGAAGGGTCGATCACCACGTTGATCTCCACGTGCTTGCCGGTGGCCCCCGAGAGCGCCTGGGCCAGCTTCTTGCGTCGCTCCAGGGTGAGCGGCACGGCCGAACGCACCTCCGCGACCACGTGCTTTCGCCGCTCCGCGGCCAGCTCGGACAGGCCCTCCACGATCCGGCCGAGCTCCCTGGCCCTGCCCTGCTCGATCAGGAACCCCAGGATGTTCACGGTGTGGGGGTTCGCCCGGTCGTCGAGCAGCTCGTCCACCAGCGCCCGCTTGTTCTCCGCCGGGAGCGCGGGGTCGGTGAGCGCCTCGCTGAGTCGCCCGTCGCGTTCGACCGCCTTGGCGAAGGCGAACAGCTCGTCCTCCACGGTCCCCAGGTCGTCCTCCGCATCAATCACCGCGAGCAGGGCGTGGGCGTAGCCGTTCACGATCTCGTCCTTGGTGGCCACTACGCCTTCCCGTTCCCCGATCCCGACACCTGCTCGATGAACTGGTCGACCAGCTTCTGCTGGGTCGTCTTGTCGAGCTCCTTCTCCACCACCCGTTCGGCCAGCTCAACCGCGATCTGGCCGACCTGGGAGGAGAGCTCGCGGAGCACGCGGTCCCGTTCCGCCCTGATCTCCTCGGTGGCTCGAGCCACGGTGGCTCCGGCCTCCTGCTCCGCCTTGGCCTGAAGGTCGGTCCGCAATTGCTCGGCGGTCTTGCGCCCCTCCTCGATGATCCGGTTCGCCTCCTCGCGAGCGTTCGCCAATTGCTCGCGGTACCGGGCGAGCTCGGCGTCCGCCTCCCGCCGCGTGGCCTCGGCCCGTTCCAGCTCGCCCTGGATCTTCTGGCGGCGTTCGTCGAGGAGCCTGGCCACACGTGGAAGCACCCACTTCCACATGAAGTAGAAAATGACCCCGAACGCGATGGCTCCGACGATCAGCTCTTGGGCATGTGGATAAAGATCCTCCTTCTCACTGACCTCAGACGTACTCTCCGCTTGGAGCAGGATCGATGCTATGAGCGTGTGCACGTGGCCCTCTCCTCAGATGATGAACGAAAAGGCGATACCGAACAGCGCGAGCGCCTCGATCAGGCCGATGCCGATGAACATCGTTGTCCTCACCTGCCCCGCGTACTCGGGCTGGCGGGCCATCGCCTCGACTGACTTGCCGATCAGGATCCCGAGCCCGATGCCGGGACCGATAGCCGCGAGCCCGATCACCAGGCCTTTCCCCACGGTCTTCAACGCGTCCAAGTTCCCGGTGACCTCAGCGACCATATGGAACATCCACTTCCTCCTTGACTAGTGCTCCTCAGCCAATGCCTGCCCGATGTAGGAGGCGCTGAGGATCGCGAAGATGAATGCCTGCAGGATCGCAACGAAGATCTCGAAGCCGACGAGGAGCACGGACAGAGGTATGGACACCCCGGCGAAGATCCACGTCTTCGGGCCGTTCTCGAGGAAGAAGATCGTCCCCAGGAAGAAGATGGCCAGTAGGAAGTGTCCTGCCAGGAAGTTGGCCGTGAGACGGACGGTGAGGGTGATCGGACGCACGACGATATTCGATACGAACTCGATCAACATCAGCAACGTGTACCGTAACCACCCCGGTGCTTGATCGATGATGCACGTGTGGCGTAGGTAGCCCAAGAAGCCGTGCCTGGCGATCCCGACACCGTTGTAGGTGACCCACGAGATGCTCGCGAGGAGTAGCGGGATTGCAACCCGGCTGGTGGGGGCGAAGTTGAACCCCGGAGCTACTTCGAAGAGGTTAGCGATCAGGATGAAGAAGAAGAACGAAGCCAGCAGAGGGAGGAACCGGTCGGCTTCACTGCCCAGCATGGGGATCGCGATCTGCTCCCGGACGAACTGGATGCCGAGCTCCATGAGGGCCTGGAACCTCCCGGGCACGATCGTGGGCTTGCGGAACGCGAGATAGAACAGCGCGATGAACAAGATGAGGGTCAAGAGGATCAGGAACGTGATGAAGTTCACACAGAAGTGGAACCCGAAAATGGAGAACCCGCCGCCCCAGCACCCAAAGACGAAATCCTTGGTGCTCGGAGCCACGAACTCGGCGGCCAGGAAGCCGGGGGTCACCCAGAACCCTTCCCAATTGACCAGAGGTCGAGCTGCATACGGCCAGACAGCGCCTTCATCTCGAATGCCAGCAGCACGACTGTCGCGGGGACGGCGGTGGCGGCAAACGCGACTGGTGAGAACCAGTCGAGGCCATTCAGGACGATCAACAGCACAAGGATCGTGAGCATCCGCAGGAAGAATCCGGCGAGGCCTACGGCAGCTAGCGCGATCGAGGAGATGCTCGCCGCCCACGCGAACGAGAGCCCGGCCGCGATGAAGTTGGCCGCGACGACCGATACGCCGATCGCCGCCGACCATCCTGCACCCCAGTCGGCAAGGGCGGCGCCCCCGACGAGTCCGAGCCCCGCAGCCGGAGGGATGAACGGCGCAGCTCGCCGGATCAGCTCTCGCTCCGGTTCGGGGCCCCTCAACTGCCGCCCCTGCCGAACCTCAGATACACGATGTAGATCCCTCCGGCGGCGCCCACCACGATCCCGATTCCCATGAGCACGTGTCGGGAAGTGCCGACCAACCAATCCACCAGATAGCCGAGACCACCCCCCACGAGCATCCCCGCGATCAGCGTGGAGATGATCGCCCACCCGATCCCCAGGCCGGTCCATGGATTCTCGTTCCCCGGCCCGGCCATGGCCGGCAGAGTATATCTGCGGGTCGTTTCGGCGCGACTCGACACGCGTTTCCGCAGCCAGATGGCCACTGCGCGTCGAGCTTGTGAAAGTTTTCACGAAGTCCAGGATACCCCGTAGCGCCGGCCATCCGCCGGACGAACCCCCTACGCTCGACGGCGCTGCACCACCACGTTGGCGACGGCGGCGAGCAGCCCTGCCCCGAACAGGAGCGTGCCCATCACGTTCACCTGCGGGGGGAAGCCGATGCGCTGCGCGCCGAACACCCATAGCGGAAACGTCGGCGCCGGGCCGGCGACGAAGTTCGTGATCACGAAGTCGTCCAGTGACAGGACGAACGCCAACAGGAACCCGGCAAGGATCGCCGGCGCGATCAGCGGGAGCGTCACCTTGAAGAAGGCCGCGACGGGGCTCGCGAACAAGTCTTGAGCGGCGTCCTCGAGGTTCCGATCCAGGCCCTGCACGCGTGCGCGAACGGTGACGGCGACGAAGGCGATCGAGAAGCCGATGTGCGACAGGATGATTGTCGTCAGGCCCAGGGGCACCCCCGTCAGGATGAACATCGTCAGGAGCGAGGAGCCGAGCACGATCTCGGGCACAGCAATCGCCAGGAAGATCACGAAGTCGACGCCCGTCAAGCCGCGGAACCGGTAGCGGCCCAGCGCGAGTCCAAACAGAGTTCCGAGACAGGTCGAGACGGCTGCGGAGATCGGCGCGATCTTCAGCGAGTTCTTGAAGGCGGAGAACAGGCCCGGCACGTTGAACGCGTTCTTCCACCAATCGAGGGTGAAGCCCCAGAACTTGGAGTTTTGTCGGTCGAAGGGAACGTCGTTGAACCCGTACAGGATCATCACGAAGATCGGGCTCGCCAAGTACAGGATCATGAGGATCGTGTACGTCGGCAGGATGAAGCGCGTCCATCGCTTGCGTGGCACGTTCAACGGAGCCGGGCTCGGTTCGACGACCAGCCTCGTCGGCGCGGCCACGGCGCTCATGCGCCGGCCCCCGCGGCGCGCTGAACGTCCTCCGTCCCGAGGATGCGCGCATAGACGGTGGCCAAGAGCAACATGGCCACCATCAGGATGACCGAGAGGGCCGCGGCCTCCGGGTAGTCGAGCTCGACGAGGAACTTCTCCTGGATGATGTTGCCGATCATCGTTGTCCCCGGCCCTCCGAGGAGCGACGCGTTCACGTAGTCGCCAGTTGCCGGCACGAACGTGAGCAGGAACGCCGCGAAGACCCCGGGCAGCGACAGTGGCCAGACGACCCGGCGGAACGCCTGCCATCGACTCGAATACAGGTCCTTCGCCGCCTCGATGAGCCTCTTGTCGATCCTTTCGAGCGCAACGTAGAGCGGAAGCGCCGTGAACGGGAGGAAGTTGTAGGTGATCCCGGCGATCACGGCCAGGGGAGTCGCGAGGACGCGGAAGCCGTCGGGCAGCATCCCGATGCCCTTCAGCGGACCCAGGATCGGACCGTTGTCGCCCAGGATGAACTTCCATTGGAGCGTGCGGATCACGAAGGACACGAAGAACGGCATCAGGATGAGCAGCAGGAACGAGGATTTCCATCGACCGCCGTAAAAGGCGATCCAGTACGTCATGGGGTACGCCAGCAGGAGCGCGGCGACCGTCACAACGATCGAGTACACGAGCGAGCGAACGAACTGCACCTGGTACTGGCCGAGCACGTCGGCGTAGTTGTTGAACGCCCACGTGAACCTGAACCCGCCCGAGAGCAGACCGCCGCTCTCCAGCGAGGTGTACAGCATCAGCCCGAGCGGCAGGAGGAAGAATAACAGGAGGAACAGCCCTCCAGGCGACAGGAGGTAGTAGGGAACCAGCCTTCGGCGCGCCCCGAGGGTGCCCTGAAGGGCGGGAGGCCCCGAATCCTCCTGCTCAAACCCTCCGTCGACGCCGCTCACTCGATGCGGCTCAGCCTTGCGAGATCGGCAAGAAGATGGAATCCCACTCCTCCGCCGACTCATCGGTCCACTCCTCGAAGCCGAACGACGTCCGGGACAGGAACTCCTCGTCCGGGTACAGGAACGGGCTCTTGGCCGTCGCTTCGAGCTTGTTGGCATATCCCTTGTACCCTTGTTCGAAATTCTTCCGCGCGTCCTCTTCGATGAGTTCCCGCGTCTCGGGAACGGGCGACATGTAGAGGATCCACTCCGTCAGCATCGTCGCGATATCAGGCTTGTAGTAGAAGTCCATGATCTGGGCGGCGCCGACGGGGTTCTTGGCCCCGGCCGGAACCAACATGTTGTCGATCCATAGCAACGCCCCACCCTCCGGGAAGACGTACTCCACGTCCAGGCCCAGCCACACGTTCGAATACAGGACGTCACCCGACCAGGCCATCGACGCGGTCAGATTCCCCTCCTGTAGATCGGGGAGGTAGTCGTTTCCGTAGTAGGCCCGCACCGTCCCGGACTCTTGCTGCTGCCGCAGCCAGTCGGCGGCTTCTTTCCACTCGGTCGGTCCGGAGGTCACCGGATCGATCCCGAGGTTGATCATGACCCAGTCGGGCATGTCGCCCTCGAGCATCCCGACGCTGCCCGTTCCGACCTTGTCGGGGTTGGCCAGGTCGTCCATCTTCGTGATGGACCCCTTCACCAGCTTGGTGTTCACACCGATGCCGGTGATGCCTGACTGCCATGCCATCCCGTACTTGTTTCCCGGGTCGTAGAACGGATCCTTGGCCCAGCTGGCCGCGTGCTGGTCGAAGTTCGGACGAAGCGCTGGGTCGAGCTCGTACACCCAACCGTTCTGCGTCAGCGTGGTGAAGTATCGACCGTTCGTGATCACGATCAGGTCCCGCCCCGGATCGTCGCCCGCCGCGAGCAACGGTTGGATCTTTCCGAAGAACTCCGCGTTGTCGTTGATTTCGTCCTGGTAGTTGACCTTGATGCCGGTGCGCTGCTCGAAAACTCGGAGCGAGGGGTGGTAGACGTTCCCGTCCTTGTCCTTGGCCTGATCCATATACGCGGGCCAGTTCGAGAAGTTCAGCGTGTCGCCTGCCTCTCCCGTGAAGACGTCCGCAGGCGAAGTCGCCCCATTTCCGCCCCCGCCACCCCCTCCGCCGTCCTCCCCGCATGCGGCGATGAGCGAGGCGAGGCTGAAGCCCGCCACACCGACGCCGGTGTTCCGCAGCAGGCGTCGCCTGGTCAGGCGATGCTCGAGCGCCCGCTGCATGACCACGGGATCTACCAACGGCCGGTCGTCGTTCATCACTCGTCCTCCTCCTCCATCGCGATCCCCTCTTGAGGCAGCACCGCGAATGTGTGCTCCCAACGCCAAGAGAGCCTTACTCGCTCACCCGGAGAGGGTGCACGCTCGGCGCCCAGGTTCTGGACCCAGACGGTCAGCGTCGCTCCGCCCGGGCCCTCCACCTTGTACTGGTGGCTCACCCCGATGTAGGTGGACATCCGGAGCAGGCCGCTGACGGTGTTCAAGCCGGGGGCGGACGTCCTATCGCTTTCGGGTTCGATCGTGATCTTCTCCGGCCTGACCCCCACCTTCACCGAGGCCCCGGATCCGAACGGGGCTCGCTCGGAGGGCAGGTTGACGGCGTCCCCCCCGGCTAGCAGGACGGTCGAGGTCCCGTTCCTTTGTTCCTTGAGCTCTCCATCGAGGAGGTTCGATGCGCCGAGGAAGCTCGCGACGAACTCGGTCTGCGGGTTCTCATAGACGTCTTCAGGGGGCCCGATCTGTTCGGCCTTGCCGTGCCGCATGACGGCCAGGCGGTTCGACATGGTCATGGCCTCTTCCTGGTCGTGTGTGACGTAGATGAAGGTGATGCCGACCTCCTCCTGGATCCGCTTCAGCTCGAGCTGCATCTGCTTGCGCAGCTTGAGGTCCAGGGCCCCCAGGGGCTCGTCGAGGAGGAGCACCTTGGGCCGGTTGACCAACGCGCGGGCCAAGGCCACCCGCTGCTGCTGGCCCCCGGACATCTGGCCCGGCTTGCGCCGGTCGAAGCCAACCAGGTCCACGAGCCCGAGCGATTCCCTTACCCGTCGCTCGATCTCGGACTTGTCCACCTTCCTGCGGCGAAGGCCGAAGGCGACGTTCTCGAACACGTTGTAGTGGGGGAACAGGGCGTAGGACTGGAACACGGTGTTGACGTCGCGCCGGTACGGCGGCAGGTCCGTGACGTCGCGGCCGCCCAGGTAGATCGTTCCTCGGGTGGGGTCATCGAAGCCACCGATCATTCGAAGCGTCGTGGTCTTCCCGCACCCCGACGGCCCGAGCATGCTGAAGAACTCCCCCTCCTCGATGTCGAGGGAGAGATCGTCCACAGCGAGTGTTTCACCGAACGTCTTGGTGACGCGTTCGAGGCGAATGTCGACCTCGGGCATCCCCCTCCCCTCTCGGAGTCGCCCCGGGCCGCGATTATCCCCTAGGGCGCCCGCCATTATCACCCCAAGCACCCTCGGCGCGCCCCCCGGGCCGAGCTAGGGGCGCTCCGGCCGAGCCGGTCCTCCCGACCGGCGGAGGGCCATCCCGGACAGGACCTCGAGCACGACCCGGTGTCCGAGCAGGGCGGTGATCCCCGCGGGGTCGAACGGCGGCGAGACCTCGACCACCTCGATGCCGGCCAGGGGCACGGTTGAGGCGATCCGCCGCACGGCCGGAGAAGCTCGCGGGCATGGAGGCCGCCGGGCTCGGGCGTTCCGGTCCCCGGAGCGAACGCCGGATCGCAGACGTCGATGTCCACAGAGAGGAATACGTGCGGCAGGCCCACCACGTGCTGCAAGACCTCGTCCACGACCGGCTCGACGCCACGAGCGTAGATGTCGTCCATCAGGTACCACCGGAAGCCTTGCGAACGGGCCCATTCGAAATCCGACGGCGGCGGCCAGTAACCGCGCAGGCCGACCTGAACGATGTGCTCGCCGGACAGCGATCCCTCCTCGACGAGCAGGCGCAGTGGGGTCCCGTGACTCAGCCGGGGCTCCTCGTACGCGTCGTCGGCGTGCGCGTCGAAGTGGATCAGCCCCACGGGCTCCGGGTGCAACCGCTCGGCGACCGCGCCGACGTCGGGATGGGCGATGGAGTGATCGCCCCCCAGGACGATCGGCACGGTCCCGGCGCCGAGGATCGCCGCGACCGACTCTCGGATGGCCCGATGGCTGAGTTCGGGGTACCCCGGGACGACCTCGTCGCCGTGGTCAACCACCGTCAGGGTCTCGAAAGGGTCCACCCCGACGTCCATGTTCTGCCGGGAGGTTCCCCACAGGTAGTCGGCGTTCCTGATGGCCAGGGGCCCCAACCTTGCCCCGGGGCGGTTCGTGACCAGCTCGTCGGTCGGGGCTCCCAGGATCGCGACGTCGGCCCCGGCCAGCTCCTCGGCCTCCAGGACCAATGGCAGCTGCGCGAACGTTCCTCCCCGGCCGTAGGGCGGTTCCCCCGGCCGGTGGACCCGGGTCACGGACCGCCCCCTTACCCGCGCCGTTCGGCCTCGGGGGCCTTGGTCCCCCGGACCGTCCGGGTAGCCGCATGCCGGCTGGCCCTGCGTGCCGCCCACCCATTCCGCCGTGGCTGGCGTCGGGGGTCACTTCCCCTCGGGGCTCGGTCGCGGATCAACCTTGGCAACACGGCGGCGGCCGTGACGGCCACGATCACGATCCCGCCGACCACCAGCCGTCCGTTGATGAAGGCCACCGCCAGCGCGCACATCGAGATGAGCGCGCTCCAGACGTACATGAGCAGCACGGCCTCGCGGTGGGAATGGCCGATGTCGAGCAGGCGGTGGTGGATGTGCTGTTTGTCGGCGTGGGTGATGCCGAGCCCCTTCCGCATGCGCCGGATGATCGCGAGCAATACATCGAGGAACGGGACGGCCAGCACCAGCAGCGGGACGGCGATGGGGATGGCCAGCGCGGCGAAGTCCCCCCGGCTGGGCCCATCCGCATCGCGGCCCACGCCGGAGATGGTCGCCACCCCCAGCATCAGCCCGAGCAGCATGGCCCCCGAGTCCCCCATGAAGATCTTGGCCGGATGGAAGTTCCATGGGAGGAACCCGAGGGCGGAGCCCGCGACGACCGCCGAGATCAACGCTGCGGTCGAGGGGTCCGCTCCGCCCCCCGTCCTGTACATGTAGACGAAAAACGCGACCGCGGCGATCGCCACCATCCCCGCAGCGAGGCCGTCGAGCCCGTCGATCAGATTCACCGCGTTCATCATGGCCACCAACCACAACACCGTGAGCGGCACCGCGAGGTCGGGCGACAGCACGAGGATGCCCTGTCCGGGAAAATAGAAGTACAGGAACTGGACGCCGAACAGCACCAGCAGGCCCGCTCCAAGGATCTGGCCGGCCAGCTTGCCCAGGACGGAGACCCCTCGCGTGTCGTCTAGCAGGCCCACTCCGAGGATCACCAGTCCCGCCACGATCGCAGCGTCGGGATCGGACGTCGTCTCGTGCAGGCCGGACAGGAACGGGAGGACGCGAGACAGGCCGAGGCCCACCGCGAGGCCGACGAAGATCGCGATGCCACCAGCGGTCGGGGTGGGCTTGGGGTGCACCTTGCGGTCGGACGGGGGATCGATCCAACCGAGCCGAAGGGACAGCCTTCGGATCGCCGGGGTGGTGACGAACGTCGCGACGAGGCTGGCCGCGAAGACAACGAGGTAAGGGACCACGTCGCGGTGATGGTACCCCCGCGAGCGGGGGACCATCGCCGCCTCAACCGGGGTAGACCGGGAACCGCGCCACCAGGTCGCTGACGCGGGCCCGGCAGGCCGAGCGGACGCGCTCGTCGTCGGGATGGCGAAGGACCTCGCCGAGGATGCCGGCGACCTCCTTCATCTCCGGCTCGTCCATTCCCAGCGTGGCCGGGCCCGGCGTTCCGACCCGAATGCCCGAGGGCTTCGCTGGGGGCGACGGATCGAATGGGATCGCGTTCTTGTTCAGGGCGATGCCGATGCCCTCGCTCGCGGATTCCGCTTCCGCGCCGCCGATCGACAACGGACGAAGGTCGGCCAGGACGAGATGGGAATCGGTCCCCCCCGAGACGATCCGGATCCCCTCGTCGGCCATACCCCCGGCCAGTGCCCGGGCCGAGCGGACGGTCCGCGCCGCGTAGTCGGCGAACTCCGGCGTGGTGGCCTCTCGAAGGGCCACCGCTTTGGCGGCGATGAGGTTCTCGAGCGGGCCCCCCTGCATCATGGGGAACACCGCGCGGTCGATGGCCTTCGCGTGCTCCTCGCGGCACACGATGATCGCCCCCCGGGGGCCACGGAGCGTCTTGTGCGTGGTGAAGGTCACCACGTCGGCATGCGGCACGGGGTTGGGGTAGGCGCCCCCGGCCACGAGGCCGATGAAGTGCGACGCGTCGACCCAGAACAGGGCTCCCACCTCGTCTGCGATCCGGCGGAACCCGGCGAAGTCGATCACTCGTGGATAGGCGGTGAACCCGGCCAGGATGATCTTCGGCCGATACTCCAACGCGAGATCCCTGATGCGATCGAGGTCCAGGAGCTCGGTCTGCGGGTCCACCTCGTAGGGCACGAAGGTGAACCACATCCCCGAGACGTTGACGGGCGACCCGTGGGTCAGGTGCCCGCCGTGCGACAGCTTCAGGGCCAGGACCTTCTCGTCCGACAGCGGACGGAGGAACGCGCCGAACACGGCCAGATTCGCTTGCGCCCCCGCGTGGGGCTGGACGTTCACGTGCTCCGCGCCGAACAGGTCCTTCGTCCGCTCGATGGCCAGCGTCTCGGAGACGTCGACGAACTCGCACCCGCCGTAGTACCGGCGCCCCGGATATCCCTCCGCGTACTTGTTGTTCATCGTGGACGCCATGGCCGCCAGCACGGCGGGGCTCGCGTAATTCTCCGAGGCGATCAACCTCAGCGTGGTGCGTTCCCTGTTCAGCTCGTCCGCGATGGCCGCGGCGACCTCGGGGTCCGTGCGCCGCAGTGCTTCCCACTCGGCCACGAAGCCATCGTGGGTCACAGTTCACCTCGCTCGATCATCGAGATCTCCTCCAGCCGGTTCACGTGGCGTCCTCCCTCGAACGGAGTGGCCAGCCACAGCTCCATGATCTCCCGGGCCAGCGTGGGGGCGACGATCCGGGCGCCCATCGACAGGACGTTCGCGTCGTTGTGCTGGCGGGACAGCCGGGCCGTGTACAGGTCGTTGCCCAGCGCCGCCCGGACACCCTGCACTTTGTTCGCCGTCATCTGCTCTCCCTGTCCCGAACCCCCGAGCACGATCCCGCGCTCGGACCTTCCCTCGGCGACCGCACGGGCCACCTTCACGCAGAACAGTGGGTAATCCACAGGCTCCTCGGAGTCCGTCCCGAGGTCCGCCACCTCGTGCCCCAACTCCTTCAGCACCTGCTTCAGCTCCTCCTTGAGGGGGAAACCGGCGTGGTCCGAGCCGATGGCGATCCGCATGGGTTCAGCCCACCCGCCTCGATGCGACGGAGAGGCCGCCGTACAGACCGTTCGCCAGCCGCTCGCACAGATCCTCCAACTCGGCGGCCACCGCTCGGTACCCCTGGATGGAGAGCCCCAATGGATCGATGACGTCGTCTTCTTCCCGGATGGCCGGCGATCCCGCGCGACGCCGGTGGGCATCGGCCACCGCGCCCGCAAGGCCCGCGTCCGGAGGAGTGGTGTCCACCGGGCGTCGGCCGGTCGCCTCGACGAGGCGAACCAGCTCCTTCAACGTGAACGTCCTAGTCTCCGCCTCCGGGACGAGCGCCTGAACGTCCTCGCGATGCTCCGCACCCATCCCGACGATCACGACGGCATCGCGGATGTCCTCGGGGCGGAGACGGCGCGCCGAGTGACCCGAGACGTCCACCCCGAGCTCCGCGGCCGCCTCCACCGCCTCGGGCATGGCGGGTGCGCCGTCGCGAGCGATCGTGCCCGCGGAACCGATAGACGGCGTGCGGTCAGCGAGGCGGCGTTCGAGGGCCGAGCGCAGCAGTGCCTCTGCCATCGGGGAGCGGCAGATGTTGCCGGTGCATACCAGGAGGACCTGAGGCATGGGATCGAGCCGGGAGTCTAGCATCGGCCCTCGGCCCGACCGCGGGCCGATGCCACGCGCCTCAGGACTCGAGCGCCTCGAGGAGGTCGGCCTCACCGAGCGAGCCGGTCCGAAGAACGCGGAGCCGCCCGTCGGTGGCGTCCACCACGGTCGAGGGGTTCCCCACGAGCGGCTCGTCCTGGCACAGGTACACGGCCACGCGCGCGCCGAAGGCGCGCGCGAGGCCGTCGCACTCTCGGGGGGTCGGGTGGCCGCTCCGGTTGGCGCTCGTGACCGCGAGCGGACCGGTGATCGCCAGCACCGCGAGCGCGAGCGGGTGATGCGGGACCCGAAGCCCGATGGTTCGCGTTTCGCTGCCAAGGTCCCAGGGGCGGCTGGCCTCGGTCCGGGGAAGGACCAGGGTCAACGGACCGGGCCAGAATCTCGCCGCGAGCGCGGCGGCCCGCTCGTCGAACGCCGCGATCTCTCGAGCCGCGGCCGACGAGGGCACGAGCACGGCGATCGCCAGGTCACGCGGGCGGCCCTTGGCGTCGAACAACGTTCCGGTTGCCGCCGGATCGTCGGCCCTGGTCCCGATCCCGTACACCGTGTCCGTGGGGATGACGATGAGCCGCCCGTTCAGCGCGGCGGCGGCGGCGTCACCGATGGGGTCGCTCACCGCATGTCCCCGCAACGCCGGCATCGGTCACGGCCGGCGTCCCACGACGACCCGATCGCGGCCCGCCAGGTCGGGCACGATCCGCACGTCCCCGTAGGAGCGCTCCATGACCTTCGCCACCTCAGGACCCTGTGCCGCGCCGATCTCGACCGCCAGCGCCCCGCCCGGGCGCAGCCATCGAATGGCCTCGGCGGCCAGCCGCTCGTGGAGTCGAGTCCCGCCGACGAGCGCCACGCGAGGATCCGCCCGGACCTCGGCCGGCAGGTCCTCGTATTCGACAGCGGTCACGTACGGCGGATTGCTCACCACGAGGTCCACCGCTCCGCGGAGCTCGATCGGCAGGGGCTCGAGCAGGTCGCCGCGGAGAACCGTGATGCTCGGGCAGAGGCGCGCCCCGTTCTCCCGGGCGAGCTCGACGGCTTGGGGTGACAGGTCGGTGGCGAAGACCCTGGACCCCGGCCTTTCGTTCGCGATGGCCAGGGCCACGGCTCCCGTCCCCGTCCCCACGTCCACGACCACCGGCTCCCGTCGTTCACCGAGAAACTGCAGGGCCACGTCGACGAGCACCTCCGTCTCGGGCCGGGGGATGAACACGCCGGGGCGCACCGTCACCGTGATCCGGCGGAATGCCTGCTCGCCGGTGAGGTGTTGCAGCGGGGTCCCGGCGCACCGCTGGCAGACTGCCCGGCCGAACGTCCGAGCCTCGTTCATGGACAGGCCCTCGATCCGCGCGTACAGACCCGCCCGGTCCGTCGAGAGGACCGTCATCATCAGCGCCTCGGCGGCTTCCCGCGCGCCGTCGACGCCATGCCGCTCGAGGTAGGCCGTGGCCCGGGTCAGGACCTCGGACGGTCGCATCGGATCACCCTCGCCCGTCGCCGCCGAGCTGCTCGGCTCGTTCCGCTGCCAGGAGCCCGTCGACGAACTCGTCGATGTCCCCCTCGAGGACGTCGTGGAGCCGATGGGCGGTGAGCTTGATCCGATGGTCGGTCACCCGGTTCTCGGGGAAGTTGTACGTCCGGATCTTCTCGGCCCGTTCCCCCGTCCCCACCTGGGCCCGTCGTGCCGCGGCCTCCTTCTGCTGGGCCTCCTCCTGGGCACGGCTGAGGAGCCGGGCCCGCAGATACCGCATGGCCTTCTCCCGGTTCTGGAGCTGGGACCGCTCCTCCTGTGTCGCCACGACGATGCCGGTCGGCAGGTGGGTTATGCGAACGGCGGAGTCCGTCGTGTTCACGGACTGCCCGCCGGGGCCGGAGGAACGGTACACGTCGATCTTCAGGTCCTCGGGCCGGATCTGGAGGTCGACCTCCTCCGCCTCGGGGAGAACCGCCACCGTGGCCGTGGAGGTGTGGATCCGGCCTCCGGACTCGGTCACCGGGACGCGTTGGACCCGGTGAACGCCGGACTCGTGCTTCAGCCGTGAATAGGCACCCTTCCCCTTGACCTCCAGGACCAGCTCCTTGAACCCGCCGAGGTCCGAGGGCGAGGCCGACAGGACCTCGGTCTTCCACCCGTGCCGCTCGGCGAAGTGGCGGTACATCTCGAACAGCTCACCGGCCCACAGAGCCGCTTCTTGCCCGCCCGCGCCGGCTCTGATCTCGACGATCACGTCCCGCTCGTCGTTCGGGTCCTTGGGGACGAGCAGCTGTTCCAGCAGGGCCTGGAGGGACGTCGCCTTGCTCTCGGCGGCCTCGGCCTCCTGCCGCAGGTACGCAGCCATCTCCGGATCCTGCTCCGAGGCGGCCATGGCCCCGGCCTCTTCAGCCTGGCGCCGGGCGTCCTTGTATTCGCGGTACGGGCCGACGATCTCCCCCAGCTCGGCGAGGTCCTTGCCCAGCCGGCGCAAGCGGTCGCGATCGGCGACCACGTCGGGCGAGGCCATCTCCGCGGAGAGCTGGTCGTAGCGCTGCTCGACGTCCGACAGGCGTGCTTCGATATCCATGCACTCGATTATCCGAAACGGGAGGGGGCGGGCGGGCGCCCGCCCCCTCGTTCAGTCGTCCTCGTCGTCCCAGCCGAGATCGAGGGGGGGGATCTCGGGGAACGTGAGGTCAACCGTCTCGGAGGACGTGAAGAGCTCTTCGGCCTGCCGCGGAGGCGGGCCATGCTGATCGGGCCCCTGCATGGTCGGCTCGGCCCAGCCGGCCCACGTGTCGGCGATGGGCGGGGGCCGACCCGGCTCGGCGTCCGGTATCTCCCGGACGTCGCCGCCTGCGTCACGGCGCTCGATGGTGTCTTCGAGCTCCTTGGCCACGCCGATCACGCGCTCCTGCATCTGCGACAGCTGCTGGACGAGTTCGTCACGCCGGGTGGACAGGCCGGCGATGGTCCGGTCGGCCCGCTCCCGGGCCCTTCGAAGGTGCCGCTCGGCCTCGGCTCGCGCTTCCTCCGCCCGGGTCTGGGCATCGAGCCGCACCCGGTCGGCTTCGGCGCGAGCCTCACGCAGGACCCGGTCGGACTCCTGGCCGGCTTCCCGCTGGATCCGGGCCGCTTCCTGATCGGCCGACCGAAGCAGATCGCTCACCCGGCGGGCCAGCTTCTCGTACGGATCGCCCCTGGACGCCTGGGCCTGCTGGGCCGACTCGGCCTCCAGCCGAGCTTCCTTGACCATCGCCGCCATGTCCCCGACCTGCATGGCCAGCTGCTCCAGGTAATCGCGAACCTGGTCGGGGTCGTAGCCGCGTCGCGTGGTCACGAACTCGCGGCGGCGGATGTGTTCCGGCGTCAGCAGGACGGGGAGATCGAGCTCGGCCGGGGACATGACAGCCTCCTGATCGCTTCGACTCGGGGGACCGTGGGGAAGACTCTAGGGCCGTGGGCCGCCGATTCAACGACCTGGCCCGATGTCTCGGCGAGGGCCCCTCAGGCTTCCGTGGCCGGGAGTTGCGCCTCCCGGCGCAACACCTCGTTGAACGAGGCGATGGCCACCTCGATCTCCCCCCGGTCCGGGGGCTTCGTCGTGATCTTCTGGAGCCACAGCCCGGGAGCCATCACGGCCCGCATGACCGGCGAGCGCTCGTGCCGCGCGCCCAGGCGCAACACTTCGAACGCAAGTCCGGCGATGACGGGGATGGCAAGGATGCGGGACCCGATCCGCCACCAGAGGCCGGGGTTGCCGAAGGCCGCGAACACCAGGATCGCGATCACCATGACGATCAGCAGGAAGTTCGTGCCGCAGCGGGGGTGAAGCGTCGAGTACCGGTCGACGTTCTCCGGGACGAGAGTCTCGTCGTGCTCGTAGGTGGCGATGGTCTTGTGCTCCGCCCCGTGGTACTCGAAGACCCGACGGATCTCTCTCGCCCGCCCGATCAGCACGAGGTAGCCGAGGAAGAGCGCCACCCGGAACACTCCCTCCAAGACATTGACCAGGACGCCCGAGCCGACGCGATGGCCCACCCACCGGAAGGCGATGGCGGGGCCCACGACGAAGATGCCGACGAACAGCGCGAGGGCGACCGTCATCGACAGCGCCATCTGCCGTGACGAGAGACGCACGTCCTCGGGTGAGGACTCGTTCGCCGAGATGGACAGGGCCTTGACCCCGATGGCGAGGGCCTGTCCCAGGGCGATGATGCCGCGGAAGAACGGTTGGCGGAGGATCCGGAACCGCCGGGCGATGGAGTGGACATCGTGCGACTCGATGTGGATGGATCGATCCGGCCTGCGAATGGCCACAGCCCACACGTCGCGGCCGCGCATCATGACGCCCTCCATGACGGCCTGACCGCCGTAGAAGTGGTGGGCAGCGGGGCGATCGTTGCCCATCCTCGACGTGACGATCAGGACTGCGCGGACCGTTGTCCGTACCGGCGCTGGAACCGCTCCACGCGGCCACCGGTGTCGACCAGCTTCTGCTTGCCCGTGTAGAAGGGATGGCAGTTCGAGCAGATCTCGACCCGAAGCTCCGGCTTGGTGGAACGCGTGGTGAACGTGTTCCCGCAGGAACAGCGCACGGTGGCCTTGACGTATTCGGGGTGGATTCCCTGTTTCATTCGGTTCCTCGTCTCCTCATTGTGGGTTCGGCCGGCAAGCTTACGAGGCCGGCGCCTTGGCGATCTCCTTCAGGAACTGCTCGTTGGACTTGGTTGCCCGGATCTTGTCCACCAGGAGCTCGAGCGCAGCGCCCGCCTCCAGCGCGTGGAGGACCCGGCGGAGCCGCCACACCAGGGCCAGCTCCTCCTGGGGCATTAACAGCTCCTCCTTGCGGGTACTGGAGGCTTCGACGTTGATAGCCGGGAAGATCCGCTTCTCGGCCAGGGTACGGTCCAGTCGGATCTCCATGTTCCCGGTGCCCTTGAACTCCTCGAAGATGCCCTCGTCCATCCGGGATCCCGTCTCGACGAGCGCGCTCGCGATGATTGTGAGCGATCCGCCCTCCTCGATGTTGCGGGCGGCGCCGAAGAATCGCCTCGGCGGGTACAGCGCGGTCGAGTCGATCCCGCCGGACAGGATCTTGCCCGATGCCGGCGCGGCCAGGTTGTAGGCCCGGGCCAGCCGGGTGATCGAGTCCAGGATGATGGCCACGTCGTTGCCCATCTCGGCCAGGCGCTTGGCCCGCTCCAGGACGAGCTCGGTCACCTGGATGTGCTGGTCCGGCGGCTTGTCGAAGGTCGAGTAGACGACCTCGGCAGCCTGAACCGTCCGCTGCCAGTCGGTGACCTCCTCGGGCCGCTCGTCCACGAGCAGCACGATCACGTGGGTCTCCGGATTGGAGGTCAGGATCCCGTTCGCGATGTTCTTCAGCACGGTGGTCTTGCCGGCCTTGGGTGGCGAGACCACCATCCCCCGCTGGCCCTTCCCGATCGGCGCGACCATGTCGATGATCCTCGCGGTCACGTCGGTCGGCGAGCTCTCCAAACGGAAACGCTCGTGGGGGAAGAGCGGCGTGAGCTTCTCGAAGACCGCCCGCTGCTTGGCCGTCTCGGGGTCGACCCCGTTCACGCTCTCGATCTGGAGCAGCGCGAAGTACTTCTCGCTGTCCTTGGGCTGGCGGACCTTGCCGGTGACCACGTCGCCCTTGCGGAGCATGAATCGGCGGACCTGCGACAGCGATACGTAGATGTCCTCGGACCCCGGTAGATAGCCGGACGTTCGAAGGAATCCGTAGCCCTCCGGCAGAACGTCCAGAAGACCTGTAGCCGTGGGGGCGGTGGCGATCTCCTCCTCCCGGGCCTCCACCTCGCGCTGACGGCGCTCCTCCCGGAACCGTCGCCGCTCCTCGCGAGACAGCCGTCGCCGCCCCCCGTCGGGACCGGGCCTACCTTCCTGCCCCGGCCTACCTTCCGGTCTGGGCCTTACTTCTGACCCCGGCCTGCCCTCAGGGCGTCCGCCCGGCTCGCGAACCTCACGCGGCTCCGTGCGGGTAGGGGCCGCCGCGGACTCGCCGTTGTCGGAGGCCTGGTTCCCTTGTTCCGCGGGAGAGGTCGGAGTCTCCGCCTGAGCCTCCGCCGGCCGCGGCGGGGACAGGTCCGTTTCTGTCCCTGCGTGACCATCCTGGCCCGCGGCCAGGATCGCGGCGACCAGCTCCGCCTTCTTCAGTTTCTGATGCCCCCCGATTCCCAGGCCGGCGGCGATCGTGTGTAGCTCCGACGCGACCTTGCCCTCGAGGACGCTCTTTTCCATCGTTTCGGGTGCCAACTAGGCTCCTCCCTTCATATTCCGCTGAAGGGCTTGCCAGTCCTGAGCGAACTTCTGCAAGCCCACATCGGTCAGCGGATGTTTCACCAACTTGACGAACACGTCGTACGGCATGGTCGCGATATCCGCACCGGCGATGGCCGACTCCACCACGTGCATCGGGTGGCGGAGCGACGCCGCGAGGACGTTCGTATCGTAGCCCTGGATGTCATAGATCTCGCAGATCTGCCGGAGCGCGTACATCCCATCGGCGGCCACATCGTCGATCCGCCCCAGGAACGGCGAGACGATGTATGCCCCGATCTCGGCGGCCAGGATGGCCTGCGCCGGGGAGAACACCAGGGTCACGTTGATCCTGAAGCCATCGGCGACCAGCCGCTTGCCCGCCTCCAGGCCGTCGGGGGTCATGGGAACCTTCACCACCGCGTTGGGTCCCGTCTGAGCCAGTTGGACGCCCTGCTCGTACATAGGGTCCGCTTCCGGCTCGGTGGTCTCCAGGGACACGTCCCCCTCCACCTCCGCCAGGATCTCCTTCCACAGAGCCTCCGGGTCGTCGTTCTCCTTGCTCACGAGGGTGGGATTGGTCGTCACTCCGGACAGGACCCCCCACCGGTTGATCTCGCGGATCTCCTCGAGGTTCGCGGTGTCAAGAAATAGCCTCATGTGCTCCTTCCTTTCCGACGGGCGGGCGAACGCGCTCCCCGTCACGCGGTGCTGACCCGGTGATGCGCTCGGTCACCTTCTCCATAACCAGGTCGATGACGGCCGCGAGGGCCTGATCGAAGTTGTAGTTGGGGATGACCGGTACGCCATGGGACAGCGCTTGGCTCTTGATGTAGCGCTGGACCCGGCGGATCTTGTCGAACCCCTCCATGTACTTCGTCGCCGGACGCCCTGTATGGTCCGCCGACCGTGCAAGGAAGTGGTTGCGATGCAGCGCCTCGTCCTCCACCGTGACGATGACCGGCACGGCCATGACCCGGCCGCCCCGGGAGTCGAGGTCCACGAACCCCGGCACCACGTGAGCCCCTTCGATGATCATCCTCATGCCCTCCACCGCCGCCCGTTCGAGCAGGGCATCGACACCGATCGACACCGCCGACACCTGCTCCCGGAACCCCACCACGACGGCGTCCTTGGTCGGTGGCTCACGAAGGGCGTCGCCCGCCTCGAACGATGACTTGTACAGCGCCGGCATGAGCTCCCTGGAGAACACCCCCCGCATGACCTCGCGCACGGCATCCGTGGCCACCACCCGGACGATCCCCAGGCGCGTCGCGAGCTGGGTGGCGATGGTGGACTTCCCCACGCCGGTGGCCCCCCCGATCAGCACGATCAACGGGATATCCAGCGCGTCGACCTCCCGCCACCGGATATAGTTCTTCGCGTAGCGCTCGCCGGCCAGGTCCTCGATCACCGAGACGGCGATCCCGTCGAGCTCCCCGGTAGTGACCGAGGGCGATCCCAACTCGCGGAGTCGTTCCTCGATGCCCTCCGCGACCTGATACGACCGCCAGGACGACAGTCCGGTCACCATCACCCGGGAAGCCATCAATCCCTTGGAGTAGGGAAGGCCCGTCTCCTTGTCGGAGATGAGGATGTGCTGGTTCTTGATGTCCTTGGTCATCGCGCCTCGTGCCGCTTCACCGCGAGATCCAACGTCTCCGCGAGCAGGTTGGGGAGATCGGTCCCGGCGTCGACCGCCAGGGGACGGTTGTCCACGAAGACCACCGTGGCCCCTCGTGCCATGGCCCGCTCGCAGGCCACGTCCACGGCCGCCGCCTTCAGCTCCGTGAGGAGCACCTCGTACGCCTCTGCCTTCTCCAGGTCCTCCGTCAACCCCGACCGGTCGGCAAGGCGGGCGCTCCAACCCACCACCTTGCATCCGTAGCCTTCCTCCAGGGAAGCCATCTGCTTTGCTGCGACTGCCTCGGGTGCGGTGGTGGTGAAGAACGCCTCCTTGCCTCGAACGTCGCCCAGCGGAACCGGTTGGAGGTCCGTCACGACGACCCGGGCATCACCGCGTATTCGCTGGACGTGGGATGTCAGGGCGAGGAGGTTCTCGGGCCCAGTGATCGGGCTCCCTGCCATTGTAAGCACCACCAGGTCCGATAGCAACAGTCGATAGGGGCCCAGGTAGCCGCCCACGTACTCCGGCGGTGCCGAGGCCGGTACGGCCAGGATCCCGGCGTCCCAGGGGATGGGAGGAACGGCCGAGCCGCTCCCCTCGAGGACGACCAGGCCCGCCCCGAGGCCCACGGCGAGCTCGGCGGCCTCCCGCACGTTCGAGGCGAACGGGGCCCCGGCCAATCCCCCGCCCGCCCGCCGGGCCCCGATGGTCGTGACGCCAGAGGTGACGGCATCCTCCAGGTAGTCGGACGCGGCATGCTCACCTCGTCGGACCAGGTCGAGCAGCCCGTCAAGCGTGACCGTCCCGGCCCGGGCCACCTGGGGCTCCGATGGACCCCCGCGGCCCATGGCCACCACGATGGGGTTGCGACCCATCGCCTTGGCCACCCGAGCGACCGCGCCCCCGATCGCCGTCTTGCCCGTCCGTTTCCCCGTTCCGATCACTGCGACGGCGGGACACGGGAGAGGCGGGCCGGAGATGGGCGGGTCCAGCCGGAAGTCCGGGCCGAGGTACGGGATCCCCCGCACCAGGGAAACGGCGGCGAGCTCCATCCGCTCCCGGTAACCGACCACGGGCTCGTCCGACAGGTCGAGCACCGCCTCCGGCCTCACACCGTCGAGCGCATCGGCCAAGGCCGCCCTGATATCGGCTCCGGCGGGGAACGTGGCCAGGCCGAGGTCGGGAAGCGCCGACGGATCCACCTTCTCCGTCCCACCGAGGAACAGCGCGGCGACGACCTCGTGGCCCCTGCTCCGCGCGGCCTCGATCCCCCACCTGGTCACCGGGGGGTAGTGTTCGCCGTCCACCAGGACGAGGACCCTCACGACGATCCCTCCGAAGATCGAGGCCTGGCGCTCGCGCCTACTCCGTGTGTACCGTGGCCTGCTGAACCGGCGGCTCGAACTCCCGGTAGAACTGCTCGCCTGAAGAGAGGGAGAAATGGGCGATGGCACTTCCGCCGCCGAACGGGAACTTCCGGGTGATCTTGACCTCGTCCCCCTCGAACTCCAGTACGTTGTAGCAGGGTTTCGTGTACCCACGCAGCCGTAGGGACGCCACCGTCCCTGCGTTCGCGATGTACAGGTTTTCCAGCCGCCATACATACGGTACGTGCTTGTGCCCGGACAGCACGATGTTCACCCCAGCGGCGATGAGCACCTCGAGGAGATCGCCCGCATCCATCACCGTGCTCCGCTCGCGGCCCGTGCCGGGGACGGGAATCAGGTGATGGTGAAGGACGAACACCTTCAGCTCGGCGGGCTGGGAGAACTGCTCCCTGATCCACGGGTAGCGCTCCCGACCGATCTGGCCCTCGTTCAGGTCCGGCTCGCTCGAGTCGGCTCCGACCACCCGAACCCCTCCGACATCGATGGACCAGTGACGGGGGCCGATCAGCTCCTCGAAATGCAAGTAACCGACGTTCCGGGCGTCATGGTTGCCGGGCACCGTAAACAAGGGGGACATGAGTCGCTCGGCGTACGCCACCCAGTTCTTGTACTCCTGGCGATAGCCCTCGTTCGTCAGGTCGCCGCTGCACACGACGATGTCGGGGGTGAGCTCGTTGATCTCCACGATGACCCGGTTCATCAGGTTCGGCACGAAGTAGGGCGACCCGACATGGGGATCCGAGATGTGGGCAATCGTCACCACGGCCCCCCAGTGTAGCTTCGCGAACGGGGCGGGCCCGGAGCTTCGCCCCCCGTTTGCCCACCGGACCGGCGTGGGACCATTCCCCGAACGTGAACGGCCTCGACCTCGTGATCGTGATCCTCGTCGCCCTCACAGCATTCACCGGTTTTCGGCGGGGCGCGCTCCTCCAGCTGTTCTCGTACGCCGGCCTGATCCTGGGGGTGCTGGCCGGCGCGCTGCTGGCGCCCGTCGTCGCATCTCAGGCCCAGAGCGACGCCTTGCAGGCTGGGATCGTCATCGCAGTGTTGCTCGGAATGGCAGGGATCGGCGACCTGCTCGGCTGGGTGGCCGGCACGTCGGTCCGGGCAAGGGCCCACGGGGTTCCCGTCGTGGGGACGGCCGACAAGGCCGGCGGCTCGGCGATCTCGGTGGTCGGGCTCCTGCTGGTCACGTGGTTCCTGGCCCTCAACCTTGTGAACGGACCGTTCCCCCGGGTCAACATCGCGATCCGGGGATCGGCCATCGTCAGGAGCCTCGACGCAGTGCTGCCACGTCCGCCCTCGCTCCCTGCCGAGGTACGCCGCTTCCTCAACCGACATGGGTTCCCCGACGTCTTCGCCGGGCTGCCGCCCGCTCCGACGGGCCCGGTGGACATGCCGAGCGAGGCGCAGGCTCGCCGGGCCTTCCAGGCCGCGGAGGCGAGCACCGTTCGGATCGTCGGCTCCGCCTGCGGCGAACTTCTATCGGGGAGCGGCTTCGTGGTCTCAGGCGACTACGTCGTGACCAACGCCCATGTGATCGCCGGCGTCCACGGGCCGCAGGTGCAGGGACAGGACGGGACCTCGCGGCCGGGTACGACGGTGCTTTTCGATCCCAGTACTGACCTCGCCGTCCTCCATGTCGAGAGCTCGGCGGGGCAACCGCTTGCTCTGCTCTCCAGCCAGGTCGGTCGGGGGACCGGTGGGGCCACGCTGGGGTATCCGGGCGGGGGCGACCTGACCGGCACGCGGGCGGCGGTTCGCCGGCCCATCGACGCCGTCGTGGGACGCGACATCTACGGCACCCGCGAGGTCGAGCGCGATGTCTACGAGCTCCAGGCCAGGGTGGAGCCGGGCGACTCCGGCGGGCCGTTCGTCCTGCCGGATGGGTCCGTGGCGGGCATCGTGTTCGCCGCCTCCACCACCGACCCGTCCGTGGGCTATGCGATCGCCTCGACCGACGTCATCCCCGATGTGAGCCGGGCGGTGGGACGCACCCACCCGGTCTCGACGGGCGGGTGCGTTCGCTAGGGCTTTCTACTCCTCCATCACCACCCGCACGTCGCCCTCCCGAGACAGGAGCGAGAACGAGGTGATCTCAGCCTCGCGCCGGAACACGAGCGAGAGACGGCTCCCCCCCACGAGCAGGTTGCGGACCTCGACGGTGTTGAGCCACGTCGGCAGGTGCGGCTTGTTCACGGTGAGCAGATTCTCGTGAGCTCTCGCGGAGATCCCCAGGATGGCCTGGAGCATGAGGAACGGTGAGCCCGCCGCCCACGCCTGGGGCGAGCATGCGACCGGGTAGCTCACGGGTCGGTTTGGCGTTCGTCGAGTGAACCCGCAGAACAGCTCGGGTAGCCGGAGGTAGTCTGCGTGCACCGCCGCGTCGAACAACGCGGTGGCCACTCGGTTGGTCGAGCGGATGAACCCGTACCGCTTGAGGCCTGCCGCGACGAGCGCATTGTCGTGCGGCCACACCGAGCCGTTGTGATAGCTCATCGGGTTGTAGGCGGCGGCGGCCTTGCTCAGGGTGCGGATGCCCCACCCGGAGAACATGTCCGGCGCGAGCAGTCGTTTGGCCAACGCCGGGGCCTTCTCCCCGTCCACGATGCCGCAGTACAGGCCGTGCCCCGGGTTCGACATCACCGTGCGCACCTGCCGCTTGTCGCCGTCCAGGGCCGCAGCGAAGTACTTCTCGTCGTCCATCCAGAAGGTCTCGTTGTACCGGCGCTTCAGCTCGTGGGCCTCGCCCATGAGGAACTCCGCCCGGCGGTCGTCGCCCATGGCTCGGTACACGTCGGCCATGCGCTCCTTGGCCAGGTACACATAGGCCTGTACCTCCGACAGCGCGATGGGCGGCTCGGCGAGGTGCCCGTCGGCATGGACGATCGAGTCGTGGGAGTCCTTCCATCCCTGGTTCCGCATCCCCCCGGGTGAATGGGACAGGTACTCCACGAAACCGTCGCCGTCCATGTCGCCGTACTCGTCGATCCACCGCAACGCGGCGTCGGCGGCAGGCAAGAGCTTCTGGGCGAAGTCCAGGTCGCCGGTCCACCGGAAGTGCTGCGCGTACAGGATCAGGAACCACGGGGTGACATCCACGGAGCCGAAATAGGGGGTATGAGGCACGAAGCCCGCCTTGGCCAGCTCTCCCTGGCGGATCTCATGCAGGATCTTGCCGGGCTGCTCGTCCCGCCAGTCATCGACCACGGTGCCCTGGCGGGCGGCCAGGAGCTCGAGGGCCTGCCGGGCCGGCTCGGGGTTCACCGAGAGGAGTTGGTGCGAGGAGATCAGCGCATCGCGTCCGAAGATCGTCACGTACCAGGGAATCCCCGCGGCCAGGATGCCGCCGCCATCGGTCTCGGTGTACAGCGCCCGAAGGTCCCGCAGGCTCCGGTTCAGGAGCTGGTTGAACAACTCGTTGTCGGTGAGGATCTGCGTGGAGTCCCGCTCCCACTCCTCGTAGGATCGGCGGAGCTCGTGGACGGCCACGTCGAATTCGCGCTCCCCGGAGTGTTCCTGGTCCACGAGCGGCTCGATGGTGAGTCCGATCAGCTTGGTCTGGTACGGGCCGAGGCGCATCCGGAACGTCGCCCGCACAGTCAGACCTGTGACCTCCAGGGTGTCCGGCTCCTGGCCGAACCCGACGACGGTCGTCCGGTGAGCCCCGTCAAGGCCGGTGGAGGTGAACCGGACCTGGTTGCCCTCCGCGATGGGCCGATCGGGAGGGATGTTCTTTTCCCGGGCCATGCCCCTGACCTCGAAGATGTCGGCGAAATCGGCCGCCAGGGAGAACCCGAGCTCAAGGGCGATCGGATGTGCGTTGTAGTTCTTGATCCGGACCCGTTCGAAGAGCTTGCCGTTGATGGCCCGGATCCGCCGGATGTTCAGGGTCTGCTGGTCCACGGCGACGACGTCTCCGTCGTACAGGTCCGGGTTCGTGAGGTCCACGTACGACATGTAGCCGCGCTCGGACGAGGAGGACAGCAGCACGGGGTTCCGTCCCGAGACCTCCATCCGGAAGTGAGATAGGAACCGGGTGTCCTTGTGGTACAGGCCCAGTCCGTAGTCCCCCGCGTGATCCAGGTTCCCCTCGAGGTCCGAGTACAGGAAGGTCTCACCTTCCTTGATCGCGAGGGTCTTACTGGCGAGGTCGGTGATGAGAACGGGGACGGCGATGGTCTCCCGCCGTTCCTCGGCGAGCTGGGCGTCCGCCTCGCGCTCCGGCTCCGCGTTCATCTGTGGGTCGGTGGATGGGCCGTTCACCGTGGATACGGGCCCCGTCGGAGTCTAGGTTGGCGCATCTTCCCGTCTCAATGACATGGGTCACCTATCCCATCGGTCGATCGGGACCCGGGCTGAGGGACGACGACGCTTCCCGCACCTCCACACCGGTTGCGTGGATCGGCACCCGGAGGATCCGCCACCCGGCCCCGATGTCGGGGACCGATCGCCCCTCCCGCTCGAAAGCGAGCAGGGACGGGCCGGCGCCCGAGACACAGAGCGGGAAGCCCTCCTCCCACAGCCGTCGGAAGATCGGCTCGACCGAAGGAAGGAGCCCAAGGCGAACCTGTTGGTGTAGCCGGTCCTGGAGGGCATCTCGCAGAAGGTCGGGATGCCAAGCGATGGCCGCGACGGTCAGCGCGGCCCGCCCAGCGTTGAAGGACGCGTCACTCAGGGCGACCTGGCGTGGGAGCGCATCGCGAGCAACCGTCGTCGCCAGCCGATCGTGTTCGGGGATCAGGACCGCCGGCCGGAGGTCTGGGGACGGTTCCACCCGGACCGCCCCATCGTCGAACGCGATGGTCAGGCCCCCGTGGACGGCCGCAGCCGCGTTGTCCGGGTGGCCTTCCAGGCGCGATGCGATGGCAAGCGTGCGGTCGGGCTCCGGGTCCCGTCCAAGCAGCGCGGTCGCGAGCTCGATCCCGGCCACGGAGGCCGCAGCAGAGGACCCCAGGCCTCGCTCCACCGGGATCCGGTTGACCGACGAGAGGGCGAACGTCGGGAGGTCCACCCCGAGAGTGCCGGCCGCCTCCCGCATAGCTCGAGAGACGGCGTCGCTCCCGTCGGTTGGAAGCTCCGTGGCCCCCTCGCCCTCCCACCTGATGCCAGGCCTGGCGTCGGTGTCGATGGTCACCTCGTTGCAGAGATCCAGGGCCAGCGCGAGCGAGTCGAAGCCTCCACCCAGGTTGGCCGAGGTGGCCGGGACTGTGGCGACCAGCCTCATCCGTTACAGGCCAAGCTCGGCGGCCACGGAGGCGGCGTCGATGGGAACCGTTGGAGGGTGGCTGGCCCCGGTGATGGCCCATTCCGGATCCTTGAGGCCGTGGCCGGTCAGCACACATACGATCGTCGCGCCCTTCGGCAGTCGCTCGTCGGCGAACAGCCGCAGCATGCCGGCGACCGAGGCCGCCGAGGCGAGCTCGGCGAACAGCCCCTCGTGTGACAGCCGCTTGTAGGCGCCGAGGATCTCGCGATCCGTGACCGCAAGGATGGCGCCCTCGGACTCGCCGGCCGCGGCGACAGCCTTGTCCCACGACGCCGGGTTCCCGATTCGGATGGCAGAAGCGATCGTGGAGGGGTGATCGATCGGGTGCCCCAGGACGATGGGGGCGGCCCCCTGCGCTTGGAACCCGAACAGCTGTGGTGGCTCGGCGATCGTCCCGTCGGCCAGGTACTCGCGGTACCCCATCCAGTGGCTCGAGATGTTGCCCGCGTTGCCCACCGGAACGCAATGCAGGTCGGGAGCTCGGCCGAGGACGTCGCAGATCTCGAAGGCGCACGTCTTCTGACCTTGGAGGCGGTAGGGATTCACCGAGTTCACCAGCGTGACCGGGTACTGGCCCGACAGGGCTTGCGCGAGCCGGAGGGACTCGTCGAAGTTGCCGTCGATCTCCAGGACCCTTGCCCCGTGGATCAGGGTCTGGGCCATCTTCCCCAAAGCGATCTTGCCCTTCGGCACCAGCACCGCGCACGTCAGGCCCGCTTTGGCCGCATAGGCCGCGGCCGAAGCGCTGGTGTTGCCGGTGGACGCGCACACCACGGCCTTCGAGCCCTCCTCCAGGGCCTTGGAGATGGCGAGCGTCATGCCCCGGTCCTTGAACGAGCCGGTTGGGTTGGCTCCCTCGAACTTCAGGTACACATCGCACCCGGTCTCGGCGGACAGGGACTCCGAGCGGACGAGCGGTGTCCCGCCCTCGCCGAGCGTCACCACCGGGGTGGCCTCCATCACAGGGAGACGGTCGCGGTACTGCTCGATCACGCCGCGCGCCGTGGCCGAGGTCATTCCTCGGCCTCGACGCGAAGGATGCTCCGAACCTCTTCCACTGCGCGGACGCCGCCGAGCTCGGTCACGGCCTGCTGGAACGGGCCCTCCCGGGCCCGGTGCGTGATGAACACGAGCTGGGCGTCGGCACCCGTGCCCTCCTGCCACACGCTCTTGATGGAGACCTCGTTTCGGCCGAACACGCTGGCGATCTCGGCCAGCACCCCGGGGCGATCCTCCACCCGGAGCAGGATGTAGTACTGGCCCTCCATCTCCGACATGGGCCGAACGGTGCGTTCCAGGAAGCACGTGCACCCCACGCCGCGGGTCCCGGCGAGCAGGTTCCGGGCCACGCTCACCAGGTCGCCCACCACAGCGGTGGCGGTGGGCTCGCCCCCCGCTCCGCGGCCGTAGAACATGAGCTCCCCCACGTTCGGGCCCTCCACGAACACCCCGTTGAATGCCTCGCGAACGGCGGCGAGCGGATGGTCGGACGGGATCATCGCGGGGTGGACCCGTGCGGCGATCCGTTCTTCGTGCAGCTCGGCGATGGCCAGCAGCTTCACCACGTACCCCAGGCGCCGGGCGAACTCGATGTCTTCGGTCGTGACCGTTCCGATCCCCTCCCGGTAGACGTCCCCAGCCACGACCCGCGCGTTGAACGCGATCGAGGCCAGGATGGCGCACTTGGCCGCGGCGTCGTGCCCGTCAACGTCGGATGTGGGATCGGCCTCCGCATAGCCAAGTCGTTGGGCCTCCCCGAGCGCCTCCGCGAACGACTTCCCGTCCTCCGACATTCGGGTCAGGACGTAGTTGGTCGTGCCGTTGACGATGCCGATGATCCGAGTGAGGCGCTCGCCGGTCAACGACTCCTTCAGCGGCCGGACCAACGGGATTCCCCCGGCCACCGCGGCCTCGAAGTACAGGTCGAGGCCCTTGGCGTCGGAGGCATCGAAGAGCTCGCGCCCCCGCGTGGACAGCAGCTCCTTGTTCGCCGTCACGACCGGCTTGTCGCGGTCGAACGCCGCCAGGATCAGCGAACCGGCAGGCTCGGACCCACCCATCAGCTCGCAGACGATGTCGACGTCCGGGTCGTCGATCACCTCCATAGGGGCCGCGGTGAACACAGACGCGTGCAGGGGCGCCTCGCGGCGCTTCGACGGGTCGCGCACCGCGACCTTCGAGACTTCCAGGCGGCATCCCGCCCGGCGCGCGATGTCCTCTCGGTGGTCATGGAGCAGCCGGGCAACCGCGGTCCCCACGGTGCCACAGCCGAGCAGCCCGACCCGCAGCGTACGATCGCTCATCCCGCCGGCTCTCTTCCCTGATGCTCCCCCGCAGTCGATCGCGGTCCCAGCCACACCGCCATCAGTATCTCGTCCTCATAACCGTAGGACTTCTTGGCGTGGCGAATGAGCCTTCCCTCTTCAACGAAGCCAAACCGGCGGTACAGCGCGATGGCCGCCTGGTTGTGCGGGTACACGCTCAGGTCGACCCGCTGCACCCCAGCGTCCCTGGCCCACCGCATGGCTCCGTCCATGAGGGCGGTGCCGACCCCCCGACCCCGCCAGGCCGAGGTCACGAACATGCCGATCGATGCGCTGTGCCGAGTGGCCGGGTGCGCGTCACGTTGAATCGAGATGGAGCCGATGATGACATCACCGGCCACGGCTACGAGGATGGCGCCGTCTCCCGTGACCGGGCGGCGGAACCGCTTCCGATAGTTCCGGGCGGTCAGCGAGACCTCCTCGGTCTGGATGAACCGCCGTTCCGCCGCAACGCTTCGGAACGCCTCCAGGAACGATCGGGCGTCCCCCCGGCGGGCCGGGCGGACCTCGACGCCCTCGGCGGGCGGGGGCGCGCTCCGAAAGATCGGGGCGCTCGCCTCCAAGCGATCGAGGTCGGCGTCATCCTCGCGACGGAGCCACACGCGGCTCTTGCCATCGCGCACGGCGACGACCGCAGGCCGGCCTACCCGGTTGTAGTTGCCGGCCATCGAGTACGTGTAGGCGCCGGTGCCGGCGAACGCCACCAGGTCGCCCGGCCGAACGTCCTGTGAGAGCTTCACCTCCCTGGCCAGCATGTCCCCCGACTCGCAGTGCCTGCCCACGACGTCGATCTCCACCGGTCCCGCGTCCCCCGGTGGCCCGGCTATCGCGACCGTGTATCGCGCCCCGTAGAGCATGGGACGGATGTTGTCGGCCATCCCTCCGTCCACCCCAACCAGTTTTTGGCCTTCCGGGGTCTCCTTCACCGTCCCCACGCGATACAGCGTGACCATCGCGCTCCCGACCACCGATCGTCCCGGCTCCACCAGCGTGTGCGGGATCCGCAGGCCCCGCCGTGCCGCGCCATCGCGGACCCGCGCCAGAAGGGCGGGCGCCAGCCGGTCGAGCTCCAGGGCACGCTCGTCCGTGTACGAAACGCCGAACCCCCCGCCCACGTCCACCACGTCGGCCTCGAACCCCGTGTCTCGCTTCAGCCGCTCGAGCAAGTCGAGCACGACGTCGACCGCGGCGAGGTAGGGCTCGGGCTCGAGGACCTGGGAACCGATGTGCGCGTGGATCCCCGCAGGATCAACGTTCGGGAGCTCCATGGCCCGGCTGACTGCACCGCCGACCGAAGGGAGCGGCATGCCGAACTTCGTGCCGACCTCGCCGGTGCGGATGGCCGCGTGGGCGCCGGCCCCCACGCCGGGGATCACCCGGAGGAGCACGCGCTGGACGACGCCGGCCGCCCGGGCGATCGGATCGAGCCGCTCGAGCTCCGCCGGATTGTCCACGTTCACCAGCCACACGCCTTTCGACACCGCCAGGCGCAGCTCGTCGTCGGACTTGTTGTTGCCGTGGAAGGCGATGCGCTCGCCGGGGATCCCCGCGGACAGGCAGGCGTGGAGCTCACCGCCCGTGGCGACCAGCAGGTTCAATCCCTCCTCGGCCACCAGCTGGATCATGGCCCGCGACGTGAACGCCTTCACCGCGTACAGCGTATGGGGGAAGAGCCTGGCGAACGTTCGGCACCGATTGCGGATGTGCTCCTCGTCGGCGATGAGCAGCGGGGTCCCGTACCGAGCGGCGAGATCCTCCGCGAGCACGCCGCCGATCGACAGGCCCAACGGGCCGAAGCGGGCGTTCGCCGGCCAGGGGCCGCCGGCCGCGGCCTCGCGCTCAGGCATCGATCCGCTCCATCGACTCGGGGGCCGACACGCCGAGGAGCGAGAGCACATTCGCGATGGCCTGTTTGGCCCCCATCGACAGCCACAGGCGGGCCTGGGTCATGGGCTGGTCGTCGGTGATGACCCGGCACTCGGTGTAGAAGCGATGGAACCCCGCGGCGAGCTGCTGAGCGTAATGTGCCAGTCGGTGCGGGCCGCGGAGCTCCGCTGCGCGCAGGACCAGGTCCGGGAACTCGGCGATCGTCCGCAGCAGGTCGAGCTCGGCATCGGTCGACAAGAGGGACAGATCGGCCTCCTCGATCGGCTTCATGCTCACGCCCCGCTCCTCCGCGTTCCTTAGGATGCTGGCGATCCGGGCGTGGCCGTATTGGACGTAGTACACGGGGTTGTCCATGCTCCGCCGCTTCACGTCCTCGATGTCGAAGTTCATCGGCGAGTCGTTCGAGTGCATGAGGAGGGTGAACCGCGCGGCGTCGGTGCCCACCTCGTCGATGAGCTCGTCCAGCGTGATGAAGGTGCCCGCCCGCTTGCTCATCTTCACCGGCTGGCCACCCCGCAGGAACGACACGAACTGGTAGATGACCATCTCGAGCGCGGACCGATCGAACCCCATGGCCCGGGCGGCCCCCTTCACCCGGACGACGTCACCGTGGTGGTCGGCCCCCCACACATAGATCATCCGGTCGAACTCCCGGGCGAACTTGTCGACGAGATAGGCGCAGTCCGCGGCGAAATACGTGTGCGTCCCGTTCCTTCGGATAAGCGGGCGGTCCTTGTCGTCGCCGAACGCGGTGGAGCGGAACCACACGGCGCCGTCGGACTCATACACGTATTCCGCCTCGCGCAGCCGTCGAACGGCCGCGTCGATCTCCCCCGACTCCGCGAGCTGTCGCTCGGAGATGTAGGAGTCGAACCGGACCCCGAATCGGTCCAGGGTGGCCCGGATGCCTTCGAGGACCCGCCGCGCCCCCTCGTCGCGGAGGTTGGCCATCCGCTCCATGGGCGGAGCGTCAGCGAATGCGTCGCCGTGCTCCTGCAGGATGTCCCCGGCCAGATCGACGATGTAGTCGCCGTGATAACCGTCCTCCGGCACCTCCGCCGGGTTCCCCAGGAGCTGCAAGTAACGAGCCTCCACCGAGGCGCCGAACCGGTCCATCTGGCCACCGGTGTCGTTGAAGTAGTACTCGCGCTCGACCCGCCACCCGGCCGCCGCGAGCAGGCGGGCGAGCGCGTCGCCGAGCGCCGCGTTGCGCGCGTGCCCCACGTGCAACGGGCCGGTCGGGTTCGCCGACAAGAACTCGACCTGCGCGGATCGGCCGTTCGGCTCGGCGCGGCCGTATCGGGGTCCCCGGGCCACGGCGTCGCGGAGCACGTCGCGGAGCCACGTCGCTCGCACGAAGAAGTTGACGAAACCCTGTCCCGCCACCTCGACCCGCTCGATCAGCTCGTCCTGGGGCAGGTGCGATCGGATGGCCTCGGCCACCTCGCGGGCACTCGTACCGACCCGTCGGGCCAACGCCAGCGCCACGTTCGTCGAGAAGTCGCCGAACTCCTTCTGCCTCGACGCGGCGACCTCGATCTCCGGGAGGTCGCCGGAGAGCCCCAGCTCACCCCGGGCCCCCTCCAGGGCCTGGCGGACGATGCGCGCGAGCCGGTCCTCGATCATCGGAGTGAGGCGGGTCGCCTAGGCCTGCGCCGTCTTGCGGGCGAGCGCTCGACGGACGATCTCGACGAGGTGCGACGGGTCGAAGGGCTTCGTCACGTATTCCTCCACGCCGAGAGCGTAGCCGCGGGTCCGGTCCTCGTCCTGTGCACGAGCGGACAGGAAGATGCACGGGACGTCCCGCATGGCGGGCATCTCTTTCAACCGTCGGAGGATCTCGAAGCCGTCGATCCGCGGCATCATGACGTCGAGGATGACCAGGTCTGGGATCTGCTCCGCAACCTGCCGGGAGACTTCCTCCCACCCGGGCGCGGTATCGACCTCGAACCCCTCCACTCGGAAGTTGATCTGGAGTAGACGGCTGATGACCGTATCGTCGTCGACGATCAGGATCCGCGGCTTGGCCTCACCCTCCATGTGGGCAGGATAGCGAAGGGTTTCACCCAGACCAGCACATCGAACTCCCCGGCAGAGGGCGTTGCTAGACTCGGGACGGCACGCCCTCGTAGCTCAGCGGATAGAGCGCCGGCCTCCGGAGCCGGGTGCGCAGGTTCGAGTCCTGCCGAGGGCACCTAACTCCATGGTTCCTCGAATGTCCGCGGGGAGGGCATGAAGGGAATGGCCGACGAGGCCTGAGCCCGACGTGAATGGGCCGGGCCCAGTGCGGGCCCGGCCCATTCGGTGACCATCGCTCACGAGCACTTCGGCCTGTTGCGAGGCTTCGTCCGGTAGACCAACCGGAGCATCGTGAGATCGGTGAGCTGGGTGGATTCTGCCGGTCTCCCGGCGGACGGGCGGGGCGGTGGCCCCTGCCCGCGAGGGATGGCTCAGCAGCCAGTCACCTCGGGGGTCTCCTGCTGTTCATGCAAGTTGGACCACCTCCTTTCTCCCGTGCCGCCATGGTGCGACAGAATCAGCGGGAAGGCAACAACGAGGTTTCCACCGATGGGGAGGAGAAGCGCCGAGGAGCGGCGGTCATACCGGGGCGCCGGTCCACCCCGCCACCACACCGAGCACGGCGGTGCCGAGGAGGGCGCTCACCACCCCGCGACGGAGCCCCAGCAGCCAGGCCGCGGCCAGTGCCAGCACGCCCAGTTGCCAGAGGTGCTCCAGCTCGAGGCCGAGGGCGATGGCCGAGCCCGCGATCGCGCCGATGGCGGCGGCCCCCGCTCCGGTGAGGAATTGCTGGACTCGGGTGTTGGCACGCAGCCGCTCGAAGTGTGGTGCACCGAAGAGGACGAAGGCGAACGAGGGGGCGAAGGCGACGAACGAGGCCAGAAGGCCGCCCCCGATCCCCGCCGCCGCGTAGCCGACCACCGCGACGGTCTGCACCACCGGCCCGGGCGTGATCTGGCCGAGGGCGACCGCACTCAGGAACTGGCCGCCCGTCATCCACTGATAGGTGTTGACGGCGTCCCCCTGCATGAGAGGGATGATCACGAACCCCCCGCCGAATGACAGGGCGCCCACCTTGAATGCCACCCACACCAGGGCGCCGAGACCGCCCACTACGGACATTTGAACGATCACGCCGGGGGTGAACCCGCTCAGCCACGACGTCGTTCGCTGGCCGCGAGCGCCCGCGGCCACCTCGATCGCCCCGCAGCAAGCGAGGATCAGGACCAGCCACGGGCCGATCGTTGCCGCCGCGGCGAAACCGAGGGCCAGGTAGGCCACCCAACGAACCCGGCGGTTGCGGGCAGTCCCCGTCCGACGCCAGCTGGCGGGCATCAGCGCGATCGCGGCCGCGACGGCGACGGCAGGGACGGCGGCACCGGCCCCCGCGGCCGCCCCCTCGATCCACAGCGGTGGGTGGGGCCCGAGGAACAGTGCGGCCAACCCAAGGATGACGACGAGCCCTGGGAGGATGAAGCAGGATCCGCCGACCACCGCACCGAGGCGGCCACGGACGCGCCAGGCGCAGTACATGGCCAGCTGCGTCGAGGCGGGCCCGGGGAGGAGGTTGGTGGCGGCGATGCCGTCTTCGAACTCGCGGGCCGACAGCCACCGGCGCCGCTCGACGCACAGCTCGCGGAGGAGCGCGATGTGCGAGGGCGGGCCGCCGAACCCGATGCAGCCGATCCGCGCCCACTCTCGAGCGACGACGGCGAGCCGGACTCGCTCGGTGGAATGCTGCTTCATCGCTGCGTCCAGTCGCTCTACCGAACCAACAGCACCGGGCAGGCAGCGTGGTGCACGACCTTGTTGGCAACACCGCCCAGCAGCAGGCTCTTCCATTCGGTCATGCCGCGCGATCCGAGGACGATCAGGTCTGCCCGGGTCGCGGCCGAAACCTCGATGATCTGTTGGGGCGTGTCGCCGGTGCTGACCCGGCGGATCTCCCCTCGGGCGTCGACACCAGCTTCTTCGAACGTCGCGACCGCCTGCGCCACGAGGTTCTCCGCGGGGACCGGCGGACCCAGGTCGATGTCGGACCCCTCGTATCGCTCGTATTCGCGAACGTGGACGACGGTTACCGCTGCGCTGTACCTCTGAGCGAGATCGAGGGCGACGGCGATCGTCTTCTCGCTCTGTGGTGAGCCGTCCACGGCGACGAGGATGCGCTCAAACACGCCACGCTCGCTCAGGGAACGGCTGCTTCGTGAGGTTCGGTAAGGACGGTCCCGTCGTGGTCAGGGGGAAGCGTCGTCGGATCAAGACGCCGACGCGTCCTTGCGAAATAGGCGGCCGCGACGGCGAACCCGATCCCGATCGGCGCGCCAAACGCCTGCCAGCCTATCCACCTCCGACGACTCAAGCCGGCACGGTCCCACATGCCCTGCGGGTGTGCGGCGGCATCGATCGCCCCCCAGATCGGGAGACCCACGAGGGCAACCGCCACGAGGACGACGCCGAGGACCGCCGTTGGCACCTCCAGCAGCTTCAGGGCCGAGGCCAGGAGGACGAGCACGATGGCGGGACGGATGACGCCCTCCGGTGCCTTGGACGAGAGCCGCGCACCAACGTACACGGCCGGGAGTGCCCCGATCAGTATCGAAGCGGTCAGGCCGAGCTCGAGGTCACCGACCAGGATGTGCGCCAGCGCCGCTGAAGTCACCAGGGGGACGGCCTGAACCAGATCGGTACCCACGAGCTGGGACCCCCGGAGCGTCGGGTAGGTGAGCATGAGGCACACGATGATGATCGAGCCCGAGCCGACTGAGGTGAGGCCCACGAGCAGGCCTCCCACGGCCCCGATCACCACCGTGATCGGGATCCTGACGTCGATCGATCCGCCCGGACCAAGCGTCACGCGCCGACCGGCACGAGCCTCAGCGCTCCGCCGAGCCTGGAGCCAGGCCCTGAACACCATGGCGGCCGCGGCCAGGATGAGCGTCACGCCGAGGAAGACCTTCGTGGTGGTCTCGACCGCCTCGCTGTCACCGGTCGCATGAAGCAGCAGGACGCCCCCGAACGCGGCAGGGATCGAGCCGATGCAGAGCCACCTGACGAGCTCCCATCTGACCGTCTTCCGCCGGATATGGACACCGCCGCCGACCGGCTTCATGACCATCGCGGCGACCAGATCGGAGGAGACCGCCGCCGTCGGCGTCACCCCGAAGAAGATCAGGAGGATGGGAGTCATGAGGGCGCCTCCGCCCATCCCGGTCAGGCCGACGGTGAACCCGACGATCACGGACGCGAGCGCGATGGACCAGTCGATGTGCACGGGAGCAAAGGATACGTCCACGCCCGAGCCGGCCCGCACCGGGGCCTGCTCCTTGCAAGGGCACATCCGCTACTGTCCGCCTGGAGCTGTTATGGCCGACGTCCCCGGGAATCGCGATCCCCTCTCGAAGCGCGACCTGGATCCGGATCCGATCGCGCAGTTCCGCTTGTGGCTCGACGACGCGCGGAACGCGGGGATCCGGCTCCCCGAGGCCGTGGCCCTGGGGACCGTCGATTCCGGTGGGCGTCCGTCCGTCCGCCACGTGTTGCTCAGGGGGCTCGACGAGCGCGGCTTCGTCTTCTACACGAACTACGAGAGCCGAAAGGGGCGCGAGCTGGACGCCAACCCTCGGGCAGGGATGGCTTTCTACTGGCGCGAGCTCGACCGGCAGGTGTGCGTGAGCGGAACGGTCGAGCGAACCAGCCGGGAGGAATCCGAGGCCTACTTCCGGACCCGGCCCCGCGAGGCGCGCCTGGGCGCGTGGGCCTCGCGCCAGAGTGCAGTCGCGAGCTCGCGCGAGGAGCTCGACGCCGCGTACCGGGAGATCGACGCCCGATATCAGGGCCTCGAGGTCCCGCTCCCCCAGAACTGGGGCGGGTATCGAGTAGCACCGGAAACGGTGGAGTTCTGGAAGGGACGGGAGCATCGCCTCCACGACCGGTTCCGGTACACGAGACGATCTGACGGCGGCTGGGTGATCGAGCGGCTTTTCCCGTAGGCCGCCTCACCGAACCCGGCGTGCCGGACGTGCGGTATCGTTCGCACCCGGATGGACGACGACCTTCGGGGAACCGTTGCCGGGCTCATGCCCGGCGTCCGGGCAGACCTGGAACGGCTGGTTCGGATCCCGTCGATCGCGTTCCCCGGCTACGACCCCCAACCGGTTCGGGACTCGGCAGAGGCCACGGCGGAGATCATGGCGGCGGCGGGGCTCTCGGGTGTCCACCTGATCGAGCTCCCCACCGGCGAGCACCCAGCCGTCTTCGGGCAGACACCGACCGTCCCGGACGCGCCCACCGTCCTGCTGTACGCCCATCACGACGTCCAACCCGAGGGTCCGGTGGACGAATGGGACACGCCGCCGTTCGAGCCGTCGGTCCGGGATGAGCGGATGTACGGTCGTGGTACCTCCGACGACAAGTGCGGGATCGTGCTTCACGCCGCCGCATTGAAGGCCTTCGGCGGCGCGCCGCCGGTCGCGGTGAAGGTCCTGGTGGAG
>DASSSA010000134.1:0-9225 GCA_035701505.1 Actinomycetota bacterium
AGATGATGGAGCTTCATCCTTTCTCCTGCCTCCCACTCTTCACCGAGCGACCACCCGGCGTCTCCTCGACCTTCACCAGGTGGCTGACCTTGGCGATCATGCCTCGGATCTCGGGGCGGTCGTCCTTGACCACCGAGTCGCCCAGTCGGTGCAGCCCCAACCGGCGGACAGTGGCCTTCTGATCCTTCGGCCGGTGAATCACGCTCCGGATCTGGGTGACCTTAAGCCTGGTCACCATAGGCCTCCTCCAGCTTGGCCGCGCGGGCCGCCTGCATCCGCTCGTCCGCGGCGGCCACGGCCGAGAGCATCGGCTTGGGCGCCACCTCGCTCAGCTGCCGACCGCGGAGCCTGGCCACCTGCTCGGGCCGCTTGAGGCTCCGCAGCCCGGCCGTCGCCGCCTTCACGATGTTGATCGCGTTGCTCGACCCCAGGGACTTGGACAGGATGTCCTTGATCCCCGCGCACTCGACCAGGGCCCGGACCGGGCCGCCGGCGATGACCCCGGTGCCGGGTGCGGCCGGCTTGAGGAGCACGATGCCGGCACCGTCCTCCCCGATCACCTGGTGCGGGATGGTGGTCCCCATCATCGGAACCTCGAACATCTTGCGCTTGGCCTCCTCGACCCCTTTGGCGATGGCCGCGGGGACCTCCTTGGCCTTGCCGTAACCCACGCCGACGCGTCCCGCGCCGTCGCCGACCACGACGAGCGCGGCGAAGGAGAAGCGGCGGCCACCCTTGACCACCTTGGCCACGCGGTTGATCGCGATGACCCGCTCCTCGTACATGCCCTTCTCTCCGGCCGACGCGTCGTACCGTCGCATCAGATCGCCAATCCCCCTTCCCTGGCCCCCTCGGCCAGCGCGGCGATCCGGCCGTGATACAGCCGGCCGCCACGGTCGAACACCGCCGCCTGAACGCCGGCCTGCTTCGCCCGGTCGGCGATCAGGGCCCCGACGGCCTTGGCCACGACCTTCTTGTCGCCCTTGGTTCCGCCGCCACCGACTTCGCGGTCCGACGCCGAGGCAACCGTAAGCGAGGAGACGTCGTCGATCAGCTGCACGTAGATGTGCCGGTTCGATCGGTACACGGCCAGGCGCGGGCGCGCCGCGGTGCCCGAGATCTTGCGCCGGATCCGGAGGCGTCGGCGCGCCCGCGCCGAACGCTTGTCGTTCCCACGCTGGACCGTCCTCATGACGTCGCGCCCTTCGCCGCCTTGCCGGCCTTCTTGCGGACGAACTCGCCCTCGTACCGGATGCCCTTGCCCTTGTACGGCTCGGGCTTGCGGATCTGCCGGATGTCCGCGGCCACCTGCCCGACCTGCTGCTTGTCGTTCCCCCGGATGATCACGCTGGTGGGCGCGGGGACCTCGAACTCGATGCCGTCTGGACATGGCACGGGGACCGGATGCGAGTACCCCACCGAGACCTCCAGGTCCTTGCCCCGGAGGGAGGCCCGGTACCCGACGCCCACGATCTGGAGGCGCTTCTCGTAGCCCTTGGTCACGCCCTCGACCATGTTCGCGATGAGGGTGCGCGTCAGGCCATGCAGGCTCCGGTGGAAGCCCTCGTCGCTCGGGCGCTCGACCCGGATCACGCCGTCGTCGCGCACGACGCGCATCTCCGGGTGCAGGCGCCGGGACAGGGTTCCCCGGGGCCCGTTCACCGTCACCGTCGCGTCCTGGTCGATGGCCACCTCGACGCCGGCCGGGATCTCGATGGGTTGCTTACCGATCCGACTCATCGCTTCGTCCTCACCACACGTAAGCCAAGACCTCGCCGCCGATGCCCCGGCGAGAGGCCTCCCGGTCAGTGATCACGCCCTGGGACGTGGACAGGATGGCGATGCCGAGCCCGCCCATGACCCGGGGAAGCTTGTCGCGCACGGCGTACACTCGGCGACCCGGGGTGGAGATGCGGCGCAGGCCGGTGATGGTCCGTTCCCGCTTCGCCCCGTACTTCAGGCGGACCCGAAGGGCCCGGTGGACGCCCTCGCCCTCGGTCTCGAAGCTGTCCACGAACCCTTCCGCGGCGAGGATCTCGAGGATGGCCTGGTTGAGCTTGGACGCCGGCACGAGCAGGTCGTCCTTGTACGCCACGTTGGCGTTCCTGATCCTCGTCAGCATGTCCGCGACGGGATCGGTGACGTTGGTCCGAACGAGGGCCTTCACCATGATGCCTTCGTCACCCCCGGCAACTCACCGATGTGCGCGAGCTCGCGGAAGCAGATCCGACACAGCAGGAACCTGCGGTACACGGCCCGAGCCCGGCCGCACCGACGGCACCGGGTGTGCTCGCGCACGGCGAACTTCGCCGGCTTGAGCTGCTTCTCGATCTTCGCCTTCCCTGCCATCTCGTCCCTCTCGCTACGAGGCCGCCGCGGTCACGGCCGGGGCACCCTCGAACGGGAACCCCAGCGCGATCAACAGCGCCCTGCCTTCGTCGTCCGTCTTCGCCGTCGTCGCCACGGTGATGTCCATCCCCCGGACCTTCACCACCTTGTCGTAGTCGACCTCCGGGAAGATCAGCTGCTCCGTCAGCCCGAGCGTGTAGTTCCCGTGACCGTCGAACGACCGTCGTGATAGCCCCCGGAAGTCGCGGATCCTGGGGACGGCCACCGTGATGAGGCGGTCGACGAACTCCCACATGCGGTCGCCCCGAAGGGTGACCTTGGCCCCGATGGACATGCCTTCCCGGAGCTTGAAGCCGGCGATCGACTTCCGGGCCTTCGTCACCACCGGTCGCTGCCCGGTGATGACCGCCAGGTCCTGAGTGGCCGCCTCCAGCATACGAGCATCCTTCAGGGCGTCACCCACGCCCATGTTGATGACGACCTTCTGGAGTCGCGGGACCTCCATGGCGTTGGCGTATCCGAGCTCCTGGCGCAGGCGCGGGAGTACCTCCTCGCGATAGCGCACCTTCAGACGAGGCACGTAGCGCTCGCTCACAGCTCGGCCTCGCACTTGCGGCAGATACGGACCTTCTTGCCGTCGGACCCCACCTCGTGGCCGACCCGGGTGGGCTGGCCGCAGGACTTGCACACGATCTGGACGTTGGAGATGTCGACGTACAGCTCCATGTCGATGATGCCGCCCTGCTGGAGCTGCTGTCCGCTGGTGGATCGGCGGCCCGTCGCCCGCTGATGTTTCTTGGCCATGGCCCCGCCCTCCACAAGGATGCGCCCGTCCTTGGGCACCACCCGGACCACCCGGCCTCGGTGGCCGCGGCTCTTCCCCGTCATCACCTGCACGGTGTCGTCCTTCTTGACGTCGACTCCTGGCATCGTCACAGCACCTCCGGTGCGAGCGAGATGATCTTCATGAATCGCTTCTCCCGCAGCTCGCGGGCCACCGGGCCGAAGATCCTGGTCCCCCGGGGGTTCCGCTGGTCGTTGATGAGGACCAGGGCGTTGTCGTCGAAGCGAATGTATGAGCCGTCGGGGCGGCGGCGCTCCTTGGCCGTGCGCACTACGACACCCTTCACCACCTCGCCCTTCTTCACAGCTCCGCCGGGGAGCGCGTCCTTCACCGAGCCCACGACGACGTCGCCGATCCCGGCGTAGCGGCGGTGGGAGCCACCCAGGACGCGGATCACCAGGACCTCCCTGGCCCCCGTGTTGTCCGCGACCCTGCATCGGGTCTCCTGCTGGATCACCTTTCCCTCACTTCGCCCGTTCCACGATCTCCACGATCCGCCACCGCTTGGTCTTCGACAGGGGACGGGTCTCGACCACGCGGACGGTGTCGCCCACGTGCGCCTCGTTCGCTTCGTCGTGCGCCGCAAGCCGGGACGAGCGCCGAACGATCTTCTGATAGAGCGGATGGCGGATCTGTCGGTCGATCTTGACCAGCACGGTCTTGTCCATCGCGTCGGACACCACCACGCCGGTGCGGACCTTCCGCCGACCGCGTTCGTTCGTCTGGGTCACGTCTCGCTCGCTTCCTTCTTGCGCCCTCGCCGTCGCCTCGTTCGCCTCCCGGTCTCCTGCTCGGATCCCTGGGCCTCCCCGAGCTCCTCGCCCGGCTCGAGCAGGTCATCGAGGGGCTCGCCCTTCTTCGTCCCGGCGGCCTGGGCCTGGCGGGACTCGGCCAGGGCCTCGACATCGGCCCGCGCCAGCTCCTCCTCCACCGCCTGCTCCGGCTGACGTTCGCGCAGCACGGTCAGGATCCTCGACACGTCGTGCCGCACGTCCTTGATGCGCATGGGGTTGTCGAGCTGCCCCGTGGCCAGCTGGAACCGCAGGTTGAACAGCTCCTCCTTGTGGGACTCCAGCCGCTCGATGAGCTGATCGACCGGGAGCTCGCGGAGCTCGGCCACCCTGGTCACTCCGACCCCCCCGCCCGGCTGATGAACTTGGTCTTGATGGGGAGCTTGTGGGCCGCTCGGCTCATGGCCTCCTTGGCCACCTGCTCGGTGACCCCCGAGAGCTCGAACATCACCCGGCCGGGCTTGACCACCGCGACCCACCCCTCCGGGTTGCCCTTGCCCGAGCCCATCCGAGTCTCGGCCGGTTTCTTGGTGAACGGCTTGTCGGGGAAGATGTTGATCCACACCTTGCCACCACGGCGGATGTGTCTGGTGATGGCCACCCGAGCCGCCTCGATCTGGCGGTTGGTGATCCACGCCGGCTGGAGGGCCACCAGACCGTAGTCACCGAAGTGCACCTCGGTCCCGCCCTTGGCCCGGCCCCGCATGCGGCCCCGGTGGACCTTGCGGTGCTTGACCTTCTTGGGGGCGAGCATCAGGCCTCGCTCCCTTCGGCGGGCGGCGTCTCCTCGGCGTTTGCGCCGGGCTCGGGGGTCGCCCCGTCCTCGCCGACCTCATCGCCGGGCTCGGTGCTGGGCTCAGAGACAGTTGGCTCCTCGGTCTCGATGGCCTCGGCCTCGGCCTGGTCGGTGATCAGGGCGCCGGTGGAGGCCCCCCCGGCCGATACCTGCGCCAGGGCCCGGGCTCGGGCAAGCTCTGTCTCCTTCTCCGCGGCGGGGATCTCGTCCCCGTGGTACACCCACACCTTCACCCCGATCTGTCCGAAAGTCGTCTTTGCCTCGGCAGTGCCGAAGTCGATCCGGGCCCGGAGGGTATGCAGCGGAACCCGCCCCTCGCGGTACCACTCGCGGCGTGACATCTCGGTCCCGCCGAGGCGGCCGCCGCATTGCACCCGGACGCCGAGCGCTCCGGCCCGCATGGCCGTCTGGACGGCCCGGCGCATGGCCCGGCGGAAGGAGACCCGCCCGGCCAGCTGTTCGGCCACGCCCTGGGCGAGCAGTGTGGCATCGGTCTCCGGTCGGAGCTGGCTGGCCGCGGAGTTCATGTCCTCGACCTTCACGTCGACCCGCTTCTTGGTCACCCGCTCGATGTCCCGGCGGATCCGGTCGACTTCGGCGCCCTTGCGGCCGATCACGATGCCGGGACGGGCCGTCCGGATGAACACCCAGATCTGATCGCCCTTGCGCTCGATGTCGATGCTGGAGATGCCGGCCCGGGACAGGCGGCTGCGGATGTGCTTGCGGATCCACACGTCCTCGTGCAGGGAGTCCGCGTAGTCGCGGCCCCCGAACCAGTTGGACTTCCACGTGTAGATGACCCCCAGCCGAAGTCCGTACGGAGTGACCTTGTGACCCATTCAGGCTTCCTCTCCCAACGACTTCACGATCAGCGTGATGTGCGAGGTGCGCTTCCTGATCCTTGCCGCCCTGCCGTAGGCTCGGGGCCGCCACCGCTTGAGGGTGGGGCCCTCGTCGACCCATGCCCGGTCGACGACCAGGTTTTGGGCCGCCACCCCGGGCCCCTGCTCGGCGTTGGCCACCGCCGAGTTCAGGGCCTTCTCGATGGTACGCGACGCGGACTGGGGCGCGAACCGTAGGATCCGGCGGGCCTCCTCGACCTGCCGGCCCCTGATGAGGTCGACCATCCGCCGCGCCTTCATCGGCGAGAGCCGTACGTATTTGATCGTCGCTTTGGCGTCCATCCCCTACCTGACAGTCGTGCTCCGCTCGGCCCGAGCGTGGGATCGGAAGGTCCGGGTGGGCGCGAACTCTCCGAGCTTGTGGCCGACCATCGACTCGGACACGTAGATGGGCACGTGCTTTCGTCCGTCGTGGACGGCGATGGTGTGCCCGACCATCTCCGGGACGATCGTCGAACGACGAGACCAGGTCCGCACCACCTTCTTCTCGCCCCGGCGGTTCATCTCCACGACCCGAACCATCAGGTGGTCGTCCACGAACGGGCCCTTCTTGATCGACCTCGGCACGTCTATCCACGCCCCTTCCCACGGCGACGGACGATGAGCTTGCTCGACGCCTTGTTCTTCTTGCGCGTCCGCCCTTCCTTCTTCCCCCATGGCGAGGTGGGGTGGCGGCCACCGGAGCTCTTGCCCTCCCCGCCGCCGAGCGGGTGATCCACGGGGTTCATGGCCACTCCACGGACCGAGGGCCGCTTCCGGCGCCACCGGCTGCGTCCGGCCTTGCCCAGCTGAACCAGCTCGTGCTCGGGATTACCCACGACGCCGACCGTCGCCCGGCACGTCGCCTCGACCAGCCGCGTCTCGCCCGACGGCAACCGAACCGTGGCGTACCGGCCCTCCTTGGCCATCAGTTGCACGCTGGTCCCCGCCGAGCGGGCCATGCGGGCGCCAGCTCCGGGCTTGAGCTCCAAGGCGTGCAGCGTCGTCCCCACCGGGATGTTCCGAAGGGCCAGGGCGTTTCCGGGACGAACGTCCGCCCCCTCGCCGGAGACCACGGTGTGGCCGACCTCGAGTCCTTGCGGCGCAAGGATGTAGCGCTTCTCGCCGTCGAGATAGTGCAGTAAGGCGATCCGGGCCGTCCGGTTGGGGTCGTACTCGATGTGCGCAACCTTGGCCGGGACGCCGTCCTTGTCTCGCCGGAAGTCGATGACCCGGTACCGGCGCTTGTTGCCGCCGCCCTGATGCCTGGCCGTCACGCGCCCGTGGGTGTTTCGGCCGGCCTTGTTGCGCCCCTTGGCCACGAGCGACTTCTCCGGGCGGTCCCGGGTGACCTCCTCGAAGGTCGAACCCGTCATCCCCCGGCGGCCGGGCGTCGTCGGCTTGTACTTGCGGATGGCCATGGGCTATTTCCCTGTCTCGAAGATCTCGATCGCGTCGCCCTCGGCGAGCTTGACGATGGCGCGCTTCTGGTCCGCCCGCTTGCCCTGCGTGAACCGGCGACGCTTCACCTTTCCCTGCCGGTTGAGCGTGTTCACGGAGACCACCCGGACGTTCCAGATCTGCTGGATGGCCTCCTTGATCTCGGTCTTGTTCGCCCGAGGGTCGACGAGGAACGTGTACACGTTGGACTCGAGGCCGCCGTAGGACTTCTCAGAGACCACCGGACGGATGATGACGTCGCGCGGCGTCTTCACGCTTCCGCCTCCTCCGCATCCTCGCCCGGGGCCTCCCTCGGGGCCTCGTCCGAGGTGGCCTCGGCTGGCTGGGTCCCGCCCTCCAGAGCATCCAGGGCCCCTTGGGTGAACAGGACGCGATCCGCGGCGAGCACCTCGTACGCCGCGAGCGCGGGCACGTACGCCACGCGCACGGACGCGAGGTTGCGGAAGGATCGCTCCACGATCCCGTCGCTCGACGGTCCCGGCAGCACGAGGAGGACGGCGCCCTCGAGCTCGAGGGCCTCGATCACTTGGGCCGCCCGACGGGTCTTCGGCTCGTCGAACCGGAGCTCGTCCACCACGGAGACCTTGCCCGACGTGAGCGCATCGGTGAGCGCGGAGCGGAGGGCACCTCGCTTCATCTTCTTGTTGACCCGCATTGAGTGGTCCCGAGGATGAGGACCATGAGCCACTCCGCCGCCGCTCCACTGCGGAGCCCGGATCGATCCCTGTCGAGAACGGCCGGTGCCCTTCTGGCGCCAGGGCTTGCGGCCCCCGCCGGAGACGTCGCCCCGGGTCTTCGTCGCATGGGTGCCCCGGCGGATCGCGGCCATGCCGGCGACGACCACCTGGTGCATGAGCGGGACGCTGACCCTCGCCTCGAAGACCTCCGGCGCTAGCTCTCGCTGGGCCACCTTCTTGCCGGAGGCGTCGACCACCTGGACCTTGGGCATCAGGCCGACCCTCCCGTCGGGGCCTTGACGGCCGAGCGGACCATGACCAGCCCGCCCGACGGCCCGGGCACGGCCCCTCGGAGAAGCAGAAGGTTGCGTTCGGCGTCGGCCTGGACCACCTCGAGGTTCAGGACGGTCACCCGCTGGTTGCCCATCTGGCCGGCCATCGGCATCCCCTTGAACACTCGGGATGGGGTGGCGCAAGCACCGATCGCCCCCGGCGATCGGTGCTTGCGCTCCGTCCCGTGGCTGCTCGAGAGACCCTTGAAGCCGTGCCGCTTCATCGGCCCTGCGAAGCCCTTACCCTTCGATACGCCGATCACGTCCGCCAGCTCCCCCGCCTGGAACAGGTCCGCCCGAAGCTCCTGGCCCGCCTGGTAGTTGGCCGCGCCCTCGGTGCGGAGCTCGACCACGTGGCGGCCGGGGGGGGCTCCGTGCTTGTCGAAGTGCCCCTGCATGGGCTTGGTGAGCTGGTGGGACCGGGGTTCCTGGAAAGCCAGCTGGACGGCCTCGTAGCCGTCCGTGGCCTCCGTCTTGACCTGGGCCACGAAGCACGGCCCGGCCTTGATCACCGTGACAGGGATGGCCCGCGTGTCGTCGAAGATCTGGGTCATGCCCAGCTTCGTCCCCAGGATGCCCTTGGTCACGGCCATCGCTACAACTTGATCTCGATGTCGACCCCGGCGGACAGGTTCAGGCGCTGGAGCTCCTGAACCGTCTTGGAGGTGGCGTCCACGATGTCGATGAGCCGCTTGTGCGTGAGCATCTGGAAGTGCTCCCGCGAGTCCTTGTATTTGTGCGGCGAGCGGATGACCGTGTAGATGGAGCGCTCGGTGGGCAGCGGGACCGGCCCGACGACCTTGGCGCCGGTTCGCGTCACGTGCTCGACGATGTCGCGAGCGGCGACGTCCAGCATCCGGTGGTCGTAGGCTCGGAGCTTGATGCGGATCTTCGGTCCGACCACTGTCCCCTTCGTCCTCCCCTACTTCACGATCTTGGTCACTCGCCCGGCGCCCACGGTCCGTCCGCCCTCCCGGATGGCGAACCGCAGCGCCTCCTCCATGGCGATGGGCTTCTCCAGGGTCACCGTGACCTCCACGTTGTCCCCGGGCATGACCATCTCCACCCCCTCGGGGGTGTGGAGGGTCCCGGTC
>DASSSA010000135.1:0-6112 GCA_035701505.1 Actinomycetota bacterium
GTCGAACGCGGTCCCCGTATGGTTCGTGTACCGGAACGGGAGGATCTACATCCTGTCGAAGAAGGAGCCGGGCCCGGAGGAGCAGACCGTCCCCGGCATCCCCGGAGCATCCGATGTCATCGTGGTGACCCGCCACAAGGCAACGAACCCCGAGCGACGTGGCCGCGACGCAGGCCTACGAGAGTTCCACGCCACGGTGCGGACGCTGGTGGGCCCCGAGTGGGAGGAAGCGGCGAAGCTCCTTGTGGACCGGCGTCGGAGCCGATCGGGGCCGCCGGCCGAGTGGATCCAGCGATGGCGCGGATCGTGTGCCATCGCCGAGCTCACGCCGGTCATCCCGCTGTGAGGGGGCCGGCGGCGAAACCGCCGCCGGCCTAACCACCGGTCCGCTACGGGAAGGACGGTGTGAGCGTCGGGCAGTTGGGTGCCGTCGCCCCGTTCGAGTCCGCGCAGTTGATGCGGCCGTCGGGGAACGCCTTCACGAATGGGCTGAGCGGTGAGCTCACCGAGATGTAGTCAGCAACGTCCTGGTCCATGATGTTCTGCGTGGTCGCCCGGCTGAAGAACACCGGGTAGCCGTCGCCCCCGTTCGCCATGAAGTCGTTCTCGGCGATCTTGTAGGTCGTTCCGCTCGTCAGATCGACTGGAGTCGTGGTGCAGTTGCCGCTTGCGTCCGCAATCACGGCCGACGTGACGCGGCTCAGCGGCGGTGCGGCGATATCGTACGTGAAGCAGAGCCCGGACACCTGCGGGAAGCGCCCGTTGGCCGCCGGCATCTGCGAGACCCCGTTCTCCAGCATCGCCTTCAGCTCGGCGCCATTCACCGTGAGCGTCACCACCACGTTCCCGAAGGGCAGGACGGTCAGGACCTGGCCCCGGGTGATGGGAAACGGCGGCGGCGTGTAGGCGGCACAGAAGTCACCGCTGATATCGGTGGTCGGGCAGGTGAGGTCGGCCCTAAGACCTCCTGAATTCGTGATGGCGAACTGCACCCCGGTAGAGGCGTACTGCGTCCGCATCGCGTCCGTGACGACGTTGCCGACCAGGGACTCGCACGTTCGACCGGTACTGCCTCCGCATTGGTCCGCCCGAGGGATGAACTTCGTGGAACTTCCGACCTGCGTGTTCAGGATGGGGCCTAGCTGGGCGTTCAGCTCGTCGATCCTGGCCTGGATCGCCGGATCGGGGGTGACGCCGATGTCCCATGGCTTGTGGAAGTCCGCCGTCTTGTAGACCACGGACTTCGTGGCCGTGTCGACGACCACCCGGACCCGGGTGAAGCGGATTCCCTTGCTGCGGTTCTCCGTCACGAGGACCCCGTTCGACCGCGTCGACATCACTTGGAAGTCCGTGTGGTCTCCGATGACTGCGTCGACATTCTGGACATCGTCGCCCAGATCGATGAGCGGGCCCGTCGGGTTGGTCAGGGTTCCCGCGGTCGCTCCGAGGTGGCCGATGGCCACGATCGCCGCGACACCGGGCTGCTTGCTGAGCTGAGCGGCTCGCTTGTTCACCGCGTCGGTCGAGTTCTCGACATGGAAGGGGACGAGGCCGGCGGGATTGATCAGTTCCGGGAGATCGTCGTTGGAGAACCCGATGATTGCGAGCTTGAACGTTCCGAAGTTGAACAGACGCGACTTCGACCACTCCTCTGGGGTCTCACCAGCTTCGTCCAGGATGTTCGCCGAAACGAACTTGAAATTGGCGAGAGGGATGAGCTCATTGCGCAGATACTGCTGGCCCCGGTCGAAGTTGTGGTTTCCGAGTCCGTCCAGGTTGAAGCCCATCATGTTCATGAGCTCGATCGTGGGCTTGTCCCCGAAAAAGCTCGAGATCGGGGGTGTGGCCCCGACCGAGTCTCCTGCCGCGAGCGTGATCGTGGCCCCCGGATTCTCTGCGCGATACGCGTCGAACCACGGCTTCAGGAACGCCGCGCCGCCGATCCCGAAGTTCGGTCCGACCGTGTCGGCCGCCTCGGACAAAGGGATCAGTTGACCGTGGTAGTCGCTGATATCGAGGATGTCGACCTCACGGAGCTGCGACGCTCCCTCCAGCATGTCCAGGCGGATCTTGCCGCGGGCGTTCTGAGGCCCGGGGATGTTCATCAGGAAGGCGATAGTGGGGGCGATGTCGATTGCCCGCATACCGGCCACCAGAGCCCCGTCTTTGATCCCCGGTCCGGCGGCGATGAACGTGGCCCGCATGTTGACGTTGTTGGCCAGGTCGACCAGGTTGGGCAAGTACCCGTGCTGGCCAAAGAATTGCGAGAAAGCGATCTTCATACCACCGGTCGCGGCATCGGATTGGTAGGGTGGCCTGAGGGCCACGACCACGTCGCCGCTCCGATTCGGATGCAGGGCGTCAGTCCCGTCGACGTTCCGCAGATCCTCCTTGAGGAAGACCTCGTCTACAACTTGGGCGCTCGGATTCGCCGGGTCGGTGAGGGACTCGAACGCCTGCACGGCTGCGGTGCGCACCATCTCGTAGGTGACTCCAGTGGGCAGTGACGGGTTCACGTAGATCTGGATGGTGCCGCCGGCCCAACAGGCCTTGGCCAGATCGCTCGCGGCGGCACCGCAGTTGCCCGTGGCAGTGGCCCCACTGGCGTGCAGCGAGATCGGTGACCCGCCCGGAGGGGTCACGGTCTTCTCGAACAGCACCCGGCGCCCGTTGACCGCGAACCACTGAGGCGCGAAGCCGTGGTCCGAGGCGGCAAAGACGGTGGTTCCAGGACCCATCAGGTCCAGCCCGAGTCCAAGCGTGTCGTCGGCCTCCTCGTATGCCGCCCGGATGTAGCCATCGCGCTCGGGGATGCGTCCGTCCGGCACGTCGTCGTTCGTTGCGTCGTCGAAGTAGGGGTTCGGGTTCCCGTCGATGTCCGTGGGCGAGACGAGGGCCATGAACTGATGACTGAACTCGTCGGTGATCGGTACCCCCAGCATCAGGAGGTCGGGCTCGATCCCCAGCGGGGTGATGGTCCCTCCATCGATCGAGGGCACCGGGTCGGTTCCCAGGATGTAGCGGAGGTACGTCCAGTGGGCGTCAGCCCACATCTCGCCTTGCTCGACGTAGGTGTCCTCGTCGACGATGCCCGCCTCGAGTGGGGCGAAGTCCGCTGCCGCCGAGGTCGGGAACTTCTCGTTCAGTGTGCTCTCGAACGCCGCCGAACCCCCAGGGCCGAGCGCGTTGTAGGTGGCGTTCGCCCGCGCGATCGAGGTGAAGTAGATCCGCACCTTGGAGAGGTCCGGCTCGAGGTCGATGACCTTGCTGAGGAAGCCCCCCACCCTCCCGTTGCCGAACCCGGTGTCCATGAGGACCTTCGCGTCGCCCCACTCATTGGCGGCCAGGTCGTACAGCTTTTTGGTAGCGTCCTTCCCATCTCGTCCTAGGACAAACAGCGCCTGGTCGTAATTGACGGTCAAGTCGTTGGTCGAGTCGTAGATGTAGACGTCCACTGCGTCGTTGACCAGGGACGTGTTCACCGTGTCGAATTGCAGCTGCTTCGCGGTACTGAACGATGTTGGAACATTCGTCCAGCCAGACGCGTCGGTCAGGGCGGCTATCCCGGTCGCCGGGGCGCCCACCCGCTGATACTCGACCCCGAAGGCATTCGCGCCGGCCGGCTGGCCCGGAAGGTCATAGTTCAAGACGATCCCTCGACGCCCGAAGAAGCTTCGGAAGTCCACGACCGGCCCTTGGAGCGCAGGAACGTACCCGCGGGCGGCGACCCACTCCATCGACACCACGGTCTTTCCAGCTCGCTCGGCCGCCTGAGGGATGGTGTCTGCTTGGAGGATCCCGGTCGCCGCGAAGCTGGTGCCGCTCGTGAAGGTCCCGCCGGTCCGATGGAATGTGTTGTTCGTCGATCCATGCTCGCTCGGCCACGTCCCAGTGGCCATCGTCGCCCACCCGACGCCGGTGTTCGGTGGGAAGGCTTGGAGCATCCCGGCACCGGAGGCCTTGACGCCCGTGTCCAGGAGGCCGGCATAGGTGTCCATCCCGCCGTCCGCGACGTACCTTTCGGCGAGGTCCTGTCGCATCCCGTCAGAGGAGAAGAAGATCACCTTCTCCGCACTGGGCTTCCTGGGAACAGCGCCTTGGGCGACGCCTGAAGTGAGCGCGGCGAGCAGGGAAACGGCAGCGAACAGCGCGATCAACGAGCGGCGACGCATGGCTTCCTCCTTCGAGGGCGGGGAGAGAGAAACACACACGGACGTGTCGGAACCGATGCGGACGAAGCGTCTGGCGGTTGGCGCACAGCCTGCCTCCTCCGAAGGCGGGTGTCCCCACCCCCGGTCCCGGGCTGTTCTCGCTCCCTTCAACTACCGCATGCGATATGTCCGAGTCAAATGCAGCGAGGAGCTCGCACGGGAGGCAGTAACGCTCAGACGAGCTGGCGGCCGAGCGCGAAAGCCAAGGCGTTCAGGTCCTTCGACAGCTCCAGCAGATCGGCCGGCGTGAGAGCCTGAGGTCCGTCGCACAGCGCCTCGCCGGGGTCGTGGTGGACGTCGATCATCACACCATCGGCCCCCGCGGCAATCGCCGCACGGGCCATTGGGGCGACGAGCTCACGATGCCCCATCGCGTGCGATGGGTCCACGATCACGGGGAGGTGGCTCTCCTGCTGGGCCACCACCATCCCGCCGAGGTCGAGGGTGTTCCGGGTTGCGGTCTCGAACGTCCGGATGCCTCGTTCGCACAGGATGATGTCGGAATTGCCCCGCTGGGCGACGTACTCGGCCGCCATCAGCCACTCCTCGACGGTCGCGGAGAAGCCCCTCTTGAGGAGGACCGGCTTGCTCGTCGCGCCGACCTCCCTCAGCAGGGCGAAGTTCTGCATGTTGCGCGTGCCGACCTGGAGGGCGTCGGCCCACGACGCGACGAGGTCCACGTCCCGTGGCTCCATCACCTCGGTCACGACCGGTAAACCGGTGTCCTCCCGGCATCGGGCCAGGATCTCCAGGCCCCGTTCCCCCAGGCCCTGAAACGAGTAGGGCGAGGTGCGGGGCTTGTACGCGCCGCCCCGCAGGATCGTGGCCCCCGCGACCTTGGCTCCCCGGGCCGCGGCAAGCGCCTGCCCTTCACTCTCCACGGCGCATGGTCCGGCGATGATCGTGAAGGTCTCACGGCCCACCGCGGCGGGCCCCACCTTCACGGTCGTCGGCTGAGGGTGGAGTGCCCTGGCCACCATCTTGTAGGGCTTTCCCACCTGGATCAGGTGGTCCACGCCGGGGAAGTTGTCCAGGCCGAGGCCCATGAACGATGCCGTGTCGCCGACCAGACCGATGATCGTGTGCACGGCGCCCCGCGAGACGAAGGCCTCCCCGCCAGCGTCGCGTACCTTCTCGGAGACGCGTTCGACGTCCGCCTCCGTCGCGTCCCTCTTCATCACAACGACCATGGCAACCTCCACATCAGGCGGGCCGCCCGGGAGGATGAGAAAACCCCGGGCACTGGGCCCGGGGTCCCCTGCGCTCCGTTTGGCTCAGGCGACTACGCCGGGCCTCGCCCGCCGTAGAAGAACCATTCACCGAAGACGTGCCGCATCAGGCGCCTATCGTGCCAGGCCAGCGGGGGGATGGCAACCGGTTCACCCAGGGGCATCCGGCAGGACGGGCCCTGGCGCGGCGGCGCGGGCATCCGCCCGTCGGACTAGGATGCGCGCGTGGTGACCGTTGTCGCGCACCCGTTGGCGGAGCACCTCCTGACCCAGCTCCGCGACCGCGACACCCCCCCGCCGGTCTTCCGCACCCTGGCCAAGCGCCTGGCCCTGGCCATCACGTTCGAGGCCATCCGGGACCTCCCCACCGATGAGGTCAAGATCGAGACGCCGCTCGAGCCGACGACGGGCCGGGTCCTGGCCGAGACCCTGGTGGCCGTTCCGATCCTCCGGGCCGGCCTGGGGATGCTGGAGGCCGTGACGGAGCTGTTCCCGGAGGTGGCCGTGGGCTACATCGGGCTCGAACGCGATGAGGCCTCCCTGCTTCCGCAGTCGTACTACCGAAAGCTGCCGCAGGTGGCCGATCGCCACGTGCTCGTCCTGGATCCCATGTTGGCCACCGGAGGATCGGGCGCGGCGGCCTGTGCCGCCGTGAAGGAGGGCGGCCCCGCA
>DASSSA010000136.1:0-34974 GCA_035701505.1 Actinomycetota bacterium
GCCATCGGACTGGCCGATGAGTCCATACGGGTACACGGTCATCGGCAGCGCCCTCAACCCCTACCCGCTCCTGTCGCAGGTCTGCTGAAACCGGAAGGATGACCCTTGCGCCGATGTCGGTGGGAGGCGATACGCTTCATCGGCATGCCTCAACATCGAAGGACGGTGGGCGGGTTCCCCCTGGTCGGTGTGGCGGTCGGTGGCGTCGTCCTCGCTCACTGGCTCGCCTACGTCCTCGCGATCCCGGCACACGCGCGAGCCGAGGTCCTCGTCGCATCGGGCCACTCCTACTGGGTCACGGCGATCAAGTTGGCGGTGGTCCTCGGGCTGGCCGCGCTGGGTGGGGTGTTCCTGCGGCACCTCGGCCGACCCCCGCCCACGTGGGAATCACGGCAGGAAGCCTTCTCGGCGATCGCCGCTCGTCTGTCCCTGCTGCAGGTCGTGGCCTTCACCGCTCTGGAGGTGACGGAGCGGCTCGTGGTGGGCGCGCCCGTGGCCCATCTGTTCCATCACCGTCTCTTCCTCATGGGACTGGCTCTGCAGCTCATCGTGGCGTCCGCCGGCGCCCTCCTGCTCCTGTGGTTCAGCCAAACGGCCGAACGCGTGGCAGAGACGCTGGGCCGGCCGCGCCTTCCTCGCCCGGCCGCCCTTCGGGCCATCCCCGTCGAGATCCAGACGATCCCCCCGGTCGACCCCGTCCGCGACGGGGTCGGCCTCCGCGGTCCTCCTCCGAGCTGCTGAGCCAGGGAACCACCCTCGCTGCATCCGGTCGATAGGCCGAACCGATGCCGCGATGCGGGTCCGATTCATCCCTGTGGGAGAGGAGGCTGCACCATGAAGGCAAAGATCGGCGCCTGTTTGGCGTTGACCGGAGGGCTGGCCGCCGCATTCGTCCTGGCACTGGCGAGCCCGGCGTTCGCTCACGTGGAGCGCACGGTCGGGGCCTACCAAATCGTGGTGGGATGGGGGGACGAGCCGGCGTACGCCGGATCGAAGAACAGCGTCCAGCTGATCCTCGCCACCAAGGCGGGAAAGCCGGTCCTGAACCTCGGCGACTCGCTCAAGGTCGAGGTGATCTTCGGCGAGCAACAGATGGAGCTCTCGTTCGAGCCCGCGTTCGATGTGGAGGAGGGGTTCGGCACGCCGGGGGACTACCGGGCCTGGCTCATCCCGACGGCTCCCGGCATGTACACGTTCCATCTCTTCGGAGCCATCGGCAAGCAGAAGGTCGACGAGCGCTTCACCTCGGGTCCGACGACGTTCGACGACATCGCGGATCCGGCCGAGGTGGAGTTTCCCGCGAAGGTTCCCACCGGGACCGAGCTCTCGGAGCGACTTGATCGTGAGATCCCCCGCGTCAATGCGGCCATCGCCAGCGCTCGAAGCCAGGCCGAGGACCGGGCCGACACGGCGCGGACACTGGCGATCGTCGGCATCGTCATCGGCGCGGTGGGACTCCTGCTCGCCGTGGTCGCACTGATCGGTTGGCGGGCCGCCGATCACCGCTCGACGCCCGCCGTCTCGGTCGGTGGCGGAAGGGAGAGCCGGAGCTGAAGTCGATGCGCCGGATCATCGTCGCGGTCCTCGGAGCGGGCCTGCTGGTCGTCGTGGCCGGCCAGCCAGCCGCGGCGCACGCGCTGCTGCGCCGGTCGGAGCCCGCGAACGGCGCGCTGCTACAGGCCGCCCCCGCAAGGGTGGTGATCACGTTCACCGAGCCGCCCGACCCGAGCCTGTCGATCATCCGTGTGCTCGACGAGAGTGGCAAGGATGTGGAACGGGGGAAGGCCGAACCCGTTCCTGGGCAGCCACTCCAGCTGCAGGTGGCGCTCCCGCCACTCCCAGACGGGGTCTACACGGTGACGTGGCGGACCGTGTCGAAGACGGACGGCCACGTCACCGGCAGCTCCTTCGCGTTCGGTGTCGGGGTGAATCCAACGGGCGCGGTCGCGTCGCCCGGCACGGTCCTTCCATCCACGCCGTCGCCGTCACCGCTCGCGGCGGCCGGCCGATGGGGGCTGTACTTCGGGCTGGCGTTCTTGCTCGGCGGCGCCGTGCTTGGGCTGTGGGTATTCGGTGGAGGGCTCCCAGCCTCGCGCTGGATCCTCGCCGCCGCATGGCTGACGGGTGCCCTCGGCCTCGTGCTCATGACCATTGCCGAGCGCTCGACCGTGGGTGTCTCGTACGGGACGCTCTTCCGATCGTCCGCGGGGGATCAGCTCATCCGCCAGGGGATCGGGCTGGCCGTCGTCGCGATCGCGGTGGTCGTCGCGGCGATCCGGCCCGGGAAGACCGGGTTGATCCTGCTCGGCCTGGCCGCCGCGGGCGCCATGCTCCTCCATGCGGAGGCCGGGCACGCAGGCTCCCAGTCACCGGTCTGGTTCAACGTCGGCGTGCAGTGGTTGCACATCCTGGCGGTTGGCGTGTGGGTCGGCGGCCTGGCCTGGGTGCTGCTCGGGATGAGGTCGAGCGGCCCGAGCGAGCGAGCCGCCGTTAAGCAGTTCTCCTTCATCGCGGGCATCGCGCTCGCCGTGGTCGCCGCGACCGGCTTCGTGCGGGCAATCGACGAGATCGGAGGGGTCGGTGCCTGGCGTCGGCTGTTCGAGACCAGTTTCGGGGTGGCCCTGCTGATCAAGGGCGCGTTGTTCGCCGCGCTCGTGGCGCTGGGGGCTCGCAACCGGTACGTGAACGTGCCGGCGGTCTCGCAGCGAGGAGAGCGCTTTCGATCACTCCGCCGAACGGTTGGGGGGGAGGTCGCCTTGGCCGTGGGGATCTTTGGGGTCACCGGCGTTCTGACGCAGCTGCCGCCCGCCGTGCAGGTCACCGCCGCGCCATCGCCGGCTCCGGCGCAGGTGGTGGCGACGGGGAGCGACTTCGCCACCTCCGCCCGGGTACGGCTGACCATCATGCCGGGAACCGTGGGTCTCAATCACTTCGAGGCCAAGATCACTGACTACGACACCGGGGAACCGCTCGATGCGACGAGCGTCTCGCTGAGGTTCAGGTTGTCGGGGCACCCGGAGCTCGGCTCGCCCAGCCAGGACCTGTCCAGGACCGCCCCGGGCGTGTGGACGGGTGAGGGGACACCGCTGTCGATGCCCGGCGCGTGGGACGTGTCGGTCCTGATCCAGGGTCCGGCCGGGTCCGTGGTGGTGCCGCTCGAGGTCCAGACCCGGGCCCCACCCCAGCACATCGAGGTGACGCGAGCGCCGGGACAACCGACGCTGTACACGATCTCGCTACCTGGTGGGCTGTCGCTTCAGACGTACATCGACCCCGGGACGCCCGGGAACAACGTCGTGCACTTCACGTTCTTCCAGGCCCCCGGTGACGAGCAGCCCATCGCCTCGGCCACGGCGACGGCCGCCACCCCGGCCGGTCACACTCACGATCTGCCCCTGATCCGCTTCGATCCGGGCCACTTCGTGGCGAACACCCGGCTCGATGAAGGACACTGGCGGTTCGGCATCCAGGCAACGACCAAGGAGGGAGTTCAGCTGTCCGCCTCCTTCGAACAGACGATGTCCCGGTGACCGCGGACTCGCGATCCGCGGGCGTGTTGACCGCCGGGCGGGCGATGGTCCTCTCCGTGGCGGTGGTCCTCGTCGTGCTGGCCGGCGGGTGTTCGAGTGGGAGTGACGCGGCAGGTGGGACCCCCACGCCGGACGTCCGACCGAGCTCCCCGGCCACGGTGGCCATCCTGTCGCCGACGAACGGTCAGGTCGTGCATGGCTCCACCGTGAAGATCCGCGTCCGGCTCACCGGGGCGAAGATCGTCCCGGCGACGACGACCGACATCGTCCCCACCAAGGGACATCTGCACGTGTATCTCGACGACCAGATCGTGGCCATGAACTTCAAGCTGACGGGAGAGATCGGCGGTCTCAAGCCCGGGTTGCACGTCCTTCGGGTGGAGTTCGTGGCCTCCGACCACCGTCCGTTCGATCCGCGGGTGTTCACCGCCGTGACGTTCGAGGCCAAGCGATGATGCCGTCCACCGGCCGAGCCGCCGTCGGGCGGGAGCCGACCGAGGCGGTGGGGCCGGCCGCAGCCTTGGCGGCGGCCGGCTTCGCGTTGCTCGTGCTCCGACTGCGGCTCATCGGGTATCCCTCGGCGTCGTTCCTCTTCGGCGGCATCTACGCGCTCGTCGGCCTGGCCTCGATGGCCGTACCGATCGGATCACAGGACGATCGCCGACTGAGCCCGGCCGGCGCGCTCGCCCTCGGGGTTGGGGCCGTGGCCGTGGCCACGGTTCTCGGGGGGCCGGTGATCCCGGTTCGGCTCGGTCCTCAAGCGCTCGCATTGAACTCCCTCGCCGCTGTGTCCGAAGAGGCGTTTTTCCGCCGCTTCCTGTACGGAAGGCTCGCCGCGTTCGGCGCCGTCACGGCCGTGGCCGCGACGGCGCTCCTGTTCGCCCTGGTCCACCTCCCCGCGTACGGGATGGCCGCGTTCTGGGTGGACTTGGGAGCGGGGTTGCTGCTCTCGTGGCAGCGATGGGCCTCGGGCACCTGGACCGTCCCCGCCGCCACCCACCTGGCGGCCAACCTGTTGGTGGTGCTGTCATGAACATGAAGAAGGGTCTCGCGATCGTGCTCGTCTTCGCCCTCGCAGTGCTGGCCAGCGCGTGCTCCTCCCCGCCCGCCCCCATCCGCGTGGGGGCGGTCTATCCGTTGACCGGGTCGCAGGGCCCCGGCGGCGTGGACGAGTACCGGGGGGTCCGCCTTGCCGTGGGCCTGGTGAACGCCGACGGGGGCGTCGACGGCCGACCCGTGCAGCTCGAGGCCCTGGACGTTCCGGGAGCCGACGCCGCCCCCGGCGCCGTCGCGGCGCTCGGCGACCGGGGGATCCGATTCGTGTTGGGCAGCTACGGGAGCACCGTCTCGAGGCCAGCTGCTGCCGCGGCGGCCCGTCGACACATGCTGTTTTGGGAGACGGGGGCGGTGGGCTCCATGCCGGCGCCTGGCGCGGGCGGCCGGCTCTTCTTCCGGTTTGCACCCGGCGGCAGCGTCCTGGGGAAGGCGGCCGTGTCGTTCGTGGCCGATCAGCTGGCGCCGCTATTGCATCGTCCGGCCTCGTCGTTGCGGTTCGCCGTGGCCAACGTGGACGACGTCTACGGCTCGGCGGTGGCGGCCGGAGCGGTCGACGAGATCCGCGCGCTCGGCCTTCCCCTCGCCGGCCAGTTCCCCTACGACCTGTCGCGCCCCGACCCCGCTGGCGTTGTCCGCAGGATCGCCCGAGCGAATCCAGACGTCCTGTTCGTCACGGCCTACATGGAGGACGGCATCGCCCTCCGCCGGGAGATGGTGCGCCAGCGGCTCCCGCTGCTGGTGAACATCGGGACCTCCTCCAGCTATTGCATGCCGGAGTTCGGTGCCGCGCTCCAGGGAGAGGCGGTTGGCCTGTTCGCCTCCGACAAGCCCGATGCGGACGCCATCGACGCCTCGGGGCTCACTCAGGAGGCCCGCGATCTCCTCGAACGCGCGAGGTCCGCCTACCGGTCGAGGTATCACGCGGAGATGAGCGCACCAGCGCTCGCCGGCTTCTCCGCGGCGTGGGCGTTGTTCCACACCGTGATGCCGGCCGCGAGCCAGCTCACCCCGGAAGTGGTTGCGGCCCAAGCACTTCGGGCCAGGATCCCACCGGGCGGCCTCCCCAACGGCAGCGGACTCGAGTTCTCGCCGCCGGGGGCCACCGACCCGGGTGCCAACCTGTTGGCGGCCACGGTCATCTGGGAGTGGCTGGGGATCGAGCGGCGCGCCGTGGTGTGGCCGCAGCAGTTCGCAACGGCGGCGATCCGTCCGATCTCGATCGGCCCGTGAGGGACTCGCGCCGGGCCCTGGTGCTCGGCCTGAGCGTCGCGGGCGCGTACCTGGTGCTGGCGGCCCTGAGTGCCAGGCTGAGCCCCTTCGCCAGCCGGCCGATCCTCGACGGCTTCGCTCCACCCCCTCCGTACCGCTGGGTGAGCCCTCCTGCCGACCTCGTGTCCACCAACAAGCCCCCGTCGGCCGGGCGGTTCTCGCTCCGCTTGGATCCCGCCACCGGATCCAGGGCGGGGGTCTTCAGCACCTCGGACGGCCAGGTCAGCTTGGCCCTGGCAGAGGGAGCCGTCCCGTATCGGCCCGGCCAGGACTCGGTGACCCTGATCATCACCCCGATGGCTCCGGCGGCGGGCGTCGAGGTGGCACGGAAGCTCCAGATCGCCGGAAACGTGTACAGGATCGATGCGGAATACCAACCCGACGGGACCCCCGTGCCGCGGCTTCGCGGTCCGGCCCGGCTCGTGATGGCGTACCCCCTCCCCCTGGACGTCGCCGTCTACCACCACACCACGCTCTACTCGAAGGACGGGAGCTCCTGGTCGACCATTCGGAGCACCGATTCGCTCGTCGGACAACTCGTGCACTCCGACGTCACCGAGCTCGGCTTCTTCGCCGTGGGCCAGGCCGTCCTGGGGACGACGAACCCCTCCTCCCCGTCGAGCGGCGGCACGGTGTTCGTGGTCGTGCTGGTGGCCGGATCAGCCGTGCTCGCGTTCATCGTCATCGCGGAGATCAGGCGGCGGGCTCGTCGACGAGCCGCTCGGTCCCGGCGCCCGCCGCCTCGACGCCGGCCGCCGCCGCGCCGCCGCGATCCGTGGGAATGAGCATGCCGCTCGCCAATGGCACGGGCTCCTCCGTGGACGAGGGCGTACAGACCCTGTTGTTCCTGGCCACGCTGATCTTGGCCTGGGTTGGGGTCTCGCGGATCCGCGGCACCGGCTTCCCGCGGCTTCCCGGGTCGGCCGGGTGGATCGTGGTCGTCCTGGCCGGGTGCGCGGCCGTCGCGGCGTTCGTCGTTCCTCCCAAGCTCCGGCCGACGATCGCCGCCGTGCGCCCGTCGACCGATGCTCGCCTTGAGATCCTGTCCCCGCGACCGGGCCAAGTGTTCCGGGGCGATCCGGCCAACGTCCAGGTCCACCTCCGGCTCATCGGGGGGAGGATCGTCAGCCTCACCTCCTCACGTCTGGTGCCGAACGAGGGCCACGTTCACCTGATCCTGGACGGCCGGCTGGTGTCCATGACGTCCTCCACAGACCAGACCCTGGCCCTTTCGCCGGGCACGTACCGCCTGAAGGCGGAGTTCGTGGCGGTTGACCACGGCCCGTTCGACCCGCCCGTCGCGGAGTCGGTGACCTTCAGCGTGATCACGCCGTGAAACGACCCCCGAGTACGCTTGGCTCCCGACGGGTGGGAGGACGGCGATGAAGGCTGAAGACGTGCGGAAGGTCGGGGTAGTGGGATGCGGCGTTATGGGCGCAGGCATCGTCGAGGTCTGTGCGAGGGCCGGCCTGGACGTGCTCTACCTCGAGGCCAACCCCGACCTCGTCGAACGTGGCCGGAGCCGGATCGAGGCCTCCACCCTCCGAGCGGTTGAGCGCGGAAAACTCGACGAGCCGCAGCGGGCGGAGGAGCTGACCCGGATCGCCGGCACGACGACCATCGACGATCTGGCCGATCGTGATGTCGTCATCGAGGCGGCGACCGAGGACCACGTCACCAAGCGTGAGATCTTTCGCCGGCTCGACGGGGTCACCCGGCCCGAGGTGGTCCTGGCCAGCAACACGAGCTCGATCCCCATCGTCGAGCTTGCCGCGGTCACCGGGCGACCAGCGCAGGTGGTGGGGATGCATTTCTTCAACCCGGTGCCGGTGATGGGGCTGATCGAGGTGGTGAGGGCCATCACGACCTCGGACGAGACGGTCGAGTTGTCCCGGGGGTTCGGTGCGGTGCTCGGCAAGACCACGGTGCTGTCGAAGGACCGCGCGGGGTTCATCGTGAACATGCTGCTCATCCCCTACCTCAACGGCGCCATCCGCATGCTCGACGAGGGGTTCGCGACGCGCGAGGACATCGACACGGCGGTGAGCCTGGGCCTGGCCCATCCCATGGGGCCGCTCCAGCTCCTTGACCTCATCGGGCTGGACACGGCGCTGTTCGTGGCCAACGTGCTGTTCGAGGAGTTCAAGCAGCCGCTGTTCGCGCCACCACCGCTTCTGAAACGGATGGTGACGGCGGGGCGGCTCGGGCGCAAGAGCGGCGCGGGCTTCTACGACTACTCATCCTGAGACGCGGGTTTCCCTCGTCTGCGGGGGCGGTCACTTCTTCTCGAGCACCCGGTCGTATACATGGAGTGTGAGGCGAGCCGTCTCGTCCCAGGAGAACCGCTCGGCCTGGCGCCGGCCCCGTTTCGCCAGCCGCTCTGCGAGATCCAGGTCCGTCAGCACCGACTCGATGGCTTGCGCGATCTCGCGCACCGACCGGGGGTTCACGCCGAGCGTGGCGTCCCCGGCCACCTCGGGGACGGCGGAGGTGTTCGATGCGACCGTGGGGATGCCCCGGACCATGGCCTCGATCACCGGAAGTCCGAACCCCTCGTACAGCGACGGGTAGACGAAGGCGGCGGCCGCGCGGTACAGGGCGTCGAGTTCCCTCTCGGACACGGCGCCGGTCATCACGATGTCGCCGGGGCCCGACAGCGCGATCTCCCGCATCAGCGCGTCGTGGTGCCACCCGAGTGGACCGGCGAGCACCAGTGCATGTGGGAGGCCGGTGGCGGCAACCCGGCGGTACGCCCGGATCAATCGGACCAAGTTCTTGCGCGGCTCGAGCGTCCCCACGAACAAGACGTACGGTTCGCGGACCTTCAACCGTGCCAGGGTCGGGTCGGCGTCCCCATCCTCGACGCCGATCGACGCGGCCAGGGGGACGACGTGGAGCCGAGCGGGGTCCACCCTCGTCCGCGACAGCAGGTCCTCGGCGGTGTTGCGGGACGGGGTGACGATGGCGTCGGCCCGGGCGACCGCCGCCCGAAGCCCCAGCCGGTAGGTGTACCGCCATGACCGAGGAAACATCCCCGGGTGATACTCGAAGGCGAGATCGTGGACGGTCACCACCAGCCGCTGCTCCGATGCCGCGGGGGGGATCGCGGCGGGGTTGGTGGCGTGGACGATCTGGGAACCCTGCAAGCTCGGGGGAAGGGGCGGCCGCCCGAGGAGATCCCACCTCGGATAGAGGGTCCGGATGGGCGCCGGCAGCTCCTCCACCCAGAAGTCGCGGATCCATCGTTCGGGCGGGCCCTCCTCGTCGAATCGTGCATGGAACAGGCGGATGTCGAGGGCCGGGTCCCGCCGGGCCATCGCCGGAACGAGGTTACGGATGTAGGTCCCGATCCCACCCGGGGTGTGGAACCACAGTTGGTCGACGTGGATGGCGACGCCCGTCACCTGGGGGCCTCGACGCATTCCACACCCACCGGTCCCACGGTTGCGGCGTGCTCGGTCCGGGGCGCCAAGTCGAGCCGGTCCCCGGCCCTCATTTCGATGTCCCCGCTCCCGGTGTGGAAGGTGATCGAGCCGGTGAGGCAGAACAGCACCTTGTGGTAGTCGTGCGAATGCCAACCGTATCGGTCGCCGGGCGCGTTTCCCCAGAAGCGCGGCGGCGAGCAGCCCTCCTCGGCCATCCGTTCGATTGCCTCCCGACGCCCCGACACCACTCCGGTGGTCCTCATCGCACCGTTCATAGCCGGATACCCAGGATCTCCCGGGCGCGAGCCAGATCCGCACGAGGGACGAGGACGTGTGCGAGGTTGCGGCCTTCTTCTGGCGACGGCCCCCGCACCAGAATCGCGATCCCGGCGGCCTCCAAGCGCTCAGCATCGGCAAGGGTCGATGAGATCTTGACGTACTCCCCGTCATCCAGCTCGCCCTGTGAAGTTGGTTCAAGCTGTGCTTTCAGCTGGGTTCCCCAGACACGCTGACTGGCCTCGCGCCATGCGTCCGGAAGGGAGGACGGGTCCCCCGGAGCCTCGGCTGGCGGCTCGTCGGCCCCCTCGTCCCCGTCGAAATCCTCCTCCACGTCCTCATCAATTTCATCGAGTACGCCGGCGTCCCCGGTGAACTCGACGAGGACGGCCTGCGCCTCAGGTAGGTGAAAGTGATGGATCACCACCTCCACGGTCTCGTCGGGTTGCCGGTTCCCCAGGCGAGCGCCGATGCCATGACCCTCGAGCTTGTCGACCAAGTCGCCGGCGTCGTACACCGAAAGCACGCACAGGACGATCCGTGCGGGATGCTCTTCGTCCTCGAAGAGATCCACGGGAGGTGCTCCTTCCTCCGATACATCGTCCATCGCGCGGCCCGACATCTACATCGCGTCGCCGCGGCCGTGGACCGGGGGCACGCCTTGACGGGTGAACGCCGCTCTCGAGGGGAGGCCCCACGCCGTATCCATGTGCCTGCGGGCTTGCAGCGCCCCGTACCCGGTTGCTTCCAAACGCCCGGCGAGGACCCAGGGGTCGGGGTGCGGGCTCTCCTGGAGGAAGTACCGCTCGAGGGCGAGCACGATGGCTCGTTCCTCCTCACGGGTGAGGCCGATCGGGACCTCGAACCGACGATCGTCGTTCACAGCGGCATGTTTCCGTGCTTGCGCGCCGGGACCGACTCGCGCTTGGTGACGAGCATCCGGAGCGACCTGATCAGCCGGGCCCGGGTCTCGGCCGGCTCGATCACGTCGTCGACGAACCCGCGTTCCGCCGCCACGTAGGGGTTGGCGAACTTCCGCTGGTATTCACCGATCAGCTCTGCTCGTCTGGCCGTTGGGTCCTCGGCCTTCTCGATCTCCTTCTTGTTCACGATGTTCACGGCGCCGTCCGGTCCCATGACCGCGATCTCGGCCGTGGGCCAGGCGAAGGACACGTCGGCCCGCAGGTGCTTGGAATTCATGACCAGGTACGCGCCGCCGTACGCCTTCCGGGTGATGACCGTCATGCGGGGAACGGTGGCCTCGGCGAACGCATACAGGAGCTTCGCACCGTGCCGGATGATCCCGCCGAACTCCTGGGCCGTCCCCGGCAGGAACCCGGGCACGTCCACGAACGTGACCAATGGGACGTTGAAGGCGTCGCAGAACCGTACGAACCGCGAGGCCTTCTCGGAGGACTCGATGTCGAGCGTTCCGGCGAGCACCTTCGGCTGGTTCGCAACGACCCCGATCGTCCGCCCGTCCAGGCGGGCGAACCCCACCACGATGTTCATCGCCCAGTACGGGAAGACCTCGAGGAACTCGCCGTCGTCCACGACGCGCCTGATGACCTCGTGCATGTCGTACGGCTCACGGGCCGAGTCGGGGATGAGACGGGTGAGGCCCTCGTCCCGGCGCTCGGGGTCGTCGACCGGCGCATACGACGGCGGGTCCTCCAGGTTGTTGGACGGGAGGAACGAGAGCAGGTGCCGCACCATGGCCAGGCTCTCCTCCTCGTCCTGGGCCACGAACGAGGCCACGCCGGAACGGGAGGCGTGGGTCATGGCCCCGCCGAGCTCCTCGAAGGACACCTCCTCACCGGTCACGGCCTTGATCACATCGGGCCCGGTGATGAACATGTGCGACGTCTCTCGCACCATGAACGTGAAATCGGTCACGGCCGGCGAGTAGACGGCACCGCCGGCGCAGGGCCCCAGGATCGCGCTGATCTGGGGGATCACGCCCGATGCCCGGACGTTCCGCTCGAAGATGTACCCGTAGCCCGCGAGCGATGCCGCGCCTTCCTGGATCCGAGCCCCGCCCGAGTCGTTCAGCTGGATGAACGGTGCGCCGGTCGACATGGCCAGGTCCAGGACCTTGCAGATCTTCTGAGCGTGCACCTCGCCGAGCGAGCCCCCGAACACCGTGAAGTCCTGGGACGCGACGAACGCCTTCCGCCCGTCGATCGTCCCGTGACCCGTGACCACGCCATCCCCCGCGGGACGGTTGCGTTCCATCCCGAAGTCGTGGGACGAGTGGACGGCGAACGGATCGGTCTCCTGGAACGACGCGGCGTCGAGCAGGAGCTCCAGGCGTTCCCGGGCGGACAGCTTGCCGCGTTCGTGCTGCTTTCGGACGGCCTCCTTGCGGTGGGCGTCCAGCATGGCCGCCTTGCGCTTGCGGAGCTCCTGGATCCGCTCGTCGACCGTTCGGACCGGAACCTGGGGACGCTCCTCGGTCTTGGCCATGGTCCCCGGAGTGTAGCGCCCGGCTCGGCCCGGACGGTGTCGACGGCCGGGGCCGTGTCGGTGGGTGCTCCTACCATCGGCCGCGTGGAGGCCATCGGGGACCTCACCGACTCGCAGCGCCGGACCTTCGAGCGGCTCATCGGGCCGGGCGAACGTCCCCTCTTTCCCGCCGACGTCGTATCGCGCTTGCGGGATCGCATCGAGGAAGCCGTCCGGGCGGTCGAGCTCCCCGAGCCGCTGTGGCTCGGCAAGTCAAGCCTGAACGACCTGGCCAGGTGCGCCGGGCTGTTCGACGCCATCCGAGCGGGCGAACGCGGCCCCTTCTCGTTCACCCCTCGATTCGCGGCGGGACGCCTGGCGCACAAGGCGGTGGAGCTCGAGGTGGCCGGGCGAGTGGACAGAGAGCCCCACGGCCTGGTCGAGGAGGCGGTGGATCGGTTGGTCGACGACGAGGCGTTCCGGGGATTCTGGGATGGCCTCGATGGCCTTCGGCGAGACGAGACGCTGATGGACGCGGCCAAGACCCTCGAGCTGTTCCGTTCGACCATGCCGCCGCTGCGACGGATGCGACGAGAGCTGACCCCGTCCACCGAATGGCACGTCCGGGTGGAATTGCTCGGCGGGGCGGTGGTACTCAGCGGGACGATGGACCTCGTGCTCGGCTCGGGCTGGCCGGTGGAGCCCGGACGAGCCACGCGCCTGGCCATCGACCTCAAGACCGGGCGGGCCTGGCCCGAGCACGCCGAGGACATGCGCTTCTACGCACTGCTGCTCGCCTTGCGGTTCGGGGTGCCTCCGTATCGGGTGGCCACCCTGTACCTCGACTCGGGCGAGTGGCAGGCGGAGGACGTGGACCAACGGATCCTCGACCGAGCCGCCGAACGCGTGATCGGGGCCGTCCGTTCCGCGGCCGCCTCGGAGGCGGGACGGGAGCTCGACCTCGTACCCGGACCCTACTGCCGATGGTGCCCTCGAGCCGGGGTGTGCCCGGTGAGCGCCTTTCCACCCGAGCGGGAGCCGGCTCCGCCCGACGGTGCAGAGTCCCACGACTGAAGTACCCGCACCCCAACCCCGGCTCTTGCCCTTCACGGTTTGGCGTTTTTACGATTCAAGCGAGTTGGGCAGGCCTGGATTGACGTTTTGTCGTTTCGCCAGGCATAATCTATTCCAATGACAAAACGTAAAGATAAGAACAGGGTCCCGAACTTAATCAGGGAACTCCTCTCCAGGCGGTCGGCAGTGTCGGCCGGGGAGGTTGCTGAGGCGGCCGGAATCACCCGACAAGCCGCCCATTACCACCTATCGCACATGGCGGAAGCTGGCGAGCTCTTCCTTCGAGGGGCCGGGCGCGGAGCCCACTACGTTGTCGCGACTGCCTTCGCGCGTACCTATCCGACTGTGAGCCTTGAGGAAGATGGCGTATGGCGGGAGGTCCTCACCGCGACCCCAGAACTCGAGGCGCTCCCATTCAACGTGCGCTCGATCCTGGCCTATGCCTTTACCGAGATGTTGAACAACGCGGTCGACCACTCACGAGGGGAGAACGCACAAGTCCGGTTCTGGATCAGCCGGGAAGCCATCGCGTTCGAGATTCTCGACGACGGCATAGGTGCCTTTCGGTCAGTGCGGGAGCGAATGGAGCTTCCCAACGATCTGGCGGCGCTGCAGGAAATCGAGAAGGGCAAGGCAACGACGGCGCCAGACCGTCACACTGGTGAAGGGATTTTCTTCGCCTCTCGTGCGGTCGATGTCTTTCTTCTTGAAAGCGGAGAACTGCGATGGACGGTCGATAACTTGCGCGATGACACCGCTGTCGGCGATGTGGAAGCCCGTCAAGGGACGAGAGTCCGGTGCGAGATCTCGCCAGACTCTGAGCGCGTTCTGTCCAAGATCTTCGAGCAGTACACGGTTGAAGCTGACGTGCCAGCCTTCCAACGGACCTCGGTACGCGTGCGCCTGTTTGAAGTGGGGGAGCGATTCGTGTCTCGATCTGAAGCGAAGCGCCTTGCAAGCCGCTTGGAAGGCTTCGAAGAAGTGGAGCTTGACTTCGGCGGCGTCCAAGAGATTGGTCAAGGCTTTGCCGATGAGCTCTTCCGCGTTTGGGCGCGGGATCATCCCGATACGAGGCTCCTGCCCATCAATGTCTCTGCTGCCGTCGGCTGGATGATCTCAAGGGGAGTTCGGGAATCCAGCTAGGTTGTCGCAGCGGGACCTGACGAATAGGTTTCGCTGCACCGTGATTGGCGCGAAAGGTGGGGCTATGGCCAAGGAGTTGTACGAGATCGGCGAGATCCCCCCGGTCGGGGAGGTCCCCGAACGGATGCACGCCCAGCTGGTGCGGCCCGACCGGTTCGGAGAGCCGGAGAAATCCATCCAAGACGAGGTGATCGACGTTCCGCCGATCGGGGCGGGTGAAGCCCTGGTCATGGTCATGGCCGCCGGCGTCAACTTCAACAACGTCTGGGCGGCTCGGGGCGTCCCCATCGACGTCACGAAGACGCAGGCCCGGTGGGGCGAGCCGACCGACTTCCACATCGTCGGCTCCGACGCGTCCGGTGTGGTCACCGCGATCGGCGATGGCGTGTCGAACATCGGAGTCGGTGACCGCGTCGTCGTGCATGCGGGGCAGTGGGACTCCGACGACCCGTGGGTCCTCGCGGGAAACGACCCGGGCCTCGCCGCGAGCTTCCGGGTGTGGGGCTACGACACCTGTTGGGGCTCGTTCGCCCAGTTCACCAAGGTCCAGGCCCACCAGTGCCTGCCGAAGGCCGCTGGCCTTTCGTGGGAGGAGGCGGCCGCTCCCACGCTCACAGGGTCCACCGCGTACCGCATGCTGCACGGCTGGCCACCGCACACGGTCGAGGAGGGGGACGTCGTGTTGGTATGGGGCGGCTCGGGCGGCCTCGGCTCGCTGGCCATCCAGCTCGTCACGCTGGCAGGCGGCAAGGCGGTCGCCGTCGTCTCCTCCGAGGAGAAGGGGGAGTACTGCAAGAGCCTCGGCGCGGTCGGCTACGTCAATCGCGCGGACTTCAGCCACTGGGGCGTTCCCCCTCGGTGGGATTCGCCAGAGTGGAAAGAATGGTTCGAGGGGGCCAAGGCTTTCGGGAAGGCCGTCTGGGATGTTCTGGGGGAGCGGCGGAGCCCGCGGATCGTCTTCGAGCATCCAGCCCAGGACACCGTCCCCACGTCGATATTCGTATGCGACCGGGGCGGCATGGTGGTGATCTGCGCCGGCACTAGCGGGTACGACACCATGGTGGACGTCCGGTACCTGTGGTACTTGCAGAAGCGGTATCAAGGTTCTCACCTGTTCAACGACGAGCAGGCCGCCGCGTTCAACGACCTGGTCCGTGGCGGGCAGATCCAGACGACCCTCGGCAACACCTACCCGTACGAGGACACCGCCAACGTCCACCAGCTCATGGCAGACGGCAAGCTCCCCCGGGGTAACGTGGCGGTCCTGGTCAACGCGCCGTCAACCGACTTGACCGACCTGCCCTAACCGACGCCCTGGACCAGCTCGACGAGGACGCCGCCCATCCCCGCCGGGTGCACGAACGCGATCGTGGTGCCCCGCGAGCCGGAGCGAGGCGACTCGTCGACGAGGGGAACCCCTACTGTGCGCAAGGTCTGGAGGGTGGCCGCGACGTCGTCGACCCGCAGCCCCAGGTGGTGCAGGCCCGGACCGCGCTTGGCCAGGAATCGTCCCACCGGTGTGTCCGGGCCGAGCGCGCCCACCAGCTGGATGCGCGAGTCGCCCACCTCGAACAGCACCTCTTCGACGCCTTGCGACTCCACGACCCCTCGATGGGCGGGCTCTACCCCGAGCGTGCGGCGGTAGAGCTCCACCGCCCCGTCGAGGTCCTCGACCGCGATCCCCACGTGGTCGATCCCGTTCAGCATGGCCGGCTCATTTCCGCCCCGGCGGGGGGCTGGAGTCCTCGGACCAGCGTGAGGCCTCCACGCTCGTAGGCGTAGTTGGTCTGCCTGGCGGCCGGGCATCCAGGGGCGTCCGCGGCGTCCCGCAGCGCTCGCAGGCCCGAGGACTGTCGGACCCTCGAAACAGGACCCCGACGGCCCTGGCATCCTCCTGGGTCACCGGGGCTCCTTCTTCCTGGCCACGGGCGTCCTCCGAGTCGAAGCGGGCAGGCACCATAGCCGTTCGGCCCGGATCCCGGCACGGACATGCGTAGGGCCTTCGACGGCTAGGTAGGGCAAAGGACTGATGCACATCGTGGGGAGCCTTCGTACGATACTCGGGGCCAGGATCGGCCAAGAAGGGGATGCTCGTGAAGGACGAACGATCGGTCGCAGCCTCGCTCGAGGGGTCCCAGATCCTTCGTGCGGGAAAGGCGGATGTCTTCCGGATCAGGGAGCGGACCCGTCGAAAGCGGGTGCGGCGGATGATCGTGATCCTGGGTGCGGCCGACGCCTACCTTTGGTATCGCTACGCCAGCGACAACCCCCTCCGGCTGCCGAGCCTGGGTCCGAACTGGTTCCTGTTCCTGCCGGTGTTCCTGATCTTCGTGGCCATCTTCCTGATGATGGCCATGCCGTTCCTCAGCGGGCGGTCGCCTCACGTCGTGGTCCGGCCTGAGGAGATCGAGGTTGGCCTGACCGAGGTCCGTGGACTCGACGGCCAGGTCGACGAGGTCGTGCGGACCCTCGACGTGTTCCTGGGCTACGCCACCTTCCGCGACGAATTGGGAGGCAACCCCCGGAGGGGGATCCTGTTCGAGGGGCCGCCGGGGACGGGCAAGACGTACCTGGCCAAGGCAATGGCCAAGCAGGCCGGGGTGCCGTTCCTGTTCATCTCCGCACCCGCGTTCCAGTCGATGTGGTTCGGGATGACCGGTTCTCGCATCCGGTCGTTCTTCAAACGGCTCCGCAAGCTGGCGCGCAAGGAAGGGGGCGCGATCGGCTTCATCGAGGAGATCGACGCCATCGGGTCCGATCGGGGTGGGCTCTCGTCCTCGCCCGATGCGACGGGCCTCGGCCGCGCAACCAACCAGATGATCGGTCCCGGCGGCTCGGGCATGGTGAACGAGCTGCTCGTCCAGATGCAGTCGTTCGACACGCCCCCGTTCCTCCGTCGCCTGAAGGGGAGCGTGATCGAATGGGTCAACGGGTTCCTCCCGCCACAGCACCGGTTCGCCGCGGGGAAGCCCGCCTACAACAACATCCTGTTGATCGCCGCGACCAACCGCTCGGATCACCTGGACCCGGCCCTCCTTCGACCGGGTCGGTTCGACCGAAGGCTCTATTTCGACCTGCCGACGAAGCAAGGTCGTCGTGACCTGGTCGACTTCTTCATGGATCGCAAGGCCCACCATTTGCAGATGGACAGCGAAGCTGCCCGCGAGCGTCTGGCCCACGACACGTTGGGCTACACACCGGTCATGATCGAGCACCTCTTCGATGAGTCATTGCTGGTTGCGCTCCGGGAGGGGCGGCGCCAGATGAACGTGGACGACGTGTATGAGGCGAAGCTCACGGAGGAGATCGGTATCAAACAGCCGGTCACCTACACGGACGGTGAGCGGCTTGCGGTGGCCACGCACGAGGCCGGGCACGCCGCCGTCGCGTACTTCTTCGGCAAGGGGCGGCGGCTCGAGGTCCTGTCGATCATCAAGCGGCGCCAGTCCCTCGGCCTTCTGGCCCACGGGGATGAGGAGGAGCGCTTCACCAGGTCCCGCTCGGAGATCGAGGCACACGTGGCCATCGCGCTCGGTGGCTTGGTCTCGGAGGAGCTCTTCTTGGGTGAGTCCGGGACCGGCCCGGCCTCGGACCTGGCCGGGGCGACGCTGCTCGCCGCCCAGATGGTCGGTTCGTTCGGGATGGCCGGCTCGCTCATCTCCTACGACGCCATCGCCGAGGGTCCGATCGGGAGCAAGAACCTGGTGGGCAAGGTCCTGGCGGATAGGGACGGCAGGGCCCGGGTCGAGGACATCTTCGCGGAACAGAAGGCGCGCGTTGCGGCCGTGCTCGACGAGAACCGCGACGTGGTCATGGCCCTTCGGGATGCGCTCATGGAGCGGGACGAGCTCGTGGGCGAGGAGATCACCACAGTCATCGAGAAGGCGCTGGCCAACCGGAGCTAGACTCCGCTCATCTCGCCAGCTCGCGAACGGCAGGGACCACCTCCTTCATCAGCCGCTCGCGTTGCTCCCACCGGTCCCCCGAGAGCCAGACGTTGAAGTACGTGAAGCCGTCGGCGGCGAGCCCGGCCAGTCGCTCGGCGACGGCGCCGGGCTCGCCGGCGACCATGCGGTCGGGATCGGGAGGGGGGCCGCCGCCCACCCGCACCGACACGTTGTAGGCGCAGGTCAACCTGTCGGGGTCGCGCCCGACTCGTTCGGCCGACTCCTTCACCACCTTCAGCTTCTCCCGAGCGACGTCCGGCGGCGCATACGCCATCGACGGGAGCCAGCCGTCGGCCGTCCGTCCCGTCAGCTCGAGCGCTCGGCGCCCGTAGGTCCCGAGCCAGATGGGGATGGCCCGCGACGGCTTGGGCTCGACCTCGGCGCCGACGGTTCGGTAATGGCGGCCCCGGAAGGAGAATGACGGTGCGAACCACACTCCGCGGATGATCGTGACCGCTTCTTCCAGCGACTCGATCTTCTCCCCGGTAGAGCGGACCGGCAGCCCGAACGCCTCGAACTCGCGATCGTTGCCACCGGCGCCCAGTCCAAGCACCAGCCGGCCGCCCGACAGCCGGTGCAACGTCTCCGCCATCTTCGCCGTGACCACGGGATCGCGGTACGGCAGGCCGAGGACGTTCGGCCCCACGGAGATGCGGGACGTCGAGGCGGCGATCCACGTGAGCAGGGTCCACGTCTCGAAGGAGGGGCGGTCGCCGTGGAGGTGGTCCCACGCCGTCACGAGGTCGAACCCGAGCTCCTCGGCGTGCCGGGCCTCGGCCACGGGGTCGGATCGCTCGGAGACCGACGGGATGACCGTGACGCCGAAGGAGAGATCCATGCCCAGCCGAGTCTAGGCTCGACGAGGCGGACGAACGGCCGGTCGTAGACTGGTCGCGTGAGCCCGTCGGTGATCGTCGCGGGTGCTCGGACGCCCATCGGTAAGCTTCGGGGATCGCTGGCCGGATTCTCCGCGGCCGACCTCGGCGCCGCCGCCATCCACGAGGCCCTGAAGCGATCGGGTGTAGCCCCCGAACGGGTCGACTACGTGATCATGGGCCATGTGATCCAGGCCGGGACCGGTCAGATCACCGGCCGGCAGGCCGCCGTGGCCGCCGGCATCCCCAAAGAGGTCCCGGCCATCACCATCAACAAGGTGTGCCCGTCGGCCCTGACCGCCATCGCCCTCGCCGACCAGCTGATCCGAGCCGGGGAGGTCGAGATCGTGGTGGCCGGGGGCATGGAGTCCATGACTCAGGCGCCGTACCTGCTTCCCCGAGCTCGGAGTGGCCAGCGCCTGGGACACGCCGAGCTGGTCGACTCGATGATCCACGATGGGCTGTGGTCATCGTTCACCAAGATGACGATGGGCGAATCCTCGGATCGGGTGAACGCTGATCTTGGCATCACGCGCGATGAGCAGGACGCGTGGGCCGCCCGGTCCCACAGGCGTGCCCACGCTGCTTGGGAGAGCGGCCGCTTGGACGAGGAGGTCGTTGCGGTCGAAACCGGCGGAGGAAGCGGTGAGCCGATCGTCGTGACCCGCGACGAAGGCATCCGGCCCGACACCACCCCCGAGTCCTTGGCAACACTGCCGCCGGCCTTCGGCGAGGGAGGGACGATCACGGCCGGCAACGCGTCGCAGATCTCCGACGGCGGGGCGGCGGTCGTGGTGACCAGCGGCGGGAAGGCCGATGAGCTCGGCCTGCCGCCGCTCGCCGAGATCGTAGCTCACGGCATGGCGGCCGAGCGATTCGCCTACCTGCACTCCGTGCCGGCCATCGCGCTCCAGCACGCGCTGAAGAAGGCGGGACTCGACGTCCACGACCTCGGGTTGATCGAGGTGAACGAGGCGTTCGCCGCCGTCGCCCTGAACGTGACGAAGGTGCTCGGGGTGTCGGACGACATCGTGAACGTGAACGGCGGTGCGGTCGCCCTCGGACATCCCATCGGCATGAGCGGCGCCCGGATCGTCCTCACGCTCGCCCACGAGATGCGCCGGCGCGGGGTGGACCTCGGCGGTGCGACCATCTGTGGTGGCGGGGGCCAGGGCGACGCCCTGGTCGTCCGTCGCCCGGCGTAGGTTCCGGTCGTATGGCCGAGGACCGATTCGAGCTGCCGCGAGAGCTCGAGGAGTTCCGCGGCATCGTCCGGCAGATCGCCGAGGAGCGGATCGCCCCCCGGGCCGCCGAGATCGACGAGACCGACGAGTGGCCCGAGGACGTCTACAAGGTGCTGGTCGACAACGACCTCATGGCGGTGGGCTATCCCGAGGAGCTGGGCGGTTCGGGCGGCGGCTCGCTCGGCTTCGGGCTGCTGGTCGAAGAGCTCGCGCGGGTATCGGCCGGCGTGTCGCTCATCCCGGGCGTGTGCAAGCTCGGCGTAGTCCCACTGAGGGTGGCCGGCGACCGCGACAAGGAACGGTCGATGACCGAGGCCATCTGCCGCGGCGACATCCTGATGTCCTACGCGCTGACCGAGCCGGGGGCAGGCTCGGACCCCGCCGCGATGTCCACGCGGTACGTGCCCGACGGCGATGGGTTCGTCCTGTCGGGGACCAAGCGATTCATCACCGGAGCCGGCGTGTCCCACGCCTACGTCGTGTTCGCCACCGCGGACCCCTCCAGGAAGGCGAAGGGCGTCTCTGCGTTCCTCGTGATGCGGGACGACCCCGGCGTCTCCTTCGGCCGGAAGGAGGACAAGATGGGCATCCGTGGATCGCCGACCCGCGAGGTGATCCTCGAGGACTGCCGGATCCCCGCCGACCGGCTGATCGGCGCGGAGGGCGAAGGGTTCACCTACGCGATGAGAACCCTCGACTACTCGCGGCCCGCCATCGCGGCCCAGGCCCTGGGCATCGCGCAAGGCGCGTTCGACGTCTCGTCGAGGTACGCGATCGAGCGGCAGCAGTTCGGGCAGCGGATCGCCGACTTCGAGGCCATCCAGTTCATGTTGGCCGACATGGCGATGAAGATCGAGGCCTCCCGGTTGCTGGTCTATCGGGCGCTCGCCATGTGTGACTCGGGCGATCCGCGGATGCCGTATTTCTCGGCCACTGCGAAGTGCTTCGCCTCGGATGCGGCCATGGAGATCACCACCGACGCGGTGCAGGTCCTGGGGGGATACGGCTACATCCGCGAATATCCGGTGGAGCGGATGATGCGCGATGCCAAGATCACGCAGATCTACGAGGGGACGAACCAGATCCAGCGCGTCGTGATCGCCCGTCACATCCTCAGGTCGCTCGAGGCCTGAGGGCCTCGCGCGATCGTTGCCGGCGGTCCCAAGATGGAGGGGGCCACTCGCGAGGCCTGCGGCGCGGGGGGCCCGCCGCCGGCTACCTCGCTCGCGGCCCCCGGGTCATCAGCCCGGCCGGCCCCTGCGCGGGCTTAGAGCTTGCCCCGCTCCCCTTCGGCCGACAGCTGCTCGGCGGCGCGCTTCAGGTCATCGCCGGCGCGGGCCACGGCCTCCCAGACGGCGACGATACGGGCGGTCATCTCATCGCCGGTGTCGATCTCTATGATGTCGCCCATCTCACCTCACTTCTTGGCCTGACCTGGCGGCGAACGCGGAGCGTTTCGAGCTCGCGGTTGGGCGTGGTTTCGTATGTCCTTGGCGGCCCGGACGATCCCGGTTCCAGTAGGCCTTGGACGGGTAGACCGTTGACTCGATACCCTCGACGAAGGCGAACGACAGGGGTCGCCACCGCGCCCGTGACGTACGACTGGCAACGGATCTCGGCACGATTCCCCCGCGGTTGTTGGCACCGTGAGTATCGGCCCACCGACGGGTCGGGGAGCATCCGCCCTATGGCTAGAGACTCCGGAAAGACCGGACCGGGAGGCTACGACCTTCGACCGCTCGGACGTCGTGACCGGGTGACCACGTCCCTGGCGACCGGCCATCATCGCTCCTCAAGACTGTCGGAACAGGTCGGTAAGCTTTGGCCATGCTGTCGCTTCGAGCGGATCCCTGGATCCCAGACTTCGGAATGGGTTTCCAGGCTCGGCTGGACGAGACGCCCGCAAGGGCCGATCCCTTCGTGGAGACCGATGACTGGGGCGTCCCCATCGTCTCCCGGGGGGTGGAACCCGGCACGGTGTGGTTCGTGGACGGCGTCCGGCGGGTGGAGCTTCGACTGATCGCCGGGGACGAACACGGCGGGCACGCCCCGGGCCTGTTCGGGTCGTTCGCCGTGGGCGCCGTTCGATGCGATGCCAGCGCGACATTCGCCGAGCATTCGCTGGGGCGCTCGGTCGTGGTGGGAGGGGGGCTCCGCCCGGAACCCGTCGAGGTTCGGGTTGGGCGGGCGGTCCTCGAGTACCAGCCGGCCACGGAGCCGGGTGGCGACCCGGACGCCCCGCTGCTCGGCCTGCAGAAGGCGATGATGGCGCAGGAAGCGGCGCTCGCCTCGCGCATCGCCGCGGGCAAGGAGGAGCTGGTACTCACCGACGGACGCCTCGGGTTCCTCGACGCGACGAGGAGCCCCGTGGTCGGGGTGGTGAAGCGGTTCGTTCGCGCGTACCTCGAGCCGGATCAGGATGCGCTCCTTCCGCGGCTCTCGCCCGGAGAGCGCACGCCGCTATTTGGGCTGGTGTATGAGGGCCAGCCGCTCGAACGGTACGCGTGGTACACGCGTCTGGTGCGCAGCCGACCCGAATGGCACGACCACGCCGGCCTGGTGCGTTGTGAGGTTCGGGTGGCCATGGGCCTTGACGGCGCGAGGAGCCTGGCGGGTCGGGTGAGCGCCCTGCTTCCGGGGTTCGCCGGCCGACCCATCGATCCCCGGTTCCCCCAGAACCTGGCCCCGATCGCAGGGCTCGAGCGCTTCCTCCAGCATCGGTTGGGCCACCGAGGGCTGATCCGCCGGGCTCTGATCGCCCATCTTGCGGAGGAGGCGGCCTGAGCGTGGTGGAGAACGTCAGCGAGCCGGTTGGCAGGGTCCTGGGGACCGAGGACGCCACCCCGCTCATCTTCTGGGTGGGCGTCGCCCCCGATTCCTACCTCCAGCTCGACGACGCCGTCGTGGTCGACACGGAGGTCCCTGGGCGGGGTCCGCTTCGGATCGCCGGCATCGTCCAGGACGTCCGGGCCCGGCACGAGGGAACGCAGTTCGACACCGACGTGTTCCTCGTTGAGCGCGGCGTGCTGCCTGTCGACACGGCGGTCGCCGCCCAGGTCGTGGCCACCCGGTTCGAGCCCGAGGTGTTCGTCCCGCCCATGCCCGGCCTGCCCGCATCCCGGGCTCGGGGCAAGGACCGGGACGAGGCCCTGTACTTCGACCAGATGGAGCGGCGGGTCCCGGCCGGCCTGACCAGGGACGGCGAGCCGATGTTCCTGGACCTCGATTTCCTCGACGGCACCCGCGGCGCCCACGTGAACATCTCCGGCGTCTCCGGCGTTGCGACCAAGACGACCTACGCGTTGTTCCTCCTATATGCGCTGTTCCACTCGGAGGTGCTTGGGCGGTACTCGACCAACACCAAGGCCATCGTGTTCAACGTGAAGGGCGAGGACCTCATGTGGCTCGACACACCCAACGCCAAGCTCCAGCAGACCGACCGAGATGACTACGGTCGACTGGGACTCCCGGTGGGAGCGTTCGAGAGCGTGGGGGTATGGGCGCCGGTGCGGCCGGACGCGGGCGGTCAAGCTGTACCGCAGATCGAGGGGCGCTCCCGAGGCGTGACGGCGTACTACTGGACGGTGCGGGAGTTCGTCCGGGAGAAGTTCCTCCGGTTCCTGTTCGCCGAAGCCGAGGACGAGCGGTCGCAGATCGCCGACCTCGTCGCTCGGGTCGAGTCGCATCTGGATCGGGAGTGCGCGGACGACCCGGAGAGCGATGCAACCGTGTCGTTCGGGGGGTTCCCCGTGGAGGACTTCGATGCCCTGTGCGAGGTGATCCGGGAGCAGGTAGAGGACGAGCACTCGCCGTGGCGAGGGCGACTCTCCGACGCGACGGTGGCGGCCTTCGTCCGTCGCCTTGACGCGGCGCGCTTCCGGATGGCGCATCTCGTATGGGGGCGGGCCGCCGAGCGCCCGGAGCGCCACCGGATCGACTGGGAGGCGAATCAGGTCACGGTGATCGACATCCACAACCTTCACGACCGGGCCAAGCGGTTCGTCACGGGCGTGGTGATCAAGCGGCTGTTCGAGCACAAGGAGCGGATGGGGCGGCGCGAGCCGCTCGCGTTCCTGGTCCTGGACGAGCTCAACCGTTACGCGCCGCGAGAGGGGTGGAGCCCCATCAAGGAGGTCCTGCTCGACGTCGCGGAGCGGGGCCGATCGCTGGGGATGATCCTGGTCGGCGCGGAGCAGACGGCGAGCGAGGTCGAGCGGCGAATCATCGCCAACAGCGCATTCCGGGTGGTGGGGCGGCTGGACACGGCGGAGGCGGCCCGGAGCGAGTACGGATTCCTCCCCGCCGTCACCCGGTCGCGGGCCTCCATCCTCAAGCCGGGGTCGATGATCCTCCAGCAACCGCACATCCCCATCCCGCTCCAGATCCGCTTCCCCTTCCCGTCGTGGGCCACCCGGGCCGACGAGGCGGCGCCCTCCGGCGGGGACCCGTTCCGGCCGTTCCGGGGGGAATGAGCGCTCTGAGGTTCCTGCACACGGCGGACTGGCACGTCGGCAAGGCCATCCGAGGAAGGCCGCGGTACGAGGAGTTCGCGGCGGCGCTCGAGGAGGTCGTGGGGATCGCCCGCGACGAGGCCGTCGACGCGGTGCTCGTGGCTGGGGACCTCTACGAGCACCGGGCAGCGCCACCCGAAGCCGATGCGGTGGTGTTCGAAGCCCTCCTTCGCTTGCACGAGGCAGGGATCCGGATGGTGGCCATCCCCGGCAACCATGACTCCGCCCTCAGGCTGGAGGCCCTGAGCAAGCTGCTGCGACCGATCGACGTCCATCTGGTGCCGCGCGTGGCTCCGCCCGAGGGCGGTGGGATCGTCGAGCTGCCATCGCGAGACGGCGCGGTCTCGGCCCTGGTCGCCTGCGTCCCGTTCGTCCCCGAGCGGCGATTCGGCGACGCCGCGGCGCTGTTCGAGGCCGGAGAGCGTTGGTTCCTGTCCTACGCGGAGGGGATGGGGGAGTTGCTGGTGGCCATGGCCGGTGGCTTCCGGCCGGATCGGGTCAACGTGCTCCTCGCCCATCTGTTCACCGACGGCGCGATGCTCGGCGGCGGCGAACGCGAGGTCAGCATCGGGCTTCAGTACGCCATCTCACCGTCGAGGCTGCCCGGGGACGCCGCGTACATCGCGCTCGGCCACGTGCACCGTCCTCAACCGGTCAAGGGGTCGGCCGCTCCGGCCCGGTATGCCGGCTCGTTGATCCAGCTCGACTTCGGCGAGGTGGACCAGCGGAAGTCAGTGGCGATCGTGGAGGGATCTCCGGGGAAGCCGGCCCGGGTTCGGGAGGTCCCGCTCACCGCGGGCCGGCGCCTCGTGGACGTTCGAGGGACCTTCGACGAGATCGTGGCCCGGGCCGCGGATGTCGCCGATGCGTATCTCCGGGTGTTCGTTAGGACGGAGGGTCCGGTCCCGGGGTTGGCGGACAGGATCCGAGAGGCCCTTCCGAACGCCCTCGATGTGCACCTGGACTACGAGCGGCCCGAAGGCTCCTCCCAGGCCGAGCCGGTCTCCTCGCTCCGGCCGCGCGACCAGTTCGAAGCGTACTTCCGCGTCCAACACGGCGCGGAGCCATCCGCGGAGATCCTGGAGGCCTTCGACGAGGCCCTCGCGCTCGAAGCGGAGGGGGCCTGATGCGTCCCGTCCGACTCGAGCTCAAGGGGTTCACGTCCTTCCGTGACGACCAGGCCATCGACTTCGACGGCCTCGACCTGTTCGCCATCGCCGGGCCCACCGGGTCCGGAAAGTCCTCGATCCTCGACGCCATCACGTACGCCCTGTATGGCTCGGTCGATCGGGTGGGCAGGCAGGTCGCGCAGCTCGTCAGCCAGGGCCAGCCCCGGATGGCCGTGATGCTCCAGTTCGGCGTGGGGAAGGAGCGCTACCGGGTGGCCCGGTCCACGCCGGTCCACGGCGGGTCGAAGATCCTGCTGGAGCGGTGGGAGGACGGGGAGTGGCGCCAGGCCGGCGAGGGGGCGGACCGGGTCCGGGAGGCCGACGCCATGATCAGGCAGGCCATCGGACTGGACTACGAGGCCTTCACCCGGTCCGTCCTGCTCCCGCAGGGCAAGTTCGCCGAGTTCCTGGTGGGCGATGCCAAGGACCGGCGGAACATCCTCACCGAGCTCCTGGGCCTGGAGCTGTTCGAGCGCCTGGCCAGGCTGGCCGGCGAGATCAAGCGGATGGCGTCCGCAGAGGCCGGTGCGAACGAGCGACTCCTCTCCACCGAGTACGCAGGGGTGACCGAGGAGGCCGTGGCAGAGGCTGCGGCCGTGGCCGCGGAGGCGGCGGCGCGAGATGCGAGCCTGGCCGCCGCCGAGGGCACGCTGCGGAAGCTGGCCGACCGGTGGGCGGAGATCGAGCGGTCGGTGCAGGAGCTTCGAACGTGCGCGGTCGATGCCCGGCGCGCAGCCGCCATCACGACCGAGTCGGCGGCGGCGCTCGAGGATCTGGCCGACCGCCTGGCCCAGGCCGAGGCCGCAGCCTCTGCCGCCGCCAAGGCGACCGAGGCCAGGGCGAAGGAAGCCCGGAAGGCCAGGGCGGCATGGAAGAAGGCGCAGGCGGGCTGGGGGGGAACCGCGCAGGTGGCCTCGCTCCGAGCTAGGGCAGAGGCACTGGCGGGATCACGAGCGGAGGCGGCGAAGGCCCGGGTCGCGGCCAAGGCTGCCCGGGCCTTGATCCCGAAGCTGGCCAAGAGGCTCGAGGCGGCGGAGCAGGCGGTAGCGGCCCGGGTGGGCGAGGCCGAGGCCGCCCTCGCCGCGGTCGAGTCGTCGGAGGAGGCCCTCGACCGGGCAACCCACGCGGATCTGGTGGCGGCGGTTCGAAGCGGCGTGAAGGCGGGCGACCCGTGTCCGGTCTGCGGTCGAGCCATCGGGTCCCTTCCCAAGTCGCGCGGGGCGCAGGCGCTGGAGCGGGTGAAGGCGGCACACGCGAAGGCACGGGGAAGCGCCGAGCAAGCGAGCGAGGGCTTGCAGCGTGCGCGGGCGGATCGGGACGAGGCCGAGCGCGAGGCCGGCCAGGCCGAGCGCGAGGCCATACGGATCGAGGAGCACCTCGACGGGATGACGGGGGAGCTCGGGAGCGCGGAGTCGGAGATCGCCGAGGCCTTCGGCGGGAGGGTTCCCACCGACCCGGTCGCGGTGCTCGATGGACGCCTGGAACGTCTCGAGGACCTCGACCGATCGTGCGACGTGGCCGAGGCCGCGCTGGCCGAGGCCAAGGACGAACGGGTCATCGCCGAACGCGAGCGGGATGGCCTCATGGCTCGAGCCGCCGAGGTCCGAGGGCGTCTCGGAGGGCTGTCGGTGAGTGGGTTGGTGGAGCGTGCTCGCACCCTGGCGGGCCCCGATCTCGGCTTGGCGGAACTGCCGCAGACCGCTCCAGTCACCGATGCGGGCGAGCTCCTGGCCGCCGCGACCGCGCTCGCGCACGGGCTCGGCTCGCTCGCCGAGCGCCTGGACGAGCTGGCGTCCGCGCGCGGGGGAGGCGAGGCGACCCTGCTGGCCGAGGCCAGGGGCACCGTCGGCGATGGATTCGAGTCCGCCGCCAGCTTGTCGGAGCTCGTCGATGCGGTGGCCGGGGCCCGCACCGCTGCGGCCAGGGAGGCGGCCACCGCCGAGCATCGCTCGTCCGAGCTCATGGCCAAGCTGGCGAACGCCAGGGACCTGATCGAGCGGGTGACCGAGCAGCGGGGACGGGCGTCGCGCTTCGACGCGTTGTCGAAGGAGCTGCGGGCCGACCGGATCATCGCCTTCCTCCAGGTTGAGGCGCTCCAGATCCTCGCCGCCGTGGGCTCCGAGCATCTGTCGACCCTGTCGGGCGGGCGGTACCGCCTGGCGTTCGACCAGGACGAGTTCTTCGTGATCGATGCCTGGAACGGCGAGGAGCGCCGGAGCGCGCGGACGCTCTCGGGAGGTGAGACGTTCCTCGCCTCGCTCGGTCTCGCCCTCGCCCTGTCGGAGCAGGTCCGATCGCTCTCGCTCACCCGCCGTGCTGACCTGGACAGCCTGTTCCTGGACGAGGGGTTCGGCACGCTCGACCCGGAGACGCTCGAGGTGGTCGTCGACGCCATCGAGCAGTTGGGCAGCGACGGCAGGATGGTCGGGGTCATCACCCACGTTCGGGAGCTGGCGCTTCGTCTCCCAGCGAGGATCGAGGTGGACGGCTCGCCCCGGGGAAGCCAGATCCAGGTGATAGCCTAAGCCGGCGTCACCACGCGATCCACCACCGTCCAGCCGTAGCCGTCCCATCTGATCGTGGTGGTGCGGAACCTGCTCGGACAGCAGTGGGAGTCGCCCGGCTCGTACTCGGCCGAGCGAATCCGAAGCGTTCCCGACGCGAGCTCGATCTCCGTATCACACGTCGACCGGTGGAAGATGGGGGTGGCGAACCCAGCACCACTGTGCACGACCCGCCAGACGCCGCAGCCTCCGCTCCCGTCCTTGTCCTCGAACGTGAGCACGTCGGGGACAGCGTCGCCGGTCACGTCGCCCACGTCGAACCGTACGCCGAGGACCCGTGCGGCGGGAGGGTCGGTGAACGCGTAGACCACCCGCCATGGAGGCGCGTCGCCGAATAACTGCCACAGCTCGAACCCGTGCTCCGATGAGAACGGATCCACGCCTCGCGTCCATGCCAGCGCGATCTGGGGAACCCCAGCCGAGGTCGGCGGGAGCGTCCAGGGCTTGGTGACCTCCGCCCCGACCGGCACGAGGTCGGCAACCGGGACCTTGTCGGCGGCCTGGCGGCGGCCGTAGGTCGTCGGCGCGTCGACTGGCACGTCGATGACGGGCGGAGTGAGCGACGGCGTCGCCGTGACGGTGAGCGTGGGGCTCGGCGACGTCGCCGTCGGTTCGACCGTTCGGGTGGGGCTCGGGACGGGCGCCGACTCGACGCCGCACGAGGTCGCCAGGACGAGCAGGGTGCTGAAGGTGGCGAGTCGGCGCATGGCCGGCATGCTACCCGCACGCCCTCCACCGAATGCCCGGGAGCCTGGGGTACAGTCCGCATATGGCCGACGAGGATCTCGAGCCGAAGCTCGTATCCGGGTCACAGGTGACGCTGGTTCAGCTCATGGAGATCGGCGATGCGAATATCGCCGGGATCGTTCACGGCGGAACCATCATGAAGCTCGTGGACACGGCGGCCGGCCTGGCCGCGATGAAGCACTGCGGGGGCCCGGCCGTGACGGTATCGATGGACACGATGTCCTTCCTCGCACCGGTCAGGATCGGCGACATGGTGACGGTGCGCGCTTCGGTGAACGACGTCGGCAGGACCTCGTTGGAGGTTGGCGTTCGGGTGGAATCGGAGAACGTCCTGTCGGGGGAGCGCACACACACCGGCAGCGCCTACCTCGTGTTCGTCGCGCTCGATGAAGAGGGGAAGCCTCGCCCCGTGCCGTCGGTGGTCGCCCAGGGCCAGACCCAGCAGCGCCGCCAGAAGGAGGCCAAGATCCGTCGCCAGACGCGCCTGGCCCACAAGCAGGCCATCCAGGAGCATCGGGCCGAGGTGCGGCGGGAAGAGATCGTCGCCCCGCCAAAGGGTGACGAGTCCAAGGACGACGAGGGGCTCCCCGGGCGCAGCCACCTCCGCATGTAGGGAGAGAGGAGAGCCCCTCGATCGCCGGGTCGCCCTCGCGCCACATCGGGGACAATGGAGGTGTCGTCCTCGAGGGGGTCGGGTCACATGGCCACGGAATTCGCCGCCGCCAAGGATCGCCTGGCCACGGCGGGCGGCAACGTCACGGTCACCCGGCTCGGCTGGCTCGCCGAGCACGAGATCGGCCAGGTCGCCCGCCTGCCACATACGGTGAAGATCCTGCTGGAGGACCTCCTCCGCCGGGCCGGGACGCGCGACGTGGCCGACGCCGACGTCCGGGCCCTGGCCGACTGGCCGGCGCCGGCCCCGCAGACGAACGTCGCGTTCATGCCGGCCCGGGTCCTGATGCAGGACTTCACCGGCGTCCCGGCCGTGGTGGATCTGGCCGCCATGCGATCGGCCATGGCCCGCGCCGGCGGCGATCCGGAACGGGTCAATCCGCTCGTCGACGTGGACCTCATCATCGACCACTCGGTTCAGGTCGACCTGTTCCGAAGCCCACAGGCCTATCAGGCCAACATCGAGTGGGAGTACCGGCGGAACGGTGAGCGCTACGCGCTCCTTCGATGGGCCCAGCAAGCGTTCGACGGTGTGCGCGTGGTCCCGCCGGGCGCCGGCATCTGCCACCAGGTCAACCTGGAGCATCTCGGCAAGGTCGTGGCCACGAAGGACGGCGAGGCGTTCCCCGATACGCTCGTGGGAACCGATTCCCACACCACCATGATCAACGGCCTGGGCGTGCTGGCGTGGGGCGTCGGCGGGATCGAGGCCGAGGCGGCCATGCTCGGACAGCCCATGTTCCTGCCGCAGCCGATCGTGATCGGCGTGCGCGTCACCGGCGTCCTGCCGGCCGGGACGACGGCCACCGACCTGGTGCTGACGCTGACGCAGATGCTGCGGGCTCACGGCGTCGTCGGGAAGTTCATCGAGTTCTTCGGGCCGGGCTGCTCGTCGCTCGAGCTGGCCGACCGGGCCACCCTCTCGAACATGTGCCCCGAATACGGGGCGACCGCCGCGTTCTGGCCGGTTGACCACGAGACGCTTCGATATCTCCGGTTCACCGGACGCGAGGATCGGGTGGACCTGGTCGAGCGGTACACGAAGGAGCAGGGGCTCTTCCGGACGGACGCAGATCCCGAGCCGGTGTTCAGCGAGATCCTCGACCTCGATCTGTCGGCGGTGGAGCCGTCGGTGGCCGGACCCAAGCGTCCGCAGGACCGGGTGCCGCTGTCCGGCGTGTGGGAGTCCTTCATCGAGGCGTTCCGAGACCGGATTGAACCCGATCCGGACCCCACCGAGGTGGGCAGGCTGATCGACGAGGGCGGAGCGTACGGCGGGACGAAGGAGGAGCCCGACGTCGACACGTCTCGGCGGGTGGACCCGGAGAGCGCACAGACGGTGAAATTGAACGACGCCGAGATCCGTCACGGCTCGGTGGTCATCGCCGCCATCACCAGCTGCACCAACACTTCGAACCCGACCGTGATGATCGCGGCGGGCCTCCTGGCCAAGCGAGCGGTGGAGGCTGGGCTGGAGACCAAGCCGTGGGTCAAGACCTCGCTCGCCCCCGGGTCGCGAGTGGTCACCGACTACCTCGATGCGGCGGGACTCCAGCCGTACCTCGACAAGCTGGGGTTCTCGCTCGTCGGGTTCGGCTGCACCACCTGCATCGGGAACTCCGGGCCGCTCCCCGACGAGGTGGCGAGCGCAGTCCAGGAGAAGGACCTCGCGGTGGTGGCGGTGCTCTCGGGCAACCGGAATTTCGAGGGCCGGATCCACCCCCTGGTGCGGGCGAGCTACCTGGCCTCGCCACCGCTGTGCGTCGCCTACGCGCTCACCGGCCACGTCGAGACGGACCTCACGCGGGAACCGATCGGGAAGGCCCGGGACGGCTCGCCTGTCTACCTCCGTGACCTGTGGCCCTCGGCCGAGGAAGTGCAGGCGGCCGTTGCCGATGCCATCTCCCCCGAGCAGTTCAAGCGAGAGTACGGACGGATCTTCGCCGGAGACGAGCACTGGAACTCGCTTCCCTCGCCGACCGGCCCCATGTTCGCGTGGGACCCCGCCTCCACGTATGTCCGGGAGCCCCCGTTCTTCGAGGGCCTGGCACCCGAAGCTTCGGAGCCGGTGGACCTCATCGATGCTCGCGTGCTGGTCAGGGTGGGGGACTCGATCACCACCGACCACATCTCGCCCGCGGGAGCCATCAAACCGGACTCACCCGCCGGGGTGTACCTCATCGAACACGGGGTGGAACAACGGGACTTCAACAGCTACGGCTCCCGCCGGGGGAATCACGAGGTGATGATGCGCGGGACCTTCGCCAACGTTCGGCTGCGGAACGAGCTGGCGCCGGGGACCGAAGGGCCGTGGACCACGCACCTCCCGGAGGGCGAGGTCATGGCCGTCTTCGACGCGGCTCTCCGCTATCGCGACGAGGGCGTGCCGCTGCTCGTGGTCGCCGGGAAGGAGTACGGCTCCGGCAGCTCGCGCGACTGGGCTGCCAAGGGACCGGCCCTTCTAGGGGTTCGCGCGGTCTTGGCCGAGAGCTTCGAGCGGATCCACCGGAGCAACCTGGTGGGGATGGGCGTGCTGCCGTTGCAGTTCGCCGAGGGGCAGTCGGCGACCTCGCTCGGCCTGACTGGAGGGGAGACGTTCACCATCGGCGGGCTGTCCGGCGGGATCGTGCCCAGGCAAGAGGTCCGGGTCCAGGCACGCCGCGAAGACGGGTCCGAGGTCTCGTTCCCGGCCACGGTTCGGATCGATATGGCCGCCGAGGTGGACTATTACCGCCATGGGGGCATCCTCCAGATGGTCCTTCGCCACATGCTCTCCTCCTGAGCGCGAGGACGAGTTTTCTCTCGCTTTTCCCTGTTCCCGATGGCTGGCTAGGTTCCGGGAGAGAGATCTCGTGCAGCACACGACCGATCCGGCCACGATCGCCGCGAGCGTGGCGCTCCGTGGTACCAATGCGCAAGAGGTGAGCGCGGCCTGTTCCTACCCGACGTGCTCCCAGAGATCGGGTCCTTTGGCCCTGTCCGCGTCCGATGGCGTCAGGTTCTCTGTTCGCATGAACCAGGAACGCGAGACCAGAGAGGAAGCCCGCCAGTCATCCGCAGCCGTGGATCTCTACTGGATCCCGTTGGGCGCGGGGCAGCACGTCGTGAGGTTGAGCGGAAAGCTGTTCGAGGCGATCAGCGCCCGTGCCCAGCGACGACGTCCGTACGACCTCTATCACTCGGCTCTCGTCGTCGTCGCTCCCGAGGGCCGCTTCGTGATCGAGCAGACTCCGATCCCTGACATGCACGGGGAACGACGGGGCGTGGTCCTGGAGGGACCCGTCGGCTCGAGAGTCGCTGGACGCTTCCGGCTCTTCCGGTACGAGGTCCGTCGGTGGCGAGACGGCGTCATCCCCGATATCGCCGAGGCTGTCTCGAGCCCCGTGCGCGTGACGGATGACCCCGCCCAAGCGTCACAGGTACTCGATCTGGTGCCGTCTGTTCCAGCCCTGGTATGGGGCCGAGACGAAGGCCGAACGGGCGACATGTGGAATTCGAACTCGGTGATCTCCTGGTTGATCGCCAGCGCTGGTCTTGATCCTGGCGGCATCGAGGTGCCGTCCGGCGGTCGGGCCCCGGGCTGGCGCGCCGGCCTCGAGATCGCGGCCCGCGATGCACCCGCCCTTCGATCGAGGCGGACGGCGATGGTCGCTTCTGTCGATCATCGATCCCCTGACCGAGGCCGTGAGGCATCCGTCGCCGCTCTCCGGCCTCGGGCTGACCTTTCCACCTCCGCGCCCACGAGGACACGCTCGGCTGCCTGGACGGTTGCGGGAGACCCAGGGGACTGCTGAGCGCGAGCGTCGCTCGATCTCCTAGTAATCCTCGAGTGGGCCATCGGGCTTATCAGACGCGGGCCCTTCGACCCTGGCGAACACCCAGGCTTCAGGGGAACGTGACGTGTCAGGCCGCCCGTGATACGGGGCGAACGAGAAGGAGGCGAGCTCCATGTTCGAACGCATTTTGCTTGCAGCGAACGGTTCTCCGAGCAGCAGGAAGGCCGTGGAAGTTGCCGCAGACATCGGGCAGAAGTACGGGGCAGAGGTCGTAGTGCTGCACGTCCGCGAGCAGCAGATCACGCCGTTCGGTTCATACGAGGTCGAGCAGCCGGATGCGGCCACCGACTTCGTGGATGAGATCGTGAGGGCGTTGAAGGACACGGGCGTGAGCGCTCGAGGCGAAGTCCAGACCGCACCCACCGGCGGGGTCCCTCACGTCATCCTCGAGCTGGCGAAGGAGCTTGACGCGGGGCTCATCGTGATGGGGTCACGAGGTTTGTCCGAGTGGGAGGGACTGTTCCTCGCGAGCGTCTCACATCGCGTATTGCACCTGGCGGAGTGCCCGGTGTTCGTCGTGCGATAGGAGTGACACTCCCGCTCGAGCGGTTCTCGGACAGGCGGTAGGCGGCGGCATGGGCGACGCCAAGCCGAACAGGAAGACCATCTCGTCACCGGCACCGAGGACTGAGGGTACGGTGCCAGAGATAACTTCAAATCTCTCAGATACTCGAGCCATGGGGCCGGGCTCCGGAAGCGCGCTCTCAGTCGAGGGACGTTCGATGGGTCGTTCGTCGGACTCAATGGGGGACCACCGGCCCTGGGCCATGATCTCCCGACCGGTAGCGTCTAGGGCGAGGAGGGATGTGAGATGACGATCGATGAGGACGTTCGTGAGGAGGTCCTTCGCGAGAGGGCGATCAAGCGCCTCAAGAAGCGGAGCGATTTCTCGGGGCATCTTCTGGTTTATTTCCTGGTCAACGCGTTCCTCATGGTGATCTGGGCTCTGACCGACCTTCACGGGTTCTTCTGGCCGGTGTTCCCCATCGTGGGCTGGGGCATCGGTGTGGTCATGAACGCGTGGGATGTCTATCGCAACGACGAGTTCGACGAAGAGCAGATCCGCCGCGAGATGGAACGCCTCCAAGGCCGGAGATGACGGTCACCGGTACCTGCGAGACCCACGAGCAGATTCCCGCGACCGGGTGCACTCGGGCCTTCGAGGGAAGCGCGTGAGGAGCGTCTACCGAA
>DASSSA010000137.1:0-2632 GCA_035701505.1 Actinomycetota bacterium
CACCCGAGCCAGGCGCCGCAGCCCGCGGCTCACCCGAGCCCTGGCCGTCTCCTCCGTGCAGCTCAGCTGCTCGGCGACCTCGTGGTACGGGCGGCCCTCGACCACTCGGAGCGTCAGCGCATCGCGCTGCTCCTCCGACAACACCGAGAACGCGCTGGCGATGGCCCGCCCCACCTGCTCGAAGTCGATCAACTCCTCGATCCGTTCGTAGTCCTCCTCCGAGATCAAGCGCTCCGGCACCCCCAGCCGGCGTCGGGCCCTGGCGTCGACCGCGCCGGTTCGGAAGTACCGGCTCAGCAGGTGCCTGCCGATGCCGTAGAGCCACACAAGCCCGCCGCGGCCTTGGTCGCGGAACCGCCGCCGCGACGCGAACGCCTGGGCGAAGGTCTCGGCCGTGAGCTCCGCCGCCGCCTCGGGGTCAAGCGTCCTCCTGGCGAAGTACCGGAGCACCGTCTCCGCGTGCCGCCCGTAGAACGCCCCGAAGGCCTCGGGTTCCTCGCGCGAGAGGCGGAGCACCTCCCCGTCGCTGAGCTCCTCGTACATGGGCCCCCGGTCGTCCGCCGGAACGTTCCGACCCACTATGCCGCTCACCCTTGTCGGTGTGACAGGCCCTTGAAAGGGCTCTCTCGGCTCGGTGGATCCGACCCCCGACCCTCTCGGCGAGTTCCCCAGGCAGCCTTTCGCGCTGTACGTCATCGAGAGGGCCGACGGTTGGAGCGAGTGGGATTGGTACTGGCGTCGGCGAGAACGGGCGTCAAGGACGGGCGCCCGCGCTCGGACTCAGTCCTCTTTCCGGCGCTTCGCCAAGCGGGGCTTGAGCGTAGCGGGCTTCGGGCTCGTGTCGCGCGCCGCCCGCACGGCCTCCTCCGTCTGCATCCCCCCACGCTCGGGGAACAGCTCCCGCCGTCTCTGCGTGACCCACAGGAACAGGTCGGCCTTCGTCGCCTCCGGGAACAGCTCCCACAGGCCCTCATGCTTGATGGCCTCCACCGTCGGCAGGTACACGCGGTCGTACCAGTCGGCGGCGATCTCCTCCGGTGTCAGCATCTCGCCTCGCAGCATCATCAGGTTGTAGCCGTGGACCTTGATCTGCTCCAGGAGCTCGATGTAGCCCTGGGGCCGGGAGAACTCGATCCGGACCTCGGGGCGGGCCCGCTCAAGGCCGCTTTCCTCCATGAACTGCTGCCGCTGCTCCTCCATGATGATCCGGCCGAGGTCGGCGTCGGGGGGCAGCGGCCACCTGCTGCGGAGGCGCGTGATCTCCGCGTCGATGTAGTCGATGCCACGCTGGCGGGCCACGGCCACCCGGTGATGCCCGTCGACGATGAAGTACGAGCCGTCGAGCTCGAACACGGTGATCGGCGGGAAGTCACCCTGGTCGAACGCCCGCTCGACCCGTTCCCACCGGGACTGGATGTCGCCCCGGCGAGGGAGGAACGCCCGGTCGAAGTCGCCGGTCCGCCCGAGCGTTCCCACGATCCTCGACACCGGGATGGGGCGGACCCCCACGTAGGACTGCTCGAACACGCGGAGGCGCTTGCCCACGTCGTCCAGGTCGAGCAATGGCTTGGGCTTGCGCCTTCGGACCACGTCGGCCAGCCGGCGGTAGGCCTCCTGCCGGCGCGCCCGCCCGAAGGTGGAGGACGGCCCGAACGGCCTGTCGCTCACGGTTCCACCTCGAGAAGCCGGAAGGGAACGGCGTTCACCACGGTCGTCGTCCCAAGTGGACGATCCGGCTTCGCCTCCCCGTACGGATGGATGTGACCGTGGATCAGGAGCTTCGGCGAGAGCCGCTCGACCAGCTCCAGTAAGGCCTCGAACCCCCGATGCGCCGGGTCATCCTCGTCGCCAACCCCGAGCGGAGGAGCGTGGGTGAGCAACACGTCGACGCCGCGACGGCCGTGGAGTCCTCGAGCCGCCACCCGGCGCCGCAACCGGCCCGCCCGACGACGCATCTCCTTCTGGGTGTACTGGTTCGGCCCCTCCCGATACCTGATGCTCCCACCGAGGCCGGCCACCCGGATGCCGCCAACGTCCTCGATCCGCCCGTCCACGTTCGTGCACCCGAGCGGTCCGACGGGATCGCGGGCGTCCTTCAGTGAGATGCTCGGCGGCCAGGCCAGCTCGTCTCGTCGCTCCCGGAGGCTGGGGTCGTGGTTCCCCGGGACGTAGAACAGCGGCACGTTCAACGCCGTCACCAGGTACTCGAGATAGGCGAACGGGAGGTCGCCGGCGGAGAGCACGAGGTCGGGCCGAAGCCGCGCCAGCGCCTCGCGCCCCAGCGACTCTTCCACCTCGTCGGCGACGGCCAGGATCCGGGGCATCGTCCGTCCTTCATCTTTTCGAAGAATCGATCGGCTGGCCTCAACCATAGAGTTCGGCGGTGGTCCCGAAAGGCTCTGGGCCGAGACCGCCCCAGCGTGTTGGTGGCCGCGGGGTTGGTCTACCATCGAACGGTGAAGATGCCGAGGATCGGCGAAGAGACCCGGGCGCAGTTCGACCGGGTGGCCCAGAGCTTCCTCGAGCGAGGGGCGAAGCGGTCCAAGATGTTCGGCATGCCCGTGCTGAAGATCCGGGACAAGGTGTTCGCCGGCACGTATGGGGACGCCATGACCTTCAAGCTGGCCCCCGA
>DASSSA010000138.1:0-53164 GCA_035701505.1 Actinomycetota bacterium
CGGTAGCAGCGAGCCTAGTGATCGGGGCCCGCCGATGCAGAACGGCAGGCCCCGATCATCCTCGTCCTTACCGCAATCCCTCCGCTGAGTAGTCCACCACCTGCGCGGCCGTCTCCTGCGTCACGATCTGGGGACCGGTCAGGATCACCCGATCCACGCTCCCGAGCGGGAGCGCCCCGGTCTCCATGTACTTGGTGAGCAGGACGATCGGCAGGTAGCCCTGGAGGTACTGGGCTTGGTCGATGGCGAAGAGCATGTCGCCCCTGTCGATCGCCTCCAGGACCTCCGGTGACAGGTCGAATGTCGCGAACTTGACCTTGCCCAGCAGGCCGGCCTGGTCGAGCGCTGCCAGGGTCGGCTCCGCGCCGGTGGGACCCAGGGTCAGGATGCCGTCCAGGTCCGACTGTTGCTGAAGGACTCCGGCCACGGTTTCCTGGGCACCGGTGGGGTCGGCCAGGTCGACCGGGATCACGGGGACCTTCTGGCCGAGGCCCTTCTCGAAGCCCTGGCAGCGCAGGTCCAGCGCCACGTTCCCCACTTCCTGGTTGATGCAGATGGCGTTCTTTACGCCCTCATCCGCGAATCGCTGGCCCGCGATGAGCCCCGCTTCGAACTCGGTCTGTCCGACGTGGACCAGCACCCCCAGGTCGGCGAACACGTCGCTCCCAGAGTTCATCGAGATGACCGGGATCCCCGCATCCACCGCGGCCCGGATCGACGGACCGAGCGCGTCCGCGTCGGGGATGCTCACCACCAGGCCGTCCGGCTGTGAGGCGACGGCCGCGTCGATCAGCTGGCTCATGGCCACCATGTCGAACGTCTCGGGGGCCTGGTACTCGACCTGGACCCCCATGTCGTCGGCCGCGGCCTGTACGCCGTTGGCCGCAACCGACCAGAACGGGTCCGATGCCTGGCCGTGGGTCACGACCACGAACCGAAAGTCGCGCTGCTTTACGGCGCCCCCGTTCTCGCCCTCGTCTCCGTCGCCGGTGCACGCCGCCCCGAACAGGGCCAGCACCAGCAGGAGCCCCGCCAACCTTCGACGGTTCATTCCCCCTCCTTTCCTCCGGGGCGACGCTCCATCGCGTGTCCCCCCTCCGACACCGACACACCGGCCACGGACGAAGGTCCGAGCCGCACGCCGAACCGCTCGACGAACGCGAGGCTTGCGGCGACGTCGTGGACCGGGCCGCTCCCCTCTTCGGGTGCCCCTTCCAGCACGGTGTCCTGCTCCAGCACGTACCAGCCATCGTAGTCCGACGCCTCGAGGGCCGAGATGATGGCCGCGATGTCCACGTCCCCCGACCCGAGCGGCCGGTACATTCCTTTCGCCACCGCTTCCCGGTACCCCATCCATCCCGTCCGCACTTGCTCCGCCAGCTCGACCGAGACGTCCTTCAGGTGGACGTGGGCCACCCGGTCCGGCGCGGCCTTGGTGAGCTCGACTGGGTCGACCCCTCCGACCAGGAGGTGGCCAGTGTCCACGCAGAGCGATACGGGCGAGGACTCCAGCAGCCGCTGAACCTGGTGCGGTCCCTCGATCACCGTGCCCTGATGGGGATGCAGGGCCACCGCCAGGCCCCTCTGGGACCCGAGATCGATCACTCGGGCGATCCCCGCGACGAGCGACGCCCACGACGGATCGTCGAGTTCCGTTCCCGCCTCGTAGCCGTCCCGGCCTGTGCCCGCCGCCAGCACGAGGACCTGGGCACCGGCCCCGGCCAGCAGGTCGGCCTGCCTCGTCACCCGGTCGAGCTCGTCCTCAAGCCGCGCCGGCTCGTGGAGGACAGCCGGCACGAACCCGGCCACGAGCGCCAGCCCGTGGTCGCCCAGCGTCGCCTCGAGCCTCGATGCGTCCGTGGGCAGATACCCGTCGGGGCCGAGCTCGGTTGCGGGAAGGCCGAGGCCGGCCATCTCGGAGAGGACCCGGTCGGGCTCTAGCTGGTGGCCCCATCCCGGGACCTCGCACACCCCCCACGAGATCGGAGCGCCGGCCACGCGTCCAACGCGACGGCTCACCCGACCTCCTCCAGGCGCACCGGCCGGTGCTCGGCCCGAGAACGCCCGCAGGCAACAGCGATGCGGAGCGCCGCGAGGGCGTCCTCGGCCGTGCATGGGCTCTCCCGCCGCCCCGCCGCGAGCTCGACGAACCATTCCATCTCGGCCCGATAGGCCTCGGCGAACCGGGCCTGGAAATGCGGATACGGATCGGGGGGGGCGGGCGCCGCCTCCGGCTCCACGGAGCGGAGCGGCATCCGTCCGTCCCACCCCACCACCACGCTGTCGCCCGAACCGAGCAGCTCCATACGAACGTCGTAGCCGAGGGGGTCGTGGCGGGTGACCGAGAGGATCCCCAGGGCCCCGCCCGACAGGCGGATCGTGGCCACGGCCGTGTCGACGTCCCCGTACTTCTCGAAGACGGGGAACTCGATCACCGCGCCATTCGCGTACGTCTCCACCACCTCCTGACCCGTGACGAACCGGAGCGCGTCGAAGTCGTGCACGCTGAAGTCACGGAAGATGCCTCCCGACACGGGTATGTAGGCCTCGTGGGGTGGCGCGGGATCGTGACCGGCCATCCGCACGACGTACAGGGTCCCGAGCCCGCCGCTGGCGACCAGGTCCCGGGCGGCGCGGTACCCCAGATCGAAGCGCCGCTGGAACCCCATCTGGAAGGGGATCCCCACGTCCCCGATGTGGGCCACGACTTCCGCCGTGGAGGCGACGTCGAGCGAGATCGGCTTCTCGCAGAACGTCGGGAGTCCCGCATCTGCAGCCTGGTGGACCAAGGGGGCGTGCGCGTCGGTGGCGGCCGCGATCACCACCGCGTCGGAGCCCTTCATGGCATCGGCGACGCCCTCCACGGCCCCCACACCGAGCTCCTCGGCAACGGTCCCTGCACGATCCCGATCGACGTCTGTCACCAGCACATCCACGCCCGGAAGCGAAGCGAGCGTCCCAGCGTGCACCACTCCCATGCGCCCCACGCCGATCACCGCGATCCGCATCAGCGCGGCCCCCTCCTCATCCGCACCGGAACGTTCCATCTCCTGGAGCATCCGCCCCATGCGGGCTGAGCTGCATTGGAACGTTCCAAGACGAAGGAGTAGGCTAAGGGGCCGCGTCGCGGCGTGTCAAGGGAGGGATCGCCGCCCAGCCGTCGAGTCCGGGAGGGGCGATGGAGTCCACGAGGCAGACGGTGGCCCAGGCCATCGTGCGGTTCCTCATCGCCCAGCGAACGGTCATCGGCGAGCGGGAGGTTCCCCTGTTCCCCGGGGTCTTCGCCATCTTCGGGCACGGCAACGTGACCGCCCTCGGGGATGCGCTCGAGGCCGCGGGCGACGCGCTCCCCACCTGGCGCGGGCAGAACGAGCAGACGATGGCCATGGCCGCCGTGGCGTTCGCCAAGGCGAGGAGGCGCCGCCAGATCATGGTCGCGACGAGCTCCATCGGCCCGGGGGCCACGAACATGGTCACGGCCGCGGCGATCGCCCATACGGACCGGCTCCCGCTCCTGCTCCTTTCCGGCGACACCTTCGTCAGCCGGCTGAACGATCCGGTCCTGCAACAGGTGGAGCACTTCGGGGATCCCACGACCACCGTGAACGATGCCTTCCGCCCCGTCACTCGGTACTGGGACCGGATCACCAGCCCGGAGCAGATCCTCCAGTCCCTCCCTCAGGCCGTGGCCACGATGCTCGACCCGGCTGAATGCGGTCCGGCCTTCATCGGTCTGCCCCAGGACGTCCAGGCCAGGGCATTCGAGTACCCGGCCGCATTCTTCGATCCGCGCGTCCACCGGGTCCGGCGTCCGGGGCCGGATCCGGTGGAGGTGGAGGCGGCCGCGTCGGTACTCCGGTCGGCCCGGTCACCCCTCGTGGTCGCCGGGGGTGGCGTCCACTACTCGCTGGCCGAAGGCGAGCTCGCGCGGTTCGCCGAGGACCACGGCCTTCCCGTCGTCGAGACCGTCGCGGGAAAGTCCTCGCTCACGTGGGACCATCCGAGCTTCGCCGGACCGATCGGCGTGACCGGCAGCTCCTCGGCCAACGCGTTGGCGGGCGATGCCGACGTCGTGCTGGCGGTCGGCACCCGGCTCCAGGACTTCACCACCGGGTCGTGGAGCGTGTTCCGGAACGAGGCGATGCGCTTGGTCGCGGTGAACGTCGGCCGCAACGACGCGACGAAGCATCGCGCTTTGTCTGTCGTGGGTGACGCGCGGCGAGTCCTGGAGGAGCTCGATGAGGCCCTCGATGGCTGGCGCGCGCCGGCGTCGTGGCTGGACCGGGCCCGGGAGGAGTACGCGGCCTGGAACGCGTACCTGGAGGAGGCGGCGGCCCCTCCCGCCGAGGGCCGATCTCCCTCGTACGCGGCGGTCGTCCGCACCGTGAGCCGCCACGCTCGGGAGAGCGATTACGCGCTCACGGCCGCCGGCGGGCTGCCCGGCGAGCTGAACAAGCATTGGCGGTCACTCTCAGTGGGCAGCTTCGACTGCGAGTACGGCTACAGCTGCATGGGCTACGAGATCGCTGGGGCCTGGGGTGCCGCCATGGCGCTCCCCGATCACACGGTGATCTCCTTCTGCGGGGACGGCTCCTACCTGATGGCCAACTCCGACATCTACGGTTCCGTGCTCTCCGGACACGGGTTCATCGTCGTACTGTGCGACAACGGCGGCTATGCGGTCATCGACCGGCTCCAGGTGTCCAAGGGCGCCGCGCATTTCAACAACTTGATCGAGAACGTCCGTGCGAGGGAGATCGCGTACGTTGACTTCGCGTCTCACGCCCGATCGATGGGTGCGTTGGCCATCGAGGTCTCCAAGCTCGAGGAGCTGGAGGGTGCACTCGAGCAAGCGCGAGAAGCCGATCGGACGGCGGTGATCGTGATCCGAACGGACCCAGAGACGTGGACGGGCGGGGATGCGTGGTGGGACGTGGGGGTCCCCGAGGCCTCGGAGCGCCACGAGGTCCTGGTGGCGAAGGCGGAACACGAGGCGGAACGTAAGCACCAACGGGTGGGCCTGTGAGCGGATCGACGGCGGTCCGGGACCGCCTCCGGCAGGGCCACCCCACGATCCTGGACGTGGCCGAGCGAGCGGGAGTATCCAAGTCGTTGGTGTCGCTGGCACTCCGTGGCTCACCAAGGGTCCGGGAGGAGAAGCGGGAGGCGATCCTTCGGGCAGCCGAACAGCTCGGCTACCGTCCGAACGCCGTCGCTCGGTCGCTCGTCCGCAAGCGGACCAACGTGATCGGGGTGATGCTGTCCGATCTCCACAACCTCTACTTCGCCGAAGTCGTGGACGGGATCGAGGCCGAGGCCCTCTCGGCTCAGTACCGCGCCCTCATCAACACCGGTAGCCGCATGGCCGAACGCGAGTGGGTAGCGATCGAGACCCTCTTGCAGCTTCGAACCGACGGCTTGATCCTGGCCGGGCCGGTGCTTCCCACCTCGTTGATCCTCTCGGCCGCCTCATCGGTCCCCGTGGTGCTCGTCGCTCGGGCATCGCGGCGGCCCTCGGTCGATTCGGTCACCAACGACGATCGAGCCGGTGCCCGGATGGCGGTCGACCATCTGGTGTCGTTGGGGCATCGAGACATCGCTCACGTCGACGGTGGGACGGGGGCCGGCGCTGGTTCTCGGCGGTCGGGGTATCTGGAAGCCATGCGCGATCACGGACTCGCTGGCGCTGCGGTGGTCGTCCCCGGCACGTTCACGGAAGAGGGCGGTGCGGCGGGGATCGACCGTCTCCTCGCGTCGCGGGCGAGGCCGACCGCGGTGTTCGTGGCGAACGATCTGGCCGCGGTAGGCGCGCTCCACGCGTTGGAGCGGCACGGGGCCCGGGTCCCCGAAGATGTGTCCGTCGTCGGATACGACAACACGGCACTCGCCGCGCTCGGTCACATCGATCTGACTACCGTCGACCAGCCGAGGCGCGAGATCGGCGCCATGGCCGTCAGGCTCCTGTTGCAGCGGCTGGACGACGGCCGCGATCGGGGTCGCCACGTCGTGCTGCCGCCACGCCTGGTCGTCCGGGGGACGACGAAGCCGCCGCGAGCCGGGGCCGTCGCTGCTACATCAGCCCGGCGGTAACCGTCCGGAGCTTCCTCGCCGCCCGGGAAGCCCTAGCCAAGGCTCCGTCCAGCGACGCGATCTGAAGCCTCCCCAGCTGGATGTTCATGGCGGTGAATTCGGCCGGGTTCAGGGCGTGGAGGATACGGTCGCGGATATAGCCGAGGGTGAAGACATCGCCCCTGACGGCGGCCACATCGCGACCCGCCGCGTCGACCATGAGCTGCCCGGCCCACAGGTCGAAACGGGCCAGGTTCACCTCGGACGCTGGGCGGTAGCGAAGCTCCAGATCGAGGGTCGACTGGGCGACGTCGATCGCGGCCTGGCGGGCCCGAACGATGTCGCGAGCGCGAACGGCTCGATCGAGCTCGTCGAGAACACGCGTCATCATCGGCCGGATCAGCGTCGGAACGTCCTCGGCCCCGTAGGCGTCCCACGCGGCCTTCATCCTGCCGGCCGTCGACGATGCAGCGGGCCAATTCGATGAACGGGCCGCATCGAAGACCTCGGTCGCGCCCCGCTCCAGGGTCACCAGCTCGGCTGGCAGGGGGCCCGAGGCCGCGTCCGTCGGCACCGCGAGCGCGAGCGCCTCGACGTCTCCTCCACCCGCGGTGAGGAACTCGCCGTAGCCGGGGGCGAAGAGTTTCTCCTCGGTCGTCCCGTCCATGTGGAGCTCCTCGGCCACCAGGCCACCGTGGATGGGGCCGAGCGGGCCATCGAGCGTCCGGTCCACGGACGTCACGGTGACCTGCTCGAAGGCGATGCCGGGGGTGTTCTCCGTCCGGTAGGCGTTCCCCACCTTGGGATCCGCGGGCATGATCATCGCCGCCGGTCCGTCCTTCCCCACGATCCAGGTGCCTTCCTTCGTGACGATTGCCCCGCCCTCGAAGTCGGCGACGTCCTCACCGAAGTACCAGACCGAGCCATCGTCGGCCTGGGCGTACAGGTCGTAGGCCACCTCCTGGATCCGCCCGCCGAGATAAGCCATGTACTGAGAGACGAGCGTCTCGACCCACTGGCCCTCCCACTGAACGATCCTCGTCTCGGGGAGCAGCGTGACCTCGGTCCGGAACGGTTTGCCGTCGACGTGGCCCAGGAACAGGACCGACGCCTGTCGAGACACCGGGAACAGGGGGTTCGTGACCTCCGTTGGGTGCGAGAAGGTCGGAACGCGAAGGTCGACCCGCTTGCTCTCCGGGGCCACGTCGAGGTGGGGCACGACGGGTTGGGGGATCCCCTTCGATCCGGGGGTACCGGGGGCGGGGGCGTTGCCGCCGCCCCCGGTGCACGCCCCGATCATGAGCGCCGCCGCCAACACCGTGCTCGGGAGCCTGGCACGCATATCCACTCCCCCGCAGCTACGCCGAGGGCGGGAGGTACCTGACGAGCTCCTCCCGGTCGGATCCTCCGGAAACGGCGATGGCGAGCACGACGCCGATGCCCTTCGCGTAGAGCTTGTACTCCAGGAGCCTGGGTTCGAGCGGCGTGATCTCCTTGGTCAGCACGACGTCGCGGAAGTGCCCGAATGGGACCTGCGCCTGCTCTGTCAGGCTGAGGATCGCCGCGGAGTCTTCAGCCTCTCCCGCGAGATACTCCTGCCGGTAGGACAGGCCGACCTGGAGGTCGGCCGGCATGACCACGCCGGGCTGGGCGCCATCGACACCCGCCTCCCACGATCCGGCCGTGCTGACGACCCTTCCGTTCTCGTACTCCTTGGTGTTCTCGCCCAGGTACCACACGTTCCCGCAGGTGTCCTGGGCGTACCAGTCGAAGGTGTTCTCCACGAGGTGGCCCTTCTGGGTCACGACATCGTGGACGACCGTCGCGTCGATGCCCAGGATCTTCTTCCTGTTGGTCGTGACGGTCACTGTGACCTTCTGCGAGGTCCCCCCGCGATCGGTCTCCCGGAACACCCACCTGGCGTTGCGGGGGAACGGGAGATACGGGTTGTCGATCCGCGCCACGAAGTCGGCCGGATCGAGGGTCACCGGTTCGCTCCCCTGCGGGAGCTGCCGCGGACACGCGACGGCGGCGGTGGCGATCCCACCCTGCACCCCGCCGATGAGGAGCATGAGCGCGACACCCACGCCTGCCAGCTTGCGATCCATCACATCCTCCTTGGGAAAGTTGTCTGATCGTGGCGGTTCTCAGTCGCCGTCCGATTCCGCGTCTGCGGAGCCATCGTCATCGCTCTCCTGCCCGATGACCTCGAAGTTCGCATCGAGGCTGACCTCGACCACCCGTCCGTCGTCGAGACGGATCTCCACCCCGTACGCGGCTCCCCCGTCGCCGGCCTCGGTCTCGAGGACGGTTCCGCCACCCGTGTGCTGCAGGGCAGCCGCCGTAGCCTTCTCCAATGCCGAGCCGGTGAGTGGCCGGTCGTCGCCGCCTCCCATGGCGATGGCCACCCCCGTGCCCCCACCGATGAGGGCGAGGGCCAACGCGCCGCCCCCGATCCATCTTGCCCTTCGATCCATGGTTGCCTCCTCCCGTGTCATGTTCACTGTTCGGCTTTCGTAGGGTGACGTTCAGGTGGTGAGAGGATCGTGAGCCGGGGATGAGAGTCGTTCATCGGGAATGCGGAGCCTAACGAGCGCGCCACCCTCCGGTCGGTTCGCGGCCTCCACCGTTCCACCGTGCGCCTCGGCCACCGCCCGTACGATGGCCAGCCCCAGCCCCGAGCCCGCGTCCCGATCGGGTCGCGACCGGCGGGCGTCCGGGCGGGCGAACGGCTCGAAGGCGTTGCGGAGGAAGGCGGCCGGGAAGCCCTCACCGGTGTCCCGAACCTCCAATGAGAGGAAGCCGTCGGCGTGACCGACCTCGATGGTCACCGTCCCCTCCGGCGGTGTCGACCGGACGGCGTTGTCCAGGAGATTCCCCACCGCCTGCCGCATCCGCAGGGGATCGACGCTCGACCGCAGGCCCGTCGGTACACGAGCCTCGATGGCCACACCCGCTTGCCTGGCCCGGGCGGCGAAGGCATCCACTTCGCCACCAACGAGCTCGGCCACGTCGACCTCCTCTAGTCGGACCGGAACCCTCCCCCGGTCCGCGCGAGCCAGGACCAGGAGGTCCTCCGCCAGCCGGGCAAGCCGCTCCGTCTCGTCGGCCGCGCTTCGGAGCGCCGCGTCGAGCTCCTCCGAGCTTCGAGCCCGGCGGAGCGCCAGATCGAGCTCGATCCGCAAGTTGGCAAGCGGCGTACGGAGCTCGTGGCTGGCCTCGTCCACGAACCGCCGTTCCCGTTGGAGCGCCTGCTCCAGCCGGTCGAGCATCTCGTTCAGGGTCTCCCCCAGCCTGGCGACCTCGTCACCGGTCCCCGCCGGCGGGAGCCTTCGGCCCGGCTCCGATGCGGAGATGGCCGCGGCCTGGATCCGCATGCGCTCCACGGGCCGGAGCGCCGCGCCCGCAACGATCCACCCGACCCCGCCGGCCAGGATGAGGACCAGGGGGCCGCCCACGGCCATGAGCCTGGCAAGGCGGGCCAGGGCCTCGTGCTGGTCGTCCAGGGACGCCCCCACCACCAGGACTCGACCGCCGGCGACCGGGACCGCAAGGAGCCGGCCCTCGACCTCCTCGTCCACGGTCTGGACGTGGCGTTCGAGGAACCGTGGCCCGCGCAACCCGGCGACCTCGGCCTCGGTGAGGAGCGGAGCGGACCGCAGGCCTGGGGAGGATTGGAGGACCACCGCGCCGGTGCCAAGGACCTGTGCGAACGCGTCGCCGGGATCGATCAGGCCGCCTCCTGCCCCGAGGGAACCATCCGGCCTGAGCACATTCGGCAGGAGGGCCGCCGCCTGGGACTCCAGCCCGGAGTCCACGGCTTCCAACAGATCGGCCCGCAAGCGCAGGTACAGGAACACTCCGGAGACCGCCAGGACCAGGGCCATCAGCGCGGCCGAGATGAGCGTGAGCCTAGCCCTGATCGGCAGGCGCACTCACGGGCTCCTCCCTCAGGCGATAGCCGGCGCCCCGGACGGTCTCGATCGAGTCCGAACCGAAGGGACGATCGACCTTCTCCCGTAGGTAGCGGACGTAGACATCGACGACGTTTGAGTCGCCCTCGTAGGCGAAGTCCCACACGTGCTCGATCAGCCGGGTGCGGGAGAGGACGTCCCCGGGATGCCGCATGAAGAACTCGAGCAGGGCGAACTCCTTCGCGGTGAGTTCGATGGGGGTGCCTGCTCGGCTGACGCGATGGGTCGCCGGGTCAAGCGTCAGGTCTCCCACAGACAGGAACGGGGGACGCTCCGTCGCCCCCCGGCGGAACAGGGCCCGCAGCCGCGCCAGCAGCTCCGCGAACGAGAACGGCTTGGTCAGGTAGTCGTCGGCCCCCGCGTCGAGCCCCGACACTCGGTCGGGGACACCGTCGCGAGCGGTCAACATGAGCACCGGGCTCCACCGTCCGGAAGCCCGGAGGGTCCTGCACACCTCGAAGCCGTCGATGTCTGGCAGCATCACGTCGAGGACTACAGCATCGTAGGGGTTCTCCGACGCGAGCCACAGCGCGTCGTGTCCGGTGCCGGAGACGTCGACCGCGTAACCCTCCTCCTCCAGTCCGCGCTTGAGGAGGCCGGCCATCTTGACCTCGTCTTCCACCACCAGCACTCGCACCAGCACCTCCCGGTAAAGAAAGCCTAGCCGGGAGCGGTGAGAGGAAGATGAGAGGCTGGAGAGGCCGAGGAGCTGTCGTGCCCAGGACCGAGGGGGGGTTACACTCCGCAGCACTATCTCGGATGACCGGCGGGCCCCCTCCTATTGCCACATGGACACACATGAACGTGGGACTGGAACGACCGGAGTCAGGTGAGGATCCTGCGTGGACAGACATTCATAGGTATCGCGCTCGCAGGTATGGTCGCCGCCCAGGCATGCGTCTCCAGCCTGTCGCCCGGTGGCCCGCCGTCATCACAACAGTCTCCTCCGGTTTCGGGGGAAGCGGCGCACTCACCTTCCGTCTTGCGTGGAGGTTCGGCATGCGGCGACATCGGCGCCGCATGCCCGCCGTCGCGCTCTCGGTACCTCTTCCGCGACGTCACCGAGCAGACGAGAACGACCAAGGTTGAGCCGAGGGACAGCTGGGGAGCACTCTGGGCGGATTACGACGGCAACGGCTTCCCGGACCTGTTCATCGGGCGCCATGAAGGGATCCCCGATCTCCTCGCGAACGAGCGCGGGAGGTACGCACGTCTTCGGATCGACTTCGTCCATCCGCCGGGCTACGACCCGATAGAACAGAAGTCGTGGGTTGACCGCCACAGCTGCGCATGGGGCGAAGCCAACGGCGACGGCCGCCCCGATCTGTACTGTGACGTGGGAGCGAACCGCGGGACCGGCGTGGGTCCGAACCAGCTCCTCCTCCAGCGCGGTCACGGCTTCCACGACGTTGCCCGCATGCTCGGCGTGGACGATCGGTGGGGCCGCAGCAAGTCGGTGAACTGGCTGGATCATGACGGCGACGGGGACCTCGATCTGTTCGTCGGGAATGCCCTCCGAGTGGACCGCTCCGCGCCCAACTCCCTCTTCGAGAGGACCGAGGACGGCTTCATCAGGTCGGATGCGGGCCTTCAGGACGAATTGCAGACCATGAGCTCCTCATGGGCAGATTGGGACGTGGACGGAGATCCGGACCTGCTCGTCCTTCAATATCCAAGTACGTCACAGCCTGCGGTCGCATACGAGAACGTGGGAGGCTCGTATCGCCAAATAACGCTGGCCCATGTGACCGGCGGTTCGTGGCACGCTTCGGCGTGGGGGGACTACGACGGCGACGGACGCCCCGATCTTGCCGTCGTAAGCATTCCCGAGCTGACGATCCTGGAGAACACGCGCCGGGGTCTGGAGCCGGTGTTCAACACGGCTATGGACAAGGGACAGATGGCTGTGTGGTTCGACGCCGAGAACGATGGGGATCTCGATCTGTTCGTCGTGCAAGGAGCACCTCCTCCTATGGAATGGATGGGCGCCAACTTCGGCGACTTCCTCGTCCTCCGCGAGCGAGGCGGATTCCGGCGCATCGACCTTCCCTCCGTACGAGGACCGCGCGATGGATGCGGAGACTCCGCTGCTGCGGCTGACTTCGATCGCGACGGCCGGATAGATCTGTTCGTCACGAATGGAGCGGAGGGTGGTTGCAGAGGAGAGGACGTCCTTTTGCGAAACGTCTCCAGGGGCGGCAACTGGGTCGGCCTCGACCTGCACGGGGATCCGGACAATCCCTGGGGGATCGGGGCGCGCCTTCACGTCCGAGCCGGCCGTCTGTCCTTCTGGCGCCAGATCACGGACGGGGTCAACTTCCGGTCCCAGTCCGAGATCGGTCACCAGGTGCTCGGGATCGGGCGGGCTCGTTCGGCAGAGGTGAAGGTGATCTGGCCGGACGGGACGACGGACTGTGTACGTGTCGCACGGGGAACCACCTTCCCGCTCCTCAAGGGATCATCGACGTGCGACACATGAGTCCGGTGGCGCGTCCCGGTGGCTCGCGAGCCATCCCGCCCGAACGACTCAGGTGAGTCCCAGCGAGTAGGGGCAGTCCGCCCGATACGGGAGGATCAGCCGCTCGAAGTTGGGGTGGTCGAAATCGAGAGCCCCCGACAGGGGATCCGCCGCCGCATCTCGCTCGGTGAGTGGCGACAGGCCGTGGAGCAGCTCGATGAAATGGAGCACGGAGGAGAACTCGTACATGGTGTGATCGACGGACCCACCCAGCCGGTTTGTGCCCTGACGCGCGTATGGCGAGATGATCAGCGCCGGCGTCCGAGGGCCCAGCCCCATGATGTCGAGGTGCGGGGGTGCGACCGGATCGAAGAACCCACCGAAGTCATCCCAAACCAGGACGACGACCGTGCTGCGCCAATACGGGCTCCGCATCAGCGCGTTCAACTGTTGAGTGGTCCAGTTCTCACCTGAGCATGTGCTCTTCCCAAGCCCGGGGTGTTCATCGTATCTCGAGGGCGGGAGCAGCCACGACACCGCCGGCAGCTGTCCGTTCCTGAGGTCGTGCAGGAAGTTCGCCGGCGGTTGGACCCTCGCCCACATCGGCCCGAAACGAACATGCCTGATCGCCTGGAGCGCGTTGTTCCAACCATTGAGGGTGGCGTAGTACTTCCAGCTGACGCCGGCTCGCTCGAGCGCATCCGGCAGGATCCTCAAGTCGAAACACAACCGGAAGTCGCGCCACAGCGCTCGGATCTCCTCGAAATAGCTCTCGTCCTCCGTGATGTTCTCCTCGAGGAACATCACCCTATCGAGCTGCTGATCTGTGAGGCTTTCGCGGAAGCGAGAGGCGTACTCGCTGTCGTCGTCGCAATAGCCTCCAGGGTTCCCCTTCCCGGTCTTGTTTCCGACGATGAGGTCGGCACTGGCGGCGACGGTGAACAGGTGCTCGGGAAAGGTCGGCCCGTACATGGACGTGAAGAACCGGTCTGCCAACACGAACCTATCCGCGTACGCCCAGTAGTTGGGGATGCCCGACCGTGTGAGGTACGTGTATCCCTCGAGGTCGTACCCGAGCTGTCGGACGTCGTCATAGTCGTTCGGCTGACGGAGCCCGTTCATCCGGTTGAACCCGTCCATCCGACCGCCATCGACCGCGACGACCCCACACAGGAAGCAGTGGACGAGGTCGTGCGAGAGGACATCGGGCGCTCGGGTCAGTTCGACACTCGGCCCCGGGCGGCAGCGGTCGACGGTGCATCGTAGCGTGTTCCCCTGTGTCGCTCCGATCGCGCCGGGATACGTCGCGAAGTAGTTGTTGAAGCTCCTGTTCTCTTTCACGATGAACACGACGTGGTCGATCGGGCTCTCTTCGTTGATCGAAGCCCATGCCTCGGGTGTTGCTTGGACGGTGGGCAGTTTCGGACGCGTCGGCGTCTGCTCGGCTGCCGTCCCGTCCGGACTCGGTGACGGCGCCGCCGACTCGACACCCCCATTCACCGAACACGACGCCGCAGCCACAAACGAAAGTGCGAGGAGAAGGGGCATGACCGGCCTGCGGCTCACGTGCCGCCGGGCCGGCTGGAGAGAACTCACGTCATGCTCCAGGGTGTCGGAGCGGGGATTTGAACCCCGACGGGCTATGCGCCCACTAGGCCCTCAACCTAGCGCGTCTACCTAGTTCCGCCACTCCGACGGGCGAGAGGATTCTACAACCGCAGGCGGCAGGCCTGGCCCTACTTGCCCCAGCGCCAAGAGAGCCAGAACGTGGTCAGGCCGAAGATGATGGCCGTGACCACCGTGACCTTGTCCAGCCGGCGCTCCAGGGAGGTCCCTCCGGTCAGGCTGCTCGTCCCCCCGAACATGTCCGACAGCCCGCTACCCCGTCCGGAGTGCAACAGGATGAACACGATCAGGAAAAGCGACGAGGCGATGTTGAGCCCCAGCGCGGCGACGTTCAGCATGTCCCCAGTCTAACCGGCATCTAGCTCGACGAGCGCTCGGTCGGGCAACGGGAAATGGCATGCCGCCACCTGTCCCGGATGCTGCGGCGTGAGCTCGGGCTCCTCCTCGGTACATCGGGGGTGGGGCTGGTCCCCGAGCCCCTGAGCCAGCGACATGGCCCGGCTCTGGGGGCACCTCGGGTGGAACCGGCATCCCGACGGAGGGTCGATTGGCGAGGGAACGTCCCCTTCCAGGATGGTCCGCTTCCTTTGGGCGGCCAGGTCGGGGTCGGCGATGGGAACCGCCGAGAGCAGTGCGCCCGAATACGGGTGCTTGGGATCTCGGTACAGGGTGTCGCCGGACGCCATCTCGACGATCTTGCCCAGGTACATCACCGCGACGCGGTCCGACACGTGCTTGACCACCGACAGGTCGTGGGCGATGAACAGGTACGTCAGGTTGAACTCCTCTTGGAGGTCCTCCAGCAGATTGAGGATCTGCGCCTGGATCGACACGTCGAGCGCCGAAACGGGCTCGTCGCACACGATGAGCTTGGGTCGAAGCGCCAGGGCGCGAGCCACCCCGATCCGCTGCCGTTGCCCGCCGGAGAACTCGTGCGGAAACCGGTTGTAGTGTTCGGGGTTCAGCCCGACCAGCTCCATGAGCTGCTGGACCTCGCTCTTGATCTTGCCCTTGGGGATGGTCTTGTGCAGCCGGTAGGGGGCCCCGATGATCGTCCCCACGGTCTTGCGGGGGTTCAGCGAGGCGTACGGGTCCTGGAAGATCATCTGCATGTCGCGGCGGATCAGCCGGAGGTCCCTGCCCTTCAGCTTCGTGATGTCCCGGCCCTCGAAGAAGATGGAGCCACTGGTGGCGTCGAACAGGCGCATGGTCACCCGGGCCAGCGTGGACTTGCCGCAACCAGTCTCCCCCACCAAGCCCAGAGTCTCGCCCGGATAGACCTCCAGGTCCACCTCGTCAACGGCGTGCACGTCGCCGACGTGCCGCTGGAAGATGATGCCCCTGGTGATGGGGAAGTACTTCTTCACCCCCACCAGCTTGACCAGCGGCTGGACTCCCTGGCGTTCGGATGGCGCCTGGCGTTCGGAGACCGTCACGCTCACTGGTGAACCATCACCTCCTGCTTGAAGATCCGGTCCTTGTCCTCGAGCGAGAGGTGGCAGGCCGAGGCGTGGTGTCCGTCGACCGGGAGGAGCTGGGGCACCTCGGTCCGGCACCGGTCGAAGACGTAGGGACACCGAGGGTGGAACGGGCACCCGGACGGAACGAAGATCAGCGACGGCGGCAGCCCCTTGATCGGCTTCAGCCGCTCGCTCCGGGGGGCGTCCACCCGAGCGATCGACTGCAGCAGCCCCCAGGTATACGGATGGTCGGCGTCGTAGTAGATGTCCCGGGCGTAGCCGTACTCGACGGCCTTGCCGGCGTACATCACCTGGATGTTGTCGCAGTGCTCTGCCACCACTCCCAGGTCGTGGGTGATGATGATCACCGCGGTGTTGAACTCCTGCTTCAACCGGTCGATGAGTTCAAGGATCTGGGCCTGGACGGTGACGTCGAGGGCGGTGGTGGGCTCGTCGGCGATCAGCAGGTCGGGGTTCAGGGAAAGGGCCATGGCGATCATGGCCCGCTGCCGCATGCCCCCGGAGAACTCGTGCGGATATTGCCGGGCCCGCTCGTCGGGTCGGGGGATCCCCACCCGGCGGAGCATGTCGATGGCCTGGTCCCCGGCCTCCTTCTTGTCGATCTTCCGATGGGCCTGGATGGCTTCGGCGATCTGGTTCCCCACCCGGTAAAAAGGGTGGAGGGACGTCATGGGGTCCTGGAAGATCATGCCGATCTGGCTCCCCCGGATGTTCCTCATTTCCTCCACCGGGAGCTTCAGCAGGTCCTGGCCCCGGAACACCACTTCCCCCTCGATCCTGGCTTGCCCGGGGGGGATGAGGCCCATCACGGTCAGGAACGTGACGCTCTTGCCGGACCCGGATTCGCCGACGACCCCAAGGGTCTCTCCCGGCATGATTGAGAACGACACGCCGTCCACCGCCTTGACCAGGCCGTCCTCGGTGGGGAAGTGGACCTTGAGGTCCTTCACCGCGAGGAGCGGCTCAGCCACCCGTGCTCTCCGGCCGAGCCCCGCTCACGTGTATCTCACCCGCGGGTCGAGAACCGCGTACAGGACGTCCACCACCAGGTTCGCAACCACGATGAAGAACGCGGCGAAGATGGTTACCCCCATCACCACGGGGAAGTCCTGGTCGTAGATGGCGTCGATCGTGTACTTCCCGACACCGTCGAGGTCGAAGATCGTCTCGGTGATGATCGCGCCCCCCAAGAGCGCTCCGACGTCCAACCCGAACATCGTGACCACTGGGGTCAGCGCGGCGCGGAGCCCATGCTTGAAGATCACCCGACGCTCCGAGAGTCCCTTGGCCCTCGCGCTGCGGATGTAGTCCTCCGACATCGTCTCGATGAGGGTCCCCCTGACCATCCGGGCGTAGAACGCCGCAAAGAGGAGGGAGAGGGTGACCCAGGGCAGGATGAACTTCCCAGTGAGGATGGCGTGCCATATGCTCTCCCCGATATCGAGTCCCGGGGAGGGAAACCACCCCAACTTGAACCAGAACACGAACAGCATCACGTAACCGAGCCAAAACACCGGGGCGGACACGCCGAACAAGGCGAACAGCATCCCGGCACGGTCGGCCAGGGTGCGTCTTCGGATCGCCGAGACGATGCCGATGGGCAGCCCGATGATGAGCCACAGCACCGCGGCGCCCAGAGTGAGAGCGACCGTCACCGGCAGCCGCCGGTACAACTCCTCCTTGACCGGGATGAAGTTCCCATACGAGTAATAGACCTGCTCGTTCAGGAAGTAGCTCGGCCAGGGGACCAGGCCTTTGGCGAACCGCCCGTATTGGATGTACCAGGGCTTGTCCAGCCCCAGGTTGGTCCGGATCTCGGCCAAGATCTCCGGGGTCGTCTGCCGGCCGGCGATCAGACGTGCCGGGTCGGTCGCCGGGAGCTTCAGGAAGATGATGAAGGTCAGGAAGGAGACGAGGAACAACACGAGGATCAAGAACAAGATCCGCCGCACCAGGTACCTGCTCATCGGGTCACATTATGCTCCTTGGATGGGGAAAGGGGCCACTCGCGTGGCCCCCTTCCCGCCGTGTTCTACCCGCTGATGGGCGGCCTCCTACGCGCCGCCGCCTGCCAATGCAACGTGCTGCAAGGCCATCGTTCCCTGGTTCGAGCTGTACGTGTAGTTGACGATGCGGGGACCGGCCAGCCGGACTTCGTTGTCGAAGATCCACGGCACGAAAGGCACGACCTCCTCCATCGTCGTCTTATCCCAGTCGGCCCAGCAGTTGGTGCGGTCGTCGCCCAACGGAAGCCTGGCGCACTCCGCCATCTGGTCGTCCAGGCTCGGGACACTGGTGACCTTGTAATCGTACTTCTTCAGCACCTGGGGGCTGGCTCCCACCAGGGAGTAGTTGCAGCATCCCTCCGGGCCGATGCCCACGGCTCCCAGGATCGGTGGGCCAAAGGTGTACGCGTCCCCATAGTCCTTGAACCAACCCACGCTCGGGCAGAAGGCCGCGTGGGCACCGGGGTCCAGGCACTTCTCGTACATGAACGTGTACCGGTCACCCTCGGAGACCTTGAAGTCGATCCCGATCTTCGCCGCATTGTCCGCGATGATCGCGTTCTGTTCGGAGTAGGGATCCTCCCGGTCCGCGATCAGCGGCACACCCTTGCATTCGGGAGCGTCGCAGATGCCGTCTTGGTCCGTGTCGTACTTGGACTGCTTCATCTCCTCCTTCGCGGCATCGACGTCACCCTGTCCGCCTTCCGTGGCGTATGGGTCGTAGCCCTCCAAGACCCCGCCCAGGATCGTGTCCGGGATGATGTGCCCGGCGATCGCACCGTACAACTCGCCCCCGCGGGCCCGACGAAGAGCGTCCTTGTCGATCACGAAGTTCATGGCCTTCCGCACGTGGACGTCGTCGAACGGCGGCTCGGCGATGTTCATCGACAGGTACCGGAGTCCGTCGGTTGGGTTCACATGGAGCTGCTCCTTCAGCTCCGGGTCGGTGCTGTACTGCTGGAGAAGCTCCGCCGGCGGGACGCCGTCGTACACGTAGTCGATCTCACCGGACTCCCACTTGTTGAAGTTGACGTCGCTGCTCTCGTTGATCTGGACCTCGATGCCGTCCAGGTAGGCGTCCCGCAGGTCGTCGGTGTCAGCGTTCCACGAGGGGTTCCTCACCAACACCCACGACCGCCCCGGGTCGTAGCCTGACACGGGGTCCTGCTGCTTGGCCGGGACCGAGAAGTCGAGCTGTTCGGACCCTTCCCACATGTAGGGGCCCGAGGCCACCAGGTACCGTCCGTAGTCCCTGTCGTGGCCTTCCGCCGCTCCCTCGGGGATCGGCGCCATCGCCGGCATCGCCATCCGGAGCGGGAAGTCCCCCGTGGGCTCCGTCAGTGTGATCACCAGGGTCTTGTCGTCAGGCGTCTGGACCCCGGAGATGGAGTCGGCCTTGCCGTCGGCGAACTCCTGGATCCCCTGGATGAGCGAGTCGCCGGTGGAGCTGTCCGTGTAGTAGAAGGCATAGCCGCCCTCGTGGCACACGGTGCAGGCCTCTCGTTCGATGGCCCGGACGAAGTCCGCCGACGTGATCTCCACGTCCTGGAAGGGTGGCGCGAAGGTCACGCCGTCTTTGATGTGGAACGTGTAGGTCAGACCGTCATCGGTGAGCTCCGGGAGATCCGTGGCCAGGTCTGGCTGAACCTCACTGCCGCCGTTGGCCGCGTCGAGCCCGTTGTACGAGAGCAGGCCCCGGAGCATGCAACATTGGAAGATCGACCAGGAGATCTGGGAATACTCCTTGGCCGGGTCGAACGCCTCGTCCACGTCCGCCGAGATGCCCATCTTGATCACCCCGCCGGCTTTGACCTCCGTGCCGGGAGTCTGCGCCGGGGGGGCCTCCTCCTCACCACAGGCGGCCGCTACGATCGCGAGCACCCCGACCAGGGCTACCACCCTGAGATATCGTCCAATCACGTCATTCCCCCTTTTCGTTCGCAGCGTCAAGAACCGTTCGGTTCAGTTCATCCCCCCTCCCCGCCGCCCGTCGCTCTCCGTTCTCTCTCTCCGTTGTCTGCGTCCCCGGCGGGACTCGACCCTCCCGCTACCCGCCCGTCCGGGGGTCGAGGGCGTCCCGCAGTCCATCTCCCACCAGGTTGAACGCCAGCGTGGTCAGGAAAAGGAAGAGCCCGGGGAAAAGGAACATCCACCAGGCCACGGTGAAGATCCTTCCCCCCGCATCCGCCAACATCCCCCCCCACGAAGGAACGGTGGAGGGGACGCCCAGGCCAAGGAAGGACAGGGCCGCTTCGAACAGGATGTTGTTCGGGATGATGAGGGTCGTATAGACGATGATCGGGGCCACGACGTTTGGCAGGATCTCCCGCCCCACGATCCGCAGATCGCCCGCTCCGACGGCCCTGGCGGCCTCGACGAACTCCTTCTCCCGCAGGGACAGCACCTGGCCCCGAACGATCCTGGCGATGTATGGCCAGTTGAACAGCCCGATCACGAAGCTGACCAAGAAGAGCCCGGGCCGAAGAAGCCCGAACAAGCAACCCTGCTTGCTGGCCCCGCAGGCCGAGACGAGGCCCACGGCCAACAGGAGGATCGGCATCGACATCACGACATCGGTTGCTCGGGAGAGGAACGTGTCCACCTTCCCCTTGAAGTAGCCAGCCAGCAGACCGACGACCACGCCGACCACGAGCGACATGCCCGTGGCGAAGAACGCCACGATCAGCGACGTCCGGGCCCCGTACATAACGCGGACGAACAAGTCCCGCCCGGCCTTGTCGGCCCCGAACCAGAAGCTGCCGTTGGGGCCTTTGGGGAGGCCGAACGCGTTCGTCATCTCCCGCAGATGGACCTGGTTCGGCCCGTGGCCGACCAGCTTGGCGATGAGTGGGGCGAACACCGCCATGCAGAGGATGAGGATGATCAGGATGATGCCGGTCAACGCCAGCCGGTCCCTGCGGAACCGGCGCCAGAACAGTTCCCATGGGCTCCTGCCGACGACTCCTAGGGCCGGCTCGCCCTCCGTAGCCGGTGCTGCCGGCCCGGCGATCGGTTCGCGGACGACGCTTGCCACTTGGGTCCCTCCTGCTCACGCGGGGTTTGGCAGCAAACATTACCTGTGTCTCAGGCAACCGGGCAAACGCCTCAGCACAGGTGCGAACCGCATCTCTCCTTCTTATACGACCGCAGAGCCGACTGGGGATTGCCCGCCTCTGAGGGCCACCGTCCCGTCGGGCGATCGCCGGGACCGGCCACGATCAAGCGAACAGGCTCGGACCTGGAGGACCACTCCCAGAGTCTTAGAAGCAGCCGACCCATCGGGATCGCGGACTCTTGCCGTTCCTCATCCGCGCATCAAGGCGGCCAGCCGGGGCACGATGTCCACACCTCGTACCTGCCCCAGGGAACCGCTTGCGCATGCCCGTTCACCGAACGAAGTCGAGCCGTCCGGCCGTATCGGCCCTCTACTCACGAGCAGGGGGACCGGCTCCGCCGTATGCGCCTTGCGGACGCACGACGTGGAGTGGTCGGCGGTGACCGCCACGATGGTCCGGCTACGGTCGATCATGGGCAGCACCTCGCCGAAGAAGGCTCGGTCGATGACCTCGATGACGTCACGCTTGTCCTCCGCGCGGCCATCGTGGGCCGGGACGTCCGGGCCCTTGATGTGCAGGTACAGGGCGTCGAAGCCGTCCAGGGCCTCGGAGGCCAGGCTTGCCCACCGCGCGTAATCCGCTTCGGTCGAGAGGCGGGGGGCGTCGACCGGGGCCATTCCGAGGAGCATGGCGATGCCCCGCTCGACGGGCATCTCCACGAAGCAGCCCCACGCCGGACCGAACCGTTCCTTGATCGCCTGGAGTTTCGGGACGTGGGCACCGCCGTCGCGGGTGAGCACGAGGTTGGCGGGAAGCTTGCCCCTTCTCCGCCGGTCCCCGTTCATCTCCGACGCGTCGAGGATCTTGGCCGCTCCTTCAACGAACGCGTTGGTCAGCTCGGCGGCCCGCCCGGCCGCTTGGGTGTCCTCCAGCGGCTCGCACCGGGCCACCTCGAGCTCGAACGTCTCCAGCGCAACCCCCAGCGAGCCTTCCTTCCGATACGCGGGGTCGGTGTTCGTCACCTCGGCGGAAAGCGGCCCCACCTCCGACCCGATAACGAGGACTCCACGGTGCTCCACCGTGGATCGGAGCTCGAAGGTGGCGCCGGGAAGCTTGAGCTTCTCGTTGACCTCGGTGGCCAGGGTCCGGGCCTCGTCAGAAGACAGGTCCCGTCCCACCCGGCGGTCGATGATCCGGGGCCAGTCGGCGGTGGCGAAGTTCACCCGGTACGCCAGATCGCCTTCCCGGAAGTCCATGCCAGCGCCCACGGCCTCGACGACGCCGCGCCCGGGGTGCTCCTCCCGAGGGTCGTAGCCGAGGATGGCGAACACGGCGATGTCCGACTCGGGCGCGATTCCTGGGCCGACCGTGACGACGGTTCCGGTCCGGCCTTGCGCCGCAAGCGCGTCCATGAACGGGGTTCGGGCCGCCTCCAGCGGCGTCCGGTCTCCGAGGGCCGGGATCGGATCGTCCCCCAGTCCATCGAGGCAGACGTAGAGCAATCGGTACACGTCGCTCTCCTACCGGTACTTCACGATGAGCGCGAACTCCTCCGGGTCCAGGCTGGCCCCACCCACGAGTGCCCCGTCGATCTCGGGATGCGCCATGAAGTCGCGAATGTTGCCGGCCTTCACGCTCCCGCCGTACTGGACCCGAACCGCGTCGGCCACCTCCTTCGAATAGGCCGACGACAGCGTGTCCCGGATCAAGGCGACGACCTGGCCAGCGTCCGCGGGCTCGGCGTTGCGGCCGGTGCCGATGGCCCAGATCGGCTCATACGCGATCACCAGCCGAGCGGCGTCCTCGGAAGCGACGCCCTTGAGGTCCCGCCGCACCTGGCCCACCACCTTCTCTTCCGTGGCGCCCGCCTCTCGTTCCCCGAGGCTCTCGCCCACGCAGAGGATCGGCACCATGGCGTGGGAGAAGACCGAGCGCACCTTCCTGTTCACGACCTCGTCGGTCTCGCCGAACAACTGGCGCCGCTCCGAGTGCCCCACGATCACGTACCCGCACTTCAGCGCCTGTAGCATCGGCGGCGAGACCTCCCCGGTGAACGCGCCTTTCTCCTCGTGGTGCGCGTTCTGCGCCCCGAGGCCGTACGGCAGTCGATCGCTGTCGATCAGGGTTTGAACCGCGCGAAGCGCCGTGAACGCGGGGCAGATGACCACCTCCACCCGGTCGGCGTCGGACCTGTCGAGGAGGTACGACAGCTTCTGCACGTCCCGGATGGCCTCCAGATGGGTCTTGTGCATCTTCCAGTTCGCCGCGATGATCGGCCGCCGTTTCGTCATCCGTCGACCTCCAGGACCTCGACCCCGGGGAGTTCCCGACCCTCGAGGAACTCGAGCGAGGCTCCCCCGCCGGTGGATAGGTGGTCGAACCCGTCCTCCAGCCCGAAGCGCTTGATGGCCAGGAGACTGTCCCCCCCACCGGCCACGGAGTACGCGCTCGACCCGGCGATGGCGGTGGCCACCCCTCGGGTGCCCGCGGAGAACGGCTCGAGCTCGAACACGCCCATCGGGCCGTTCCACAGGATGGTCTTCGCTTCGGCGATGATCATGGCGAACTCCTCCACGGTGCGAGGACCGACGTCGAGTCCCATCAGCTCCTTCGGGATCCCCGATGCGGGGACGGTCGTGCGCGCCGCTTCGAGCGTTGACTCGCGCGCCGCGACGGCGTCCTCCGGCAGCTGGATGACGACGCCACGCTCCTCAGCTCGCTTTCGCGCCGTCAGCACCTCGTCGAACCGCTCCGGCTCGACCAGGCTCTTGCCGACCTCGCCGCCCCGGGCCGCGATGAACGTGAACGCCATGGCCCCCCCGATCAACAGGGCGTCCACCCGATCGACCAGGGCCTCGACGGTAGAGAGCTTGTCCGAGACCTTGGCCCCGCCGAGGACCGCCACGTACGGGCGGGCCGGTGCATCGAGGAGCTTGGACAGCGCCTCCACCTCCTGCTGCAGCAGGCGTCCGGCCGCCGCCGGTCTCCGTTGCTCCATGAACAGGGCCGGGAGCGCGGCTACCGACGCATGGGCCCGGTGGACGGCGCCGAAGGCATCGTCCACGTATACGTCGCCGAGGCGGGCCAACCGCCCGGCGAATCCCCGGTCGTTGGCTTCCTCGCCCGGGTCGAACCGGACATTCTCCAACATCACGATCTCGCCCGGGCGAAGGTCCGCGCACCGGCGTTCCACCGAGTGGTCCACGACGACATCCGTCGGGTCGTAGCCGACGGCGCCGCCGATCAGCTCGGCGAGGCGCTCCGCGATGGGGCCCATTCGGGCGCCCTCGTCGACGGTGCCCTTGGGCCGGCCGAGATGCGAGGCGAGGACCAGCGATGCGCCCGCGTGGAGCAGCTCGCGCAGCGTCGGAAGCGACGCCGTGATCCGCGAGTCGTCGGCCACCTTGCTACCGTCCAGGGGAACGTTGTAATCGACCCGAACGAAGGCCCGTCTGTCGGCGACGTCCCCGAGATCCTCCAGGGTCCGAAGGGTCACAGCTTGCTCGCGACCAGCGTGGTCAGGTCGACCAGCCGGTGCGAGTAACCCCATTCGTTGTCGTACCAACCGAGGACCTTGACCATGGTTCCCATGGCCATGGTGGACAGGGCGTCGAACGTGCACGATGCGGGGGAGCCGACGATGTCCGACGACACGATGGGATCCTCCGTATACATGAGCTTGCCCGCCAGCGGGCCACGCTCCGCGGCCGACCGGTAGGCCGCGTTCACCTCCTCGACGCTGGCTTCGCGATTCAGGGTGGCCACGAGGTCGGTGACCGAACCGTCGGGGATGGGCACCCGCATGGCCAGGCCGTCCACCTTTCCCTTGAGGTGGGGAATGACCACGCCCGTCGTCCTGGCGGCGCCGGTGGAGGTGGGGATGATGTTGATGGCGGCGGCCCGGGCCCGCCGAAGGTCCTCGTGCGGAAGGTCCAGGATCCGTTGGTCGTTGGTGTAGGCGTGGATCGTCGTCATGAATCCCTGGTCGATCCCGAAGGCGTCGTCGAGGACCTTGGCCATGGGGACCACACAGTTGGTGGTGCAGGATGCGTTCGAGATCACGTTGTGCGACTTCGGGTCGTAGGCGTCGTCGTTCACTCCGAGCACCATCGTGATGTCCTCGCCCTTCGCCGGAGCGCTGATGATGACCTTCTCCGCGCCGGCCGCGATGTGCTTGTCCGCGTCCTCCCGCTTGGTGAACAGCCCGGTGGATTCGATGACGATCCGCGCGCCAAGGTCCTTCCACGGCAGGTTCGCCGGGTCCTTCTCCGCCAGCACCTTGAGCTCGTCACCGTCGGCGAAGATGCTTGTCTCCGTCGCCGTGACCTCGCCGGGAAACGTCCCCAGTACGGAGTCGTACTTCAGCAGATGGGCGAGGGTCTTCGCGTCGGTGATGTCGTTCACCGCGACGAAGTCGATGTCGATCCCCTGTTGCTTCGCCGCTCGGAAGAAGTTCCGGCCGATCCGACCGAAGCCGTTGATGCCGACCTTGATGCTCATGGTGTGCCTCCTGGAGTGGCGGGGTTCACCGTCATCCTAGCCAATCCAGAGTGGCTCCCTTCCGGCGGCGTTCCCGCGAAGACCGTCGCTCGGGGCGGGGTGGATCAGCCGGTCTCGCCGCGGTCCAAGTCCCGGTGGTCCACCGAGACGGGCAGGCCCTTGTCCCGGAAGAACGTGGCCAGCTCGTCGGCAACGACCACGGATCGGTGCTGCCCTCCGGTGCAACCCACGGCTACGGTGAGATAGGCCTTGCCCTCGGCCAGGAACCCCGGGACCATGAACCCCAGCAGGGCCCGGAGCCGCCGCATGAACTCGCGATACGTCTGTTGCCCCCTGACATAGGTCCTGACCCGGTCGTCGGTCCCCGGCAGGGGCCGAAGCTCGTCCACCCAGTGCGGGTTGGGGAGGAATCGGACGTCGATCACGACGTCGGCGTCGCGAGGCGTGCCGTACTTGTACCCGAACGAGATCAACGAGACCTGGAGCCCAGCTTCGGGCGGCGCGTCGGCGAAGGCGTCCCGGAGGCGGTCGCGGAGCTCGTGGGGGGTCAGGCCGGAGGTGTCGACGATCAGGTCGGCGTCGCCCCGAAGGCTCTCCATCATCAGCCGCTCTTTGCGGATGCCCTCGATGACCCGGTCGGCCGGCGCCAGCGGATGGCGGTGACGGGTAGCTGCGTACCGGTTCACCAGGTCCTCGTCGGAGGCCTCCAGATAGAGGATGTTGTACGGGATCGAGAGGCCCTTGAGCTCCTCCAGGGCCTTCGACAGCTCACCGAAGAAGACCCCGCCCCGGGCATCGACCACGGTGGCGACCCGCCCCGGACCTCCGGGGCGCGCCGCCAGTTCGGCCATCTTGGGGAGCAGCGCCGGCGGGATGTTGTCGACGACGAAGAGCCCCAGATCCTCCAGGCACTTGGCCGCTTCGGACCGTCCCGCCCCGGACAATCCGGTGATGATGGTGAACCCCGGCCCCTGCGGACGCCGCCGGATGGACCGGACCTTCCCCTTCGACTCGGGCTCGCGCTCGGCCGGCTGTCCCATCAGGCGCTCACCCTCCGCTCCGGCGCCTGGGCTGATCCGTGGAGACGCTCGTACACGCCCCGGGCGATCTCCCGCCCCACCCCCGGCGTCGCCGCGATCTCCTCCAGCGAAGCCCGTGACAGGCGGGCGAGAGAACCGAACCGCTTCAGCAAGGCCCTCTTGCGAGCGGGTCCGATCCCCTGCACGTCATCCAACGACGATGCCATCACCCTCTTGGAACGTTTCTCGCGATGGTAAGTGACGGCGAACCGGTGAGCCTCGTCCCGGATGTGCTGGAGGACGAACAGCGCCTGGGAGCCCCGAGGGATGCGGAGAGGGTCTGGCCGGTCGGGGAAGTACACCTCCTCCAGACGCTTGGCCAGGCCGATGGCCGGGATGTGGAGGTCCAGGTCGGCCAGGACTTTCGTGGCCACGGAGAGCTGCCCCCTGCCCCCGTCCACCACGATCAGGGAGGGGGGATAGGAGAACCGGCGCCGCCTCACCGTTCCTTCGTCGCCGGGCCGCCCGCCACCTTGACTGCCATCGCCGTCGGCTCCTGCCCTCAGCCGGGCGAATCGCCGACTGAGCATCTCCTCCATGCTTGCGAAATCGTCCTGACCGGGCACCCCCTTGATCTCGAACCGGCGGTAATCGGACCGCTTGGGAAGCCCGTCCTCGAACACGACCATGGATCCGACCGTGTCCGTGGGGCCGAGATTGGAGATGTCGTAGGCCTCGATCCGAAGGGGCGCCTGCGGCAGGCCGAGGACGGTGGCCAGCTCGATCAGGGCCCGCGACCGCGCGCCGAAGTCGGATGCCCGCCTGAGCTTGTGCCGCTGGAAGTGCTCCCGGGCGTTCTGGGTGACCACCTCGAGCAGCTTGCGCTTGGCGCCCCGGCGCGGAACCGCGAACGTGACGGGGCCGCCTCGCCGGCCGGAGAGCCATCTGGCCAGGACGTCAGCGTCGGTGGGCGTCTCCGGAACCATGATCCGGGGCGGGACCTCCTCGCGCTCCATGTACAGTTCGCGAACGAAGGAAGCCAAGAGGCCGGGGCGATCCAGCTCCTCCACCCGGTCCACGATCCATCCCTTCCGCCCCATCGCTCGTCCCTTCCGGACGAAGAACACCTGGAACGCGGCCTCGAGGTCGTCCTCGGCCAGGCCGATGACGTCGAGGTTCTCCGCCTGCGTCAGGACCATCTCCTGGCTCTCCAGGGCCCGGCGGGCGGCGACGAGCTGGTCGCGGAGCTTCGCCGCGAGCTCGTACTCCTCCCGCTCGGAGGCCTCGCCCATCTCCCGCTCCAACCGCCGTAGGACGGGGCGCTCGTTGCCGGATAGGAAGTCGGCCAGGGCGTCGACGTGCGCGCGATAGGACTCCTCGGTCACCCCGGTAACCTCGGGCACGCATGGGCCGGCGCACCGTCCGATGTCGTAATACAGGCAGGGCCGGCGGGCCCGAGCCCGCTGCTCGAAGAAGGCGTTCGAACAGGTCCGGACGGGGAACACGCGGGTCAGCGCATCGAGGGTCTCGCGGATGGCGTAGGCATGTGCGAAGGGCCCGAAGTACCTGACCCCCTTCCGCCTGGATCCTCGCACGACCTGGGCCCGGGGCCACCGCTCGCCCACGGTGAGGGCCAGGTACGGGTAGGACTTGTCGTCTCGGTACCGGATGTTGAAGCGGGGAAGGTTCTCCTTGATCAGGTTGTACTCGAGCATCAGTGCGTCGACCTCGTTCGAAGCCACGATCCACTCCACCGATCCCGCGGCGGTCATCATGGCTTCGGTCCGGGGATGGAGGGGTTTTCCCCAGTAGCTCGCCAGGCGCTTGCGGAGCGATGTGGCCTTGCCCGCGTAGACCACGCGGCCGTCCGCGTCCCGGAAGAGGTAGACACCAGGCGCGTCGGGGATGGTCGAAGTGTCGGGGCGAGCGACGCTCACGTACCCATTCTATGGGCGAGACATGCGGCCTCCGGGGAACGCGGGCCGCTCCTCTGCCTATTTCACCCGGAGGGTGCCGGTCATCTGGGTCGGGTGCACGTCGCAGTGGAAGTAGTACTCGCCCGCCTTCAGCGCGGGCACCTTGTAGTCGGCCATGGCCGGGCCGGTGATGATCTCCCCTTGCTCGATGGGCTCGGTGAGGTCGGTGGCGCTGGGATAGACCGACACGTTGTGCTGAACGCCAGAGTCCTTGTTGTCGAAGGCGATGGTGAAAGGCGCGCTCGAGGGGCCCTCGATGCAGTTGGTGTCGAAGGCGATGCCCTGGGCCACGATGTCCACCACCCCGTTCGACGCCTTCGTGCACTGGGTCGTGGGTGCGGTGGTGGTCGCCACGGCTGAGGGAGTCGGGCTGGGAACCGCGAGGTCCAGCCCGCTCACTTCGGCGTACGTTCCCAGCAACAGGTCCTGCGACATCTCGGCATACCAGGCAACGTAGACGGCCGAGCCGTCGGGGGTCGCGGCCACGGCCGGTAGCATGCCGCCGTTCGTGCCTTTCACCTCGATGGGCTCGAACGAGCCACCGGTGGCCGACGCCAGCTGCACGCTGTCGGTGCCAGGGTCGTACCAGGTCACGGACACGGTGCCGGCATCATCCGCCGCGATCCCCGTGGAGCGGCCGGTGTCGTTGGCCCCGTTCCCCACTGTCGCCACAGTGCTGGTCTGCCAGCTCGTGCCGTCCTTTGAGCTTGCCGCATGCACCTGATCGCCCGCGTAGTACGAGACGTGGATGGTCCCGTCCTTCCCCGTCGTCGCGGACAGCCCATAGCCGTCGGCACCGGACTCGACGGTCGAGAAGGCCCAGCCTCCCTCCTCCCCTCCGCCCAAGGCAGCCGAGAGGACACTCGAACCGTTCGAGTAGAGCACCACGGGCTGGCCCGACGCGGAGACGGTGGAGGCGACGCGGTAGGGCTGTGACGGCCCGGTCCGCGGCGGGATCGTGTCCAGCACGTCGGTCTTCCACGACCCTGCGACCGGCGTCTTCACCGTGAGCTCTTGGCCTCGAGCCGTGGTCAGGATGAAGGCCACCCAGGGTGCCGACGGGGTCACGGCCACGGCGGGAGGCCCCAGCACACCAGCCCGGGCCGGCCGGATCTTTTGTAGGAGCGAGGCCGTGAACGAGCCGGTGGGGCCGGAGCTCTGCGCGTACCACAGGCCCATATCGGCGGCCCAGGCCACCTGCAGCCCGCCCGATGGATCGACGGCCAGAGCCGTCCCGTTCACGTTCTGGGGGTTCAACGACTTCACCTCGGGGACCGTTGCCGGGCCGAACGGCACGCTCACGTTGGGGATGGAGCCCTGCATGGCCACCGCTCCCCGGGTCCAGATGCCGTCCTTCGTGCTGGACATCAGGATCGCGGGTAGGGACGGCGCTCCGATCGGGTGGGTCGGCGCAATCTCTCCCTCCTTCAGCTCGGCGAGGAACCCGAAGGAGGAGAGGTACGGTGTGCCCTCCGAGTCCACGGCCACCGACGGAAATGACCCCACGTTGTCGAGGAAGTCGGCGACCTGCGGGACGAATTGCTTCCCGGAGCCGAAGGTGACGCTCGGCGGGGTCGGGGTGGCACACGCCGCCGCCAGGATCGAGAGGACGAAGGCGGCCGGAAGGACCTTCCTGGACATGAGCGCGGGCCATGCTAGCAAGCCCGCCTGGTACGCGCGCCCGGGCTATGCGTCCAGCGGGATCCGCTCTCGCTCCAGCGGGAGCGCCCCCAGCACCTCGGCAAGGAACTGTCCGGTGTAGGACCCTGCGTTGGCGGCCACGGCTTCGGGCGGACCCTCGGCGACGATCCTGCCGCCCGCGTCCCCACCCTCCGGTCCGAGGTCGACGATCCAGTCCGCGGTCTTGATGACGTCCAAGTTGTGCTCGATTACGAGCACCGTGTTGCCCGCTCCGACCAGCCGCTGGAGCACCGCAAGGAGCTTGCGCACATCCTCGAAGTGCAGCCCGGTCGTGGGTTCGTCCAGGATGTACAGGGTGCTGCCCGTGGCGCGCTTCTGAAGCTCTGAGGACAGCTTGATCCGCTGGGCTTCGCCACCGGACAGCGTCGGCGCCGGCTGTCCGAGCTTGACGTACCCGAGGCCGACGTCCGAGAGCGTCTGGAGGTGCCGGCTGATGACCGGGATGTTGCGGAAGAACTCCAGAGCCTCTTCGACGCTCATCTCCAGGACGTCGGCGATCGAACGGTTCTTGTACTTGACCTCGAGCGTCTCGCGATTGTACCGGTGGCCCTTGCACACCTCGCACGTCACGTAGACGTCCGGGAGGAAGTGCATCTCGATCTTGATCTGCCCGTCGCCGGCGCAGTTCTCGCACCGGCCGCCTCGGACATTGAAGGAGAACCGCCCGGGCCGGTACCCGCGGACCCGGGCCTCCGGAACCTGGGCGTACAGGGCGCGGATGTGGTCGAACATGCCTGTGTACGTGGCCGGGTTGGATCGCGGGGTCCGGCCGATGGGCGACTGATCGATGTCGATGACCTTGTCGATGCGTTCCCACCCCACGAGGCGACGGTGCTTGCCCGGGAGGACGCGTGACCGATACAGCCTCTGCATGAGCGCTCGGAGCAGTACCTCCTGGACCAGCGTGGACTTGCCCGAGCCGCTCACGCCCGTGACGCAGGCGAAGAGTCCGAGGGGCAAAGCGAAGTTCAGGTCCTTCAGGTTATGCTCCCTGGCGCCCAACACCTTCAGCCAGCGTTCGCCGGGGGTCCTGCGGACCTGGGGGGTGGGGATCACGCGCTTGCCGGAGAGGAACGCGCCGGTCAGGGACCCCTCGTCGTCCAGAAGGCCCTTCAGGTCACCCGAGTACACGATCTCGCCGCCGTCATTGCCCGCACCCGGCCCGATGTCCACGATGTGGTCCGAGGCCCGGATGGTGGCCTCGTCGTGCTCCACGACGATCAGCGTGTTGCCCAGGTCCCGGAGGCGAACCAACGTGTCGATCAGCCGCCGGTTGTCCCGCTGGTGCAGGCCGATCGACGGCTCGTCCAGGATGTACAGGACGCCAACCAAGCCGCTCCCGATCTGGGTGGCCAGGCGGATCCGCTGGGCCTCACCGCCCGCCAGGGTGGCCGAGGCCCGGGCCAGCGCCAGGTAGTCCAGGCCCACGTCGACCAGGAACCCCAGCCGGGCCCGGATCTCCTTGATCAGGCGTTCGGCGATCATCCGCTCTCGCTCGGACAGGTCTACCTGCTCGAAGAACGCGAGCGAGTCGCGGATCGAGCGAGTGGTGAGGTCGGCGATGTTCACCGCTCCGATCGTCACCGCCAGGCTCTCCGGCCGAAGGCGCGCGCCATCGCACGTCCGGCACGGAACCTCCCGCATGTACTGCTCCAGCCGGTCCCGCTGGCTGTCTGAGTCGGTCTCCTCGTACCGGCGTTCGACGGCGGGGACGACGCCTTCGTACGATGTCCAGTACGAGCGTGTTCGCCCGTACCGGTTCCGGTACCGGACGTGGATCTCCTGGTCCGAGCCGTACAGCACGATCTCACGGGCCTTCTTCGGGAGCTTCTTCCACGGAGACTTGGTGGAGAAACCGTGGGCCTCGGCCACCGACTCGAGCACCCTGTACCAGTACTCGAGGCGAGTCCCGGCCCACGGCGCGATGGCTCCCTCTTCGATGGAGAGCTCGGGATCGGGCACCACGAGCTCGGGGTCGACCTCCAGGCGGGTCCCCAGGCCGTCGCAGGTCGGACAGGCCCCGTACGGCGAGTTGAACGAGAAGTTCCTGGGCTGGAGCTCGTCGAACGAGATGCCGTCGTACGTGCAGGCGAGCTTCTGAGAGAAGTGCTGCACGTCCTCCTTCCCGTCTGGCGTCTGCACCGTGATGGCCGCGATCCCCTCCGCCAGCTGGAGGGCCGTCTCGATCGAGTCGGCGACCCGGCGGCGGATGTCGGGCCTGGCCACCAGGCGGTCCACCACCACCTCGATGGTGTGCTTGTAGTAACGGTCCAGCCGGATGGACTGCGAGAGGTCTCGGATCTCGCCGTCGATCCGGGCACGGGGGAACCCCCGGTGGGCCAGGTCGGCCAGGAGCTTCTCGTACTCACCCTTCCGGCCCCGGACCACCGGGGCGAGGATCATGAACCGGGTACCCTCGGGCAGCTGCATGACCTGGTCCACGATCTGCTCCGGGGTCTGGCGGCCGATGGGCCGCCCGCACTTGGGACAGTGCGGATGGCCGATCCGGGCGTACAGCACCCGGAGGTAGTCGTAGATCTCGGTGATGGTCCCCACGGTGGACCGGGGGTTCTTGGACGTGGACTTCTGGTCGATGGAGATGGCCGGGGACAGTCCCTCGATGAAGTCCACGTCCGGCTTCTCCATCTGTCCCAGGAACTGCCGGGCGTAGGCCGAAAGCGACTCCACGTAACGCCGCTGGCCCTCGGCGTAGATGGTGTCGAAGGCCAGGGAGCTCTTCCCTGAGCCGGACAGGCCCGTGAACACGATGAGCTGGTTGCGGGGTAGCTCCAGCGTGACGTTCTTGAGGTTGTGCTCACGGGCCCCATGAATCACGAGTGTGTCGGTGGCCACGAGGAGATTGTAGTGGCGGCCCCGACAAGGCCCCGCCGTGCCTGGCCACTGCCCCATCGGGCGGGTGGGCGACCTCGCGGTAGGCTGACCCCGTGACCGAGCGATCCAACCTGGAACGACTGTCCTCGGCTGAGCTGCACGACCGGGCCACCCGCCTGGCTTGGCGGCGACTCGATGTGGGCTTCCTGTGGGACCTGCTGAAGACGATCCCCGAGGCCCGGGCAGCCATCGGAGATGAGGAGCGGAGCGAGACCGACATCATGCGGCCGCTGGCCCTCCTGAACGACCTCGTGGACGCCGACCGCGGCACGCTTGCCGATGCCCTCCGTCCGCTCTACATCGAATACCTCGAGAAGCACGAGGGACGCGACGACGGAGTCGAGGGAGATACCTGAGGGGCCCCCGCGGATGAGGACGCCATCCGGGGGCGTGGACCCGTCCTGGCGGGACGAGTTCCCGGTCGTGAAGCGCAAGGCCTACCTGATCAGCGCGTCGCTTGGTCCGGTCTCGCGGCGGTCTCGCAGTTACTTGGACGCGTACGTCGACGCGTGGGCCTCCAAGGGCGCGCCGGACCAGGTGTGGTTCGAGGACATCTTCCCCACCATGCGCGCGCTGAAGCAGCGCTTCGCGGCGTTGGTCGGGTGCCATCCCGACGAGCTGGCCATCACCACGAACATCTCGGTCGCGCTCTCGACGATCGCGTCGTGTGTGGACTTCTCCAGGCGCCGCAAGGTGATCCTGTCGGAGCTGGACTTTCCCACCGACGGGCACGTCTGGCTGGCGCAGCGATCGAGGGGGGCCGAGGTCGTGTTCCTGAAGTCACTCGATGGCCTGACGATCCCGCTCTGGGAGTACGAACGGGCCATCGACCAGGACACCGCGGTCGTCATGGTGAACCGGGTGCTGTATCGGTCGAGCGCGCTCGTTGACGCGAAGGAGATCTGTCGGATGGCTCGGGAGGCGGGAGCGTGGTCGATCGTAGACGACTACCACGGCGTCGGGATCGTCCCCCTCGAGCTCCACGAACTGGACTGCGACCTGTACACCGCCGGCGTCTTGAAGTGGCTGTGTGGCGGCCCGGGCCTGGCGTTCCTGTACGCGCGGCGCGACCTGCTTCCCGAGCTCGAGCCAACCGTCACGGGATGGTTCGCCACTCACGAGCCGTTCTCCTTCGACACCCAGCATCTGGAGCTGCACCCCACGGCGCGGCGACTTGAGCACGGGACGCCGCCAGCCCCGGTCTTCCCCGTAGCCTTGGGCGGACTGGAGATCATCTCGGAGGCCGGCGTGGATCGGATCCGAGAGCGGCAAGGGATGCTCACCCATCACGTGATCGTCCGGGCGGACGAGGCGGGCCTTCCCGTGCGGACGCCGCGCGAGCGAAGCGAGCGCGGCGGCGTGGTGAACGTGGGGGTGGGGCCGGAGGCCGGCAAGATCTGCCACGCCCTCCTGGAGCGGAACGTGTGCACCGACTTCCGGGGCGACGGACTGAGGATCTCCCCCCACTTCTTCAACACCGAGGCCGATATCGACCGTTGCTTCGACGAGCTCCGTTCCTTGCGGTAAGCCTCAGGCCGCCCTGACCACCCGACCGGCCCGAATCACCAGCTTCAGATCGCCGAGCGCCGTGAGGTCCTCACGAGGATCGCGGGCCAGCGCGATGAGGTCGGCGGGGCCGCCGGACTCGAGCGGCCCAGCCACCAGGGCCTCGAGGATCTCGTCCGCCGTCATGCCCACGGTCTCCCGGAGGAGCAGGACCTCCCGAACGTCGATCCCCGGCGGGATGGCTCCGTTGCCGAGGTCGGTGCCGTAGACGACCGTGCCACCCGCGGCCCGGAACCGAGCCATGTTGTCGGCGGCCGTCCGGAGCTCGGAGGTGACGTTGCCGAAGCTCCAGATATCGAGCGTCGAGACGATCCGCACGGCCTTCGCCGCCGCCTCCAACACCGACTCGGAGAGCCGCTCGCTCCACGGGCAGTGGGCGAACTCGTTCACCCCTGCGCCCAGCGCCCGCTCGGCTTGCCCGACGCCCTGCACGTGGGCCGTCACCCGCAGCCCCCGCTCCCCAGCAGCCTGGACGATGGCCGCGAGCTCTCCGTCCGTCGGGGTGGGCCCCGCCTCGGCGTTCAGGGACACCTTGATCGCCGCGGCTCCACGGCCGGCCAAGGTCTTGACCGCCGTGACCGCCTCCTCAGCGCCCCGGATCTGCAGCCCGGTCCCGGGGGGCGCCCACCGATCGGTGGTCGGATAGCCGCCGGGTGCGGTGATCATGGGACCGGCCGCACGGATCACCGGCCCGTTGAACGTGGGCAGCTCCGACGCATCGGCCAGCGGAAAGATGACGTCGGGCGGCCACGCCAGATCCCGGACGGCCGTCACCCCACCGAGGAGCACGGCGCCGGGGTCCGCCAAGCCGATGTGGACGTGGCGATCGGCCGCCCCCGGCATGAGGAACCCGTCCACCTGGAGCTCGTCGTCCGCTTGGGGGGCCAACCGGGCCGAACCCACCCACTCGATCCGGCCACCGTCGCAGACCACGCTCACTCGGTCGAGGACCTTGCCCGGCCCAAGCCACGCCAGCGGGGCTCGGACCGCGAGGGTCGGGCTCAGGTCCCCACCCCGGCCTGGCGGAGCGCCTTCAGCTCCTTCCGGAGGTCGACCACCTCGTCCCGGAGGCGCGCCGCGTACTCGAACCGAAGCTCCTTCGCCGCCTGGTGCATCTCCTCCTCCAAGCTCTGGATGAGTCGTTCGAGCTCTTCGGTGGGCATCTCCACCCGCTCGCGCCGCCGCCGCCCGCGATCGGGCGACGGCGCCTTCCCCCCGTCGACGGCCATCGACAGCAGGATGTCCGACACCTTCTTGCGGATCGACTGCGGATCGATTCCGTGTTCGCGGTTGAACGAGAGCTGGATCTTGCGCCGGCGCTGGGTCTCCGAGATGGCCGCCTTCATCGAGTCGGTGACCTCGTCCGCGTACATCAGGACCGTGCCGTCCACGTTGCGGGCGGCCCTGCCGATGGTCTGGATGAGCGAGGTGTCAGACCGAAGGAACCCCTCCTTGTCGGCGTCCAGGATGGCCACCAGTGAGACCTCCGGGAGGTCCAGTCCCTCCCGGAGCAGGTTGATCCCCACCAGGACGTCGAACTCTCCCAGGCGGAGATCGCGGAGGATCTCGATCCGATGGAGCGTGTCGATCTCCGAGTGGAGGTAGCGGACCCGGATGCCCATCTCCATCAGGTAGTCCGTGAGGTCCTCGGCCATCTTCTTGGTCAGCGTAGTGACCAGGACCCGCTGCCCCGCCTCGGCTCGCTTCCTGATCTCCTCGATGAGGTCGTCCACCTGCCCCCGGGTCGGCCGGATCTCGACGTTCGGATCGATCAGCCCCGTCGGCCGGACGATCTGTTGCACGACCCGCTTGGACGTCCGGAGCTCGTACGAGCTGGGCGTCGCGGACATGAACACCGTCTGTCGGACCTTCCCGACGAACTCCTCGAACTGGAGCGGCCGGTTATCCAGGGCCGATGGCAGCCGGAACCCGAACTCGACCAGGGTCTCCTTGCGAGTCTTGTCGCCCTCGTACATCCCGTGGATCTGTGGCACCGTGACGTGGGACTCGTCGATGACGCACAGCCAGTCCTGGGGAAAGTAGTCGAGCAGGGTGTACGGTGCCTCGCCGGGCTGTCGGCCGTCGATGTGCCTGGAGTAGTTCTCGATCCCCGAGCAGAACCCCACCTCCCGGAGCATCTCCAGGTCGTAGTTCGACCGCATCCGCAGGCGCTCCGCCTCCAGGAGCTTGCCCTGGGACTCCAGCTGCCCCAGGCGCCCCTTCAGTTCCTCCTCGATCCCGGCGATGGCGCGCTGCATCCGCTGGTCCGACGCCACGTAGTGGGTGGCCGGGTAGATCCACACCTCGGACAGCTCCCCCAGGACCTCCCCGGTCAGTGGGTCGAATCGGGTGATCCGCTCCACGTCGTCGCCCCAGAACTCCACCCGGACGGCGGTCTCCTCGTAGGCCGGGAACACCTCGATCGTGTCCCCCTGGACCCGGAACTTGCCCCGCACGAAGTTCACCTGGTTCCGCTCGTACATGATCTTGACCAGCCGGGTGATGGCGAAGTCCCGGTCGATGGCCACGCCCCGGTGGAGCCGCAGGACCTGACCCATGTACTCCTCGGGCGTGCCAAGGCCGTAGATGCAGGAGACGGAGGCCACGATCAGGACGTCCTTCCGAGTGAGCAGGGCGCTGGTGGCCGAGTGTCGCAGTCGATCGATCTCGTCGTTGATCGAGGAGTCCTTCTCGATGTACGTGTCGGTCTGAGGGACGTAGGCCTCGGGCTGGTAGTAGTCGTAGTAGCTGACGAAGTATTCGACCGCGTTCTCCGGGAAGAACTCCCGGAACTCGTTGGCCAGCTGTGCTCCCAGCGACTTGTTCGGGGCGATCACCAGGGTGGGCTTCTGAACCTGCTCGATCACCTGGGCGATGGTGAAGGTCTTCCCCGTCCCGGTGGCCCCGAGCAGCGTCAGGTAGTCCTCGCCGGCCAGGACACCCTGGGCCAGGCCCTCGACGGCGGCCGGCTGGTCGCCCGCAGGCTCGAACTCCGCATGGACCTTGAACGGGGGCACGCATCGATTGTAGGGGTCTTCGCGGACACCCCTGAAGGGCGGCTACATGCGGCCGGCCTCGATGATGCTCTGGAGGAACCGCCGGGTCCGGTCCTCGCGCGGCTCGGAGAAGATGCTGTCCGGCGGCCCTTCCTCCAGGATCCGACCCTCATCCAGGAAGCACACCCTGGTGGCGATGTCGCGGGCGAACCCCATCTCGTGCGTGGCGATGACCATGGTCATTCGACCGGCCGCCAGCTCCCGGATCACGTTGAGGACTTCGGCCACCAGCTCGGGGTCCAGGGCGCTCGTGACCTCGTCGAGCAGCATGATGTCCGGCCTCATGGCCAGGGCCCGGACGATTGCCACGCGTTGCTGTTGTCCGCCGGACAGCCGATCGGGGTACTCGCCCTTCTTGTCGGCCAGGTCGAACCGCTCCAGCAGCTCGAGGGCACTGGCCTGCGCCTCCGTCCTCGAGAGGCCAAGGGCTTCCGTGGGAGCCAACGTGATGTTCCGAAGCACGGTCATGTGAGGGAACAGGTTGAACGCCTGGAACACGATCCCGATGTGTCGGCGGATGCGGTTCACGTCGACGCCTCGTGCCGTGATCTCCTCGCCCCGGACCATGATCCGCCCGGCATCGACCGGCTCGAGGAGGTTGATGCACCGGAGCATGGTGGATTTCCCCGATCCGGAAGCCCCGATCACGCAGATGACCTCGTGGTCCGCGACGTACATGTCGATGCCCTTTAGCACCTCGAGCCTGCCGAATGACTTGTGGATGCCCTCTAGGCGCAGGGCCTCTCCGTCGGCCCTCGGTCCAATCACAGCGCTGTTGCCACCTGCCGCCGACGTCGCTGCCGGGCCACGAGCCAGTCCACCAGACGGGTCATGGGGATGGTCACCAGCAGGAACAGCAGAGCCGCGGCCAGGAGAGGGGTGAAGTTGAAGTCGGCGCTCTGGATGATCTGCGCTTCCTTGAATGCTTCGGGGACGGACACCACAAGCCCCACCAGTGCGGTGTCCTTCTGGAGCCCGACGAAGTCGTTCAGCAACGGGGGGACGACGCGCCGCACGGCCTGCGGGATGACCACGAACCGCAGCGTCTTCCACCGGGACAGGCCGAGCGAGCGGGCCGCTGCAGCCTGGCTGGGATGCACCGACTCGATCCCCGCACGGTAGACCTCAGCGACGTAGGCCGAGTAGGACAGGATCAGCGCGACGACGGCCCAGAACGTGGCCGATCTGGGGACGCCGGTGAGCGACAGGCTGGGCACACCGAATCCCAGGAGATAGACGACCAGGATCGTAGGGATCCCCCGGAAAGAGTCGGTGTAGACGATCGACAAGGCTCTGATGGGAAAGAACACCGGTCCGGGCAGGCTCCGCATCACCGCGAGCAGTAGGGCGAAGGTCAGGATGAAGACCTCCGCCACCATGAAGAACTCGACGTTCCTGACGAACTTGACCGCGATGTCGGGGAACGAGCTCCTGAACTCCTCCCCGTTGAAGAACGCTTCCTTGACCTGGGGCCAGTTCGGAGAGCGGGTGACGACAAACGCGATGGCTGCCGCCACCACGATGGTGCTGACGACGGCGATCAGGACGCCCCGGGCCCCCTCCTGCCGAAGCCCGCCCAAGATGCCCGGACCTCGTCCAGGGAGGGCCGGTTCACCGGGAGGGAGCTCATACAGCTCCGGAGCGCCGCCGCCCCCAGCGCTCATGGCGACCGGCTACGAGGTACTGAAGACGGGCACCGAGCCCACGTTGGTCTTCTCCGACAGCCACTTCGTGGTGATGGCCTGGAGCGTGCCGTCGGACTTCAGCTCGGCCAAGGCCTGATTCACACAGCCCACCAGAGGATTGCCCTTCACGAAGGTCATCCCGAAGTGCTCTGGCGTGCCGACGGTTGGGAATTGGCCCACCACCACGCTGTTCTTCACCTCCTGGACAAACGGATCGGCGATGTACAGCGCCGTCGGGAGATCCACCACGATGCCGTCGACCTGGTGGGCGTTGATGGCGGCGACCGTGTCCGAGAGCGTGCTAAAGGCGCCCGGCTCCTTGGTCGGTTTGATCACACCCACGATGTACTCGTAACTCGTCGTCCCGGTGGGCGCCGCGAGCGTGTAGCCCTGGAGGTCGGCGAGGCTCGTCGCACTCGTGATCGGCGTCCCCTTCACAGCGACGAGGGCCTGATTCACGTCGAAGTAGCTCTCGCTGAAATCGACGGCGCTGGCACGCTTGGTGGAGTAGGAGATCTGCTCGATGGCGAAGTCCCAGCTCTTGGCCCCCGGGGCATAGGTCTGGTTGAACGGGGCCACGACCCACTGCACGTTGTCCGGGGAGAATCCCATCGACCCGGAGACCGCGTAGGCGACGGCGCTCTCGAAACCCTTGCCCGTCGCAGGGTCGTTCAGCTTCCACTCGGATTCCTTGGCCGCCCCGCCCTGGAAGTACGGCGGGTACGCCGGGTTATCGGTACCCACGGTGAGCGTGCCAGGACTCACGTACGTCGTGACTCCCTTCGCGCAGTCTGCCGCGGTCGCGCCTGGGGAGGGACTTGCGGTCGACACGACCGGGTTTTCTTCTGCACACGCCGCGAGGAGCCCGACAATGGCGATCCCGGCGAGGAGCTTCCGCATCCCTGACCTCATTTCTTGGGTTCCCACGTGAAGAATCGGACGGCCAGGATGAGCCCGGCCAGTCCCCAGATGCCCACGACCAGGACGTCGCGCCACAGGAACGGCGGCGCGCCATAGAACCCGGCCCGCATGGCGTCCGTGAAGTGCTTCACCGGGAAGATCCTTGCCACCGTCTTGATCCACTCCGGCGTCTCCACCCCGAACGGGATGAAAATGCCCGACAGGAACAGGAGCGGAAGGATGATCGCGTTCACGACCGCCGGCGCCGCGTCGGCGTTGGGGACGATCGCGGTGGTCGCCAGACCCAGTGCGGCGAAGCTCATGGAGCCAACCACGACCACGGCGGCGAACTTCAGCAGCAGGGTCCCGGTCGGCACGTCGGCGCTGTAGAAGACGACGCCGAAGGCGGACGTGATGAGCACCAAGAGGACCGCGATGATCAGGACGTGGAGCACTCGCCCGCCCAGGTAGACCCACCCGGGCAGGGGCGTCCCCTTGGTGCGTTTGAGGATCCCGGCGTCGCGCTGGAACACCATGCCGATGGCGATGTTCGTGTAGGCCGCCGTGATCACGGCGAACGCGGACATGGCGGCGACGTAGTAGGTCGATTGCTTGATGATGACCCCCGGCGCGACCTCGACGGTGCCACTTCCAAGGAGGGCGGTGAAGATCACCAGGAACATCAGGGGGAAGGCGAAGGTGAAGAAAGCCGACCCCGGGTTTCGCCAGAACTCCTTGTTCGTGTACCGCACCTGCCGGAGGGCCAGCTCGACGTCGCTCACTCTGTCCCCGCCTCCCCTCCGGTCAGCTGGAGGTAGATGTCCTCGAGCGTCGGTCGGCGAACCTCCAGCCCCTCGAGTTCGGAGCCGCGGTCGAGGGCCCACGCGGTGAGCTCGTGCAACACCTTGGTCGGATGTTCGGTTCGAAGCTCCAGCGTCCCGTCACCGAGCGGGACGTGGCCGAACGACGGGATGCCCTCCCGGTCGTCGACCCGGAACCGGATCACCGTTTGGGCGGTGTCGCGGCCGCCGATCGTCGCCGGCGAACCCTCCGCCACGATCACGCCCTTGGCGATCACCGCGACCCGCTTCGCCAGCTCCTGGGCCTCGTCCATGTAGTGAGTGGTCAGGAAGACCGTCTTTCCCAGGGCGATGAGGTTGCGGACGATCTGCCAGGCATGCCGCCGAGCACTGGGGTCGAAGCCCGTGGTCGGCTCGTCGAGGAACAGGAGCTCGGGATCGCCGGCCAGGGCGATGGCCACGTCGAGGCGGCGCTGTTGTCCTCCGGACAGCTTGTTCACCCTGGTGTCCCGCTTCTCCGAGAGGCCGACGACATCGACGACCTCGTCGACGGGCCGGGGGTGAGGGTAGTACCCGCGGTACATGTCGATGGTCTCCCGGACCGTGAGGAACGGATCCACCCCGGTCGACTGGAGGACGATCCCGATCCGCTCCCTGGTCGCCCGGTCTAGATTCGCCGGGTCCCTCCCGAGCACCCAGGCCTCTCCGCTCGTGCGCTGCCGGTAGCCCTCGAGGATCTCCACGGTAGTGGTCTTCCCGGCCCCGTTCGGTCCGAGCAACGCGAAGACTTCCCCGCTCTCCACCGTGAGGTCGAGTCCCCGAACGGCCTCGACGTCCTGGTACGACTTCCGCAGATCGCGGACCTGGATGACCGGCTCCGCCATGGGCGATGAGCCTATCAAGGCAAGGGCTCGACCACGTACCCTTCGCGCTTGTCCACCACGTTCAACAGCGGCCGGCCCGCCGCGAACCTCCGGAGGTTCTCGACGAACAGCCGGACCACCGCCGCCAGCCACCCCTCGAAGTCGCCGGACATGTGGGGGGACACGATAGTGTTCGGCAATTCCCAGAACGGGCTGTCCGACGGGAGCGGCTCTCGATCGAAGACGTCGAGGGCGGCGCCGCCGATCCGTCCCTCTCGGATGGCATCGACCAGCGCCTCCTCGACGACCGTCATGCCCCGGCCCACGTTGAGGAACCGAGCGCTCCGGCGCATGGAACCGAACACGGACGCATCGAAAACGTGCCGCGTTGCCGGGGTTGCCGGCAGCGCATCGATCACATAGTCGGCCCACCCGGCTGCGCCGGCCAGACCCTCCGTCCCGGCGATCGACTCGAAGACGTCGTCCCCCGACCTCTCTCTCCGCCCAACCCCACGGACCTGCATCCCCAGATCCCGGCCGGCCCGGCCGATGGCCCTACCGATGGGCCCGACCCCGGCGACCAGCAGCCGCGTGCCGGCCAACATCTCGGTCGGCCGGTGCCGCCACTCCCGGTGCCGTTGGCCCTCGACCACCCCGAGCAGGCCCTTGGCGAAAGCCAGCATCAGCCCCACGACGTACTCCGCGATCGCCTGATCGAAGATCCCGCGGGCGTTCGTCACCACCACGTCGCTGTCCACCAGGTCGGGGAACAGGAGCCAGTCGACGCCGTCGGAGGCCGACTGGATCCACCGAAGCCCCTCCGCCTTGGGCCACACCTCGGGGAGCAGCTCGGGAACCGAATGCCAGGCGAAGACGGCGTCCGCACCGGCGATGGCCTCGGCCAGCGCCGGCGGGGACGCCGCGAACGACAGATCGGCCAACGTCGCCCCCGCGTCGATCCCCGGCGGTGGCTCGTCCACGGTCGCACCCATCACCACGACCACGGGACGTCGGCGGGGGGGCTCGCTCACAGGGGCTTTCTTCCGCCGAAGCCCGACTCGAGGTCGTGCCAATGCCCCACGTGATCCTCCCCGAGCCGCCAGCAAAGGAAGATCCGACGGCCCTCCCGCTCGCCGGGAAAGTCGACCAGGCCGGTCTGGGGGTTGCGGAGAAGGATGTCCCGGTCGGCCAGGGCCTCGATGTCGGCCTTCAGCGCTGCCCTGGCCTCCCAGTAGTCCGTGCCTTCGGCACCGCCCCCATCGGCGGCCACCTGCCCACGGATCCGTTCCGCTGCTCGCAGGATCACCTGACGGTTCGTTCGCACCCTCTCGAGCACCACCCGGAGCTCGGGGAGCGAGGCGTCGGCTTCCTCGACCGAGTAGGTCCGTTCGGCGGCCATCACAACCCCAGGACCGCGGGCAGCTCGTCGAGCGTCGTGATGCGGGCCCCCGGCGCGTCGGGGAACCGCTCCCGCCGGTCGAGCAGTACGGGGAACATGCCGGCCGCAGCGGCCGGGTCCACATCGAACTCGGGGTTGTCCCCCACGTAGGCCGAGCGATCCGGGGCCACGTCGGCCCGCTCCACCGCCAGCTGGAAGATCCGAGGGTCCGGTTTCTCCAGGCCCTCGACCCCGGAGATCACCCGCACGTCGAAGAATCCGGTCACCCCGAGCTGGGCCAGCAGGCGCTCCAGCCATTCCTCGAAGTTCGACACCACTCCCAGCTTCAGACCGGCGTCGCGGAGCTTGCCCAACACCGGGACGACGTCGTCGAAGAGCGAGTAGTTGGCCAGGTCGGTGAACTCGCGATACACCGTGTCGATCAGGCCGTCCGAGTCGGGGATCCCGATCTCAGCGAAGAAGATGGCGTAGACGTCATGCCAGAACAGGTGAGACTTCTCGGGGGTGGTCGTCCACAGTTCCTTGGTCCTGGCCGCTTCACGGAACCGATCGAACACCACGTTGATGCGGTCCGTGATGGTCTCGGGCTCCACGTCGAAGCCCTCACGCTTCAGGATCCGCGAGAACAGTTCAGCGAACGTGGGATGGGGGTGGACCAGCGTTTCCCCGGCGTCGAAGAAGACCGCTTCGAACCTCACTGGCTCGATGATAGCGACCGGCCCCGGCTCACCTTGCCCCGGCCCTGGCCTTGGCGTCCAGGTCCCGCCACACCCGGTCGACCTGGCCCTCGAGGTCCTCGAACGTCCCTTCGTTGTCCACCAGGACGTCGGCCACCTCTGCCTTGGCTTCCAGCGGCAGCTGTGCGGCGATCCGAGCTTCGACGTCGCGTTCCGGCATGCCGCGATCTCGCATCAGCCGCTCGATCTGGGTGGCCACCGGCGCCGAGACCACGATGAGGAGGTCGAAGGCCGTGTGCATCCCGGTCTCGACCAGCAGAGGCGCGCTGAACACCACCACTCGATCCGAGTCTCTGTATTCCTCGCACCCCTCGGCGAACATCCGCCGCACCTCCGGGTGCACGATGCCCTCCAGATCGCGACGGGCTGCCGGGTCGGAGAAGACGATGCTGGCCAGCGCCTCCCGGTCCAGGCCGCCGCCGGGAGCCAGCACGTTGGGGCCGAACCGCTCGACCACCTCGTCGAACCCGGGGGTCCCCTGCGCCACCGCCTTGCGGGCCAGGATGTCGGCGTCGAAGACGACGGCACCTCGCTTCTCGAGCATCCGTGCCACCGTGGACTTCCCGGTACCGATCCCGCCGGTGAGGCCGACGAGCAGCATCGGAACGGTTACTCGGCGCGGCCCTCGCGCCGGCGAAGGTCCTCCAGGATGGCCTCAAGCGAGACGTCCTCGTCGGCGGCCGCCGCTTCCTCCGCCGGGGCAGCCTCGCCCGGCGCTTCGGCCGCTTGGGCAGGGCCCTCGCTCGGGGCCTCGGCCACCTCGGCCCCGCCTTCGGTGGCATCGGGCACCTGGAGAGAAGGTTCGGATGCATCCACGGCCGCTTCCTGGCTCACCGCGGGCGCCTCGGGCCCGGCGGACGGCGTGCCCTCGGGTCGGATCTCCTCCTCGTCCGCCTCGATCTCCTTCTCCGCCACGGCGGGCATGGCCCCTCCCACCTGGCGCATCGACAGGCTGATGCGGCGGCGGGCCACGTCGACCTCGATGACTTTCACCCGGACCTGATCACCGACGGACAGCACGGATTCGGGGGAATCCACGTGCTGCTCGGAGAGCTCGGAGATGTGCACGAGGCCCTCGATGCCGGGCGCGACACGGACGAAGGCACCGAAAGGCACGAGCTTCGTGACCTGCCCCTCGATGATCTCGCCGGCCTGGTACTTGCGCTCGAACTCCTTCCACGGGTCTTCCTGCGTGGCCTTCAGTGACAGCGAGACGCGCTCCCGCTCAAGGTCAACGTCGAGGATCTCGACCTCGACCTCCTGGCCGACCTGGACCACCTCGCTCGGGTGATCCACGTGCTTCCACGACAGCTCCGAGACATGCACGAGGCCGTCTACTCCGCCCAGGTCGACGAACGCCCCGAAGTTCACGATGGAGGACACGGTGCCCTTTCGCCGCTCCCCCTTCTGGAGGGACTCCAGGAACTTCTTGCGCCCCTCGCTCTGAGACTCCTCCAGGAACGCTCGGCGCGACAGCACGACGTTGTTGCGGTTCCGGTCGAGCTCGATGATCTTGGCCTCGATCTCCTGGCCCACGTACGGATGCAGGTCCCGGACCCGACGGAGGTCGACCAGTGAGGCCGGCAAGAAGCCGCGGAGGCCGATGTCGACGATCAGGCCACCCTTGACCACCTCGATGACGGGGCCCTTGATCGTGCCACCGGACTGCATGACCTCCTCGATCCGACCCCACGCCCGTTCGTACTGGGCTCGCTTCTTCGACAGGATGAGCCGGCCTTCCTTGTCCTCCTTCTGGAGGACGAGGGCCTCGATCTTGTCCCCGACGTGCACGACCTCGTTCGGGTCGATGTCGTGGCGGATCGAGAGCTCCTTGGCCGGAATGACCCCTTCGGACTTGTAGCCGATGTCGAGGAGGACCTCGTCTCGGTCGATCTTGACCACCGTTCCGTCGACGATGTCACCGTCTTTGAAGTCGCGGAGGCTGGCCTCGACCGCGTCGACCAGCTCTTCGGGTGTCAGGTCGCGCTCGGGCGCGGCCTTGGTTTCGCTCGTCTCGATGTGAACCATCTCCTCCTTCGTGCGCGCGGGGCGCCCACGTGCGGCGGGGTGGATTGCGGTGATGCGGACGCGCCTCGCGGCCCGGGAATGGTAGCTACCTGGGCAAACGCCCGTCAACGGGGCGCGACATCTGTTGCCGGCGGCGCGGCGTTTCAGTGGCCGGCCGGTGCGGCTTCGGCCCAGTTGCGGCCCCAACCGATGTCCGCCCTGAGGGGCACGGACAGCTCGTGGGCCTGTTCCATCTCCTTCTTCACCAGCGTCGCGGCCTCCTCCACCTGCATCGCCAGGACCTCGAAGACCAGCTCGTCGTGCACGGTGAGGAGCATGCGGATCTGGAGGGACGAGGCGCCGGTGGCTCGGTCGACCCTGATCATCCCGAGCTTGAACACGTCGGCCGCGCTTCCCTGGATCGGCGCGTTGAGAGCCATTCGCCGACCCAGATCCCGCACCCGCGGGTTGGACGCCTGGAGCTCGGGGATGTACCGCCGCCGTCCCAACATGGTCTCGGTGAAGCCCTCCGCCGCCGCCCTGGCCACCTGCCGGTCGAGGTACTCCCGGATCTGGGGGAACGTCTCGAAGTAGGCGTCCAGGATCTCTTGGGCCTCGTCGGGGGCGATGTCCAGGCGCTGAGCCAGGCCGAAGGCGCTCATCCCGTAGGCCAGCCCGTAGTTCACCATCTTGGCCCGGTTGCGGAGGGGGGCGTCCACCTTGTCCTCGGGGAGCCCGAACACGCGGGCTGCCGTGGCGGCGTGGATGTCGCGACCCTCGGCGAAGGCCGACCTCAAGCCCTCGTCGCCGGACAGGTGGGCCAGGATCCGGAGCTCGATCTGCGAGTAGTCCGCCACGAGAAGGAGCTGATCCTCCGAGCCGGGGATGAACGCCCTTCGGATCTGTCGCCCCAGCTCCCCTCGGACCGGGATGTTCTGGAGGTTGGGGTTCGACGAGGAGAGCCGTCCCGTGGTCGCGCCGGTCTGATTGAACGTGGTGTGCACGCGCCCGTCCACCGGATCCACCTGCCGGGGCAGAGCCTCCAGGTACGTCGAGTTCAGCTTGTCGAGCTCTCTCCACGAGAGAAGGGCATCCACGATGGGGTGCTGATCGCGAAGCTTCTCCAAGACCGAGGCGTCGGTGGAGAGCTGCCCCTTCGGCGTGCGCTTGCCTGGTGACAGGCCGAGTTTGTCGTACAGGATGGCCCGGAGTTGGGGGGGCGAGTTGAGGTTGAACTCCTCTCCCGCGAGCCGGTAGATCTCCGCCTGCAACGTGGCCATCCGGTCCCGGACGTCCTTCGCCATGGCATCCAGGTAGTCGACGTCGAGGGCCACGCCGCGGGCCTGCATCCGAGCGAGGATGGTGGAGAGCGGCATCTCCACCTCGTCGAGCAGCCGGCGCAGCCCGGCCCGATCGATCCGTTCCGCCAGGGCCGGGGCCAGGAGGGCCACCGCGGCGGCCTCGGCCGCGACAACCCGCCAGGACTGACCGAACAGCTCACCCTCGGCTTCGGCATCGAGCCCGGCCAACAGATCCGATCCCAGGTAATGCTGCGACAGGGCGCTCAAGTCGAAGGTCGTGCCGGCTGGATCGAGCAGATGCGCCGCGAGCATGGTGTCGAACGCCACGCCGGCAACGGTGCGTCCGGAGGCGATGACGGCCGCCTCCGTGTCCTTGGCGTCGTGCGTCCACTTCAACGCCGACGCGTTTGACAGGCCGCGGGCGACCGGGTCGAGCGCGTCCAGTGCGGTGTAGGCGGCATGCCCGCCGCCGAGGGAGACGGCCACCCCCCTGATCGATCGTCCCTCGAGATCGAGACGAACGGCTTTCGGCCCCGGGTCCGTCATGAGCGAGCCGACCTCCAGGGCAGAGGCTTCCCGCAGATCGAGGTCCGCCAGTTCGGCCGCGGGCTTGGGGCCGCGTCCGACGTCCTCGAGCCGTTCGAGCAGCGTTCTGAACTCGAGCGAGGTGAACAGGCGGTGCACCGCATCCATGTCCCACTCGCCCATCACACTTTCGTTCGGGCTGAGGTCCAGCTCCAGGTCGGTGTTGAGCCGAGCCAGGTCCTTGTTCAGCAGGAGCTGATCCCCGGCCTCATCGATGGAGGTCCGGAGCTTTCCCTTCAGCTCCGAGGACCGGGCCAGGAGCTCCTCCACCGAGCCGAAGTCCTGGACCAGCTTCGACGCGGTCTTCTCCCCCACACCGGGGACGCCGGGGATGTTGTCCGATGTGTCGCCCTTGAGGGCGACGTAGTCCAGATATTGCTGCGGCGACAGTCCGAACCGGTCGCGGACCGCCCCCTCGTCGTACAGGGCGATGTCGGAGATGCCGCGCCGGTTGAACATCACCTTGATGCCCGGCCGGACCAGCTGGAAGAAGTCCCGGTCGGCGGTGACGATGACGACCTCGATCCCCGACTCCGCGGCCTTGACCGCGAGGGTGGCGATGACGTCGTCCGCCTCGTGCCCCTCCACGCCGATCACCGGCACCCGGAGGGTCTCCAGGACCTCGACGATCAGCCCGAGCTGCTGGCGGAACTCGTCGGGGGCTTCCGGCCGGCCCGCCTTGTACTCGGCGTACTTCTCCAGTCGAACCGTCGGCGCCCCGATGTCGAACGCCACCGCGATCAGGTCGGGACGCTCCTCGGCCAGAAGCTTGATGAGCATCGAGGTGAAGCCGTAGACGGCGTTCGTCACCTGCCCGGTGCTGGTGGCCAGAGATTGCGGTAGGGCGAAGAAGGCCCGGTACGACAGGCTGTGCCCGTCCAGGAGGAAGAGTCGCTTGGGGGGATCGCTCACGCCGCTGGCCACCGAGGGGATTGTAGACGCGCCCTCCGACGGCCCCTGCGTCGATCGACGCACGCTCCTTCGGCACCCAACGAGTCTGGGTAGAATCCGACCGGGCCAGTAGGATTCACCCGTTCATCGGCCCGAGTAGCGAGGAGATCTCGAAGACGTGAGCGTGCTGGAGACGATCACCCTGGGTGCGGTCGCCGGGTTCACCATCTTCCTCGGACTCCCCATGGGCCGAGTCCGGCACCAGAGCAAGGCGCTGAAGACCTTCCTCAACGGGGTCTCCGCTGGGATCCTGATCTTCCTTCTGTTCGACATCCTCGAGCACGCCACGGAACCCTTGGAGGATGCCGTCCACGAGGGCGCGTGGGCCCACCTCCTGGCTGTCGGGCTCCTGTACGGGGCCGGATTCGGGGTTGGGCTCCTCGGCCTGTTGTACGCGAGCAAGGCCTGGCGGCGCCGGCCGGGCGCCAGTCTCGGCCCTGGGGCCATGGCGTTGGCGGAGACCGAGGTCCGAAGAGAGGCCTTGCGCGTTGGCATGTCGATCGCCATCGGGATCGGTCTCCACAACTTCTCGGAGGGGCTGGCCATCGGCCAGGCCGCGACGGCCGGCGAGGTGTCGCTGGCCCTTCTGCTGGTGATCGGCTTCGCACTGCACAACGGGACCGAGGGGTTCGGGATCGTGGGGCCGCTGGCCGCCGCTGGCGAGCGCGCCTCGTGGGGTTGGCTGGTCCTGGCCGGCATCGTCGGAGGCGGGCCGACGTTCCTAGGGACGGTGGTTGGAACGATGTTCCACTCGGACCTCGTCTTCGTGGCGTTCCTCGCGCTGGCCGCCGGGGCGATCCTGTACGTCGTCGGCGAGCTGTTCAGCGCGGGTCGTCGGTTGTCCTGGGAGATCACGTTGTGGGGCGTGCTCGCCGGATTCGTGTTGGGACTCGGGACCGAACTCGTCCTGATCGCGGCGGGGGCCTGAGTCGCGTCGATTGAGTGACGACGGATCGTCGATCGTTGTCACTCTTTCTTCCGGGGAACGAACCGCCTCGCTACCAGCGTGGTTGTTTCGAACCCGTTGCAGTGCAAGTAGTCGTTTCGCGTTGACAGGTCACAGGCGCCTCGCTAGATTTCGCTCCGGTCCCGAGCGGCCGCTGGGACCGGGAGGCCGGAAGCGCCTCCGGGAGAGAGATTTACCGAAGGGGCGCGAGTTCCCGAGGGGTTTCCTTCCGGAAGGCGGGACGGTCGACCGGGAGCCCGGGTCGCTTGGGGCCAGCATTTGACGGGTCGAGGAACCGAGTAGACAACGCTCGCGTATGGGGAAGGCGTGAGCGGCTCCAAAGGTTCCTCGACCCGTCTTTGTTTCCGATCCTCTTATCCCATCGCCCTGCGCTCCGTCATCGAGCGATGACGATGACTCCGGTCATCCGGAGCGACTGATGGAATCGACAGAAGAACGGATACTCGCCCGGCCCTCTCAGGAACGCGGCGATGTCGCGGATCACCAACTGGTCGCCGGGCGGTACATCCTGCGAGTAGGTCGTCCCGGGGATCGTGACGTTGTGGACGTTTCGCCCGACGTTCTTCACCACGAGGTCTCGCCCCGGGGCGATGGGGGTCGTGGGGTGCGCGTCGTGGAAGTGGTAGTCGATGGCCGTGACCACGTACGTGGGACGGGCCGTCGTCCTCCACACGGCCGGCGAGAGGATCACCACGGCCACGGCGGCTACCGTTAGGAATCCGCGGACCCGGACCGAGTTCACGGGGACCTCACAGCACTTTGGCCAGGAACTGCTGCAGTCGCTCGGTCTGGGGGTTGGCGAAGACCTCCTTGGGCTTGCCCCGCTCCACGACCGTGCCGTCGTCGGTGAAGATCAGCCAGGTCCCCACCTCCCTGGCGAACCCCATCTCGTGGGTGACCACCATCATGGTCATGCCTTCCTCGGCGAGCTGCCTCATGACGTCCAGCACCTCGCCGACGAGCTCCGGGTCCAGGGCCGAGGTCACCTCGTCGAACAGCATCAGCGTCGGCCTCATGGCCAGGGCGCGGGCGATGGCAACGCGCTGCTGCTGACCGCCGGAGAGCTGGCCGGGGTAGGCCTCGGCCTTCCCGGCCAGCCCCACCCGCGTGAGCTGCTCCAGGGCCCGATCCCTGGCCTCCTTCCCGTCCACCTTCAGCACCTTCTGCAGGGCCACGGTGATGTTCCGGAGGGCGGTCATGTGCGGGAACAGATTGAAGGCCTGGAACACGATGCCCATGCGCGTGCGAACGGCGTTCAGGTCCGTCCTGATGTCGGTGATGTCGCGGCCCTCGAACCACACGTGGCCCTCGCTCGGGATCTCCAGCAGGTTCACGCATCGAAGCAGGGTGGACTTGCCCGAACCCGATGGTCCGATCACCACCTGCACCTCGCCGGCGTCCAGCTCGAGATCGATGCCCTTGAGGACGTGATGGTCCCCGAACCACTTGTGGATGCCCTCCAGGCGAACCACCGCCTTGTTCTCCGCGTTCATCATGTCGGCGCCCCCGCGATGCTTACCAGGCCGCTCCGCAGCTTCCTCTCCGCCATGTTCACCAGACGGATCAGCGGCAGGGTCACGGCGAGGTACCCCAAGGCGACCACCACGAAGAAGGTCGCGTTGTAGGTGGCCGAGTACCCCTCACGGGCGTAGTTGTACAGGTCCAGCTGGGTCTGGGTCAGCCCGAGGACGATGATGAGCGAGGTGTCCTTGATCAGGATGACGAACTCGTTCATGAGCGGCGGGATCACGCGGCGGACGGCCTGAGGGACGATGGCGTAGCGAAGCGCGCTGGGGTACGACATGCCCAGCGATCGCGCCGCCTCCATCTGGCCTCGCTCGATCGATTGGATGCCCGCCCTGAAGACCTCAGCCGCGTACGCTCCGGTGTTCAGGGTGAAGATCAGGATGGCGGACACATAGCCGGACAGGCCGAGACCGAGCCCCAGGTTGAGCCCGAAGTAGAAGAACGAGATCTGCCAGATCAGGGGGGTTCCACGAAAGAAGTTGATGTACGCCCGGGCCGGGGCTCGGACCGCTCGCCGCGTCGATAGGGCCAGGAGGGACAGGACGAGGCCCACCACGATCCCCCCGAGCTCCCCGGCGAATGCCAGGATCAGGGTGTTCTCGGCGGCACGGAGGAACCCACCCCAGTACCCCTCGATCCGTTCGAAGTTCAGGAACTGAAAGGCGAACGTGTAGGGGTCGCTGGCCCGGAACCACAGGAGGAACGCCCCCAGCACGACCGCTTGCACCCCCACGATTGCTCCCGTGACGCAGTGCTCCTTCTTCCGTCTGGTGTCCTGCCGGCCGTAGAGCACCGATCCCCCGGCTATGGCCGCGGCACCGAGCGCCATCCCCAGGTACAGAAGGAACGAGGTCGTCGGAGCGTTCAGCGCGGTGACGATGTTGCAGACGCCGCGAGCCCCGAACAGCTTCGCGGTGATGCCACCTTCGACGCAAGACGGGGTCAGGGCCCCGCCCTGGACGGCGTAGTACAGCTCTATGACCACCACGCCACCACCGACGACCACGAGCGCGGCGACCCCGGACCAGAAGATCGCCCGTGGCACGGGAGCGGAAGGACCCATCACGTCCGGCGGCGATTCTCGAATCGCGGTCGCCGCCTCGGCTGCTACGGCCATCGATCCTCCTCCTTTGGAGAAACCCGAGGCCCGCGCCCAACGGCGGCGCGGGCCTCGGTGGGCTTCGGCGGACGTTTAGGTTGTGGGCTGGAACTCCTCGGGCACCTCCACACCGGGGAAGTACTTCCCGAAGATGGTCGCGTAGGTCCCGTCGTCGATGACCTCCTGCAACGCCTCGTTAGCGGCCGTGACCAGGTTCGGTGTATACCTCGCGAACGCGAACGCGTACTTCTCGTTCGTGTCGATGGGCTGCACGACCTCGGTGCCCGGGAACTCCTTCACGATCTCGGCCGATGACGGCTCGTCGTTGATGACCCCGGCGATCGTGCCCGCTTGGAGGTCGCGGAACGCGTCGGGCGCCGCCGTGTAGGTCTTGAGTTCGACCCCCTGTGGGACGAGGTTCTCCTCGGCCCAGATCTTCCCGGTGGTGCCCTTCTGGACGCCGACGGTGTCGCCCTGGCCCAACTGGTCCGTTGACGTCAGGTCGGGCGTCTTGTCCACGTTGACGGAGAGCGATTGCCGGGAGTTGTAGTAGAAGCTCGAGAAGTCGACGACCTGGGCTCGTTCCGCGCCGGTGTCGCCCGTGGCGGTCACGGCGGCGGCGACCATATCGAAGGGATGGTTCTGGCCGGCGACCGCAGTGAAGATGGTGTCGAAGTTCGCTTTCACCCATTCGACCTGAAGCCCGAGCTTGGCCGCGATGGCCTCGGTCAGCTCCACGTCGAAGCCCGTCTCCTTCCCGGCCTTGACGGACTCGAACGGCGGGTAATCCAGACACGACCCGACCTTGAGCACACCGGGCTCAGCGAGCTCGTCCTCGAACGCGGGCCCGGTCGCGGTCGTGGTTCCGCCTCCGCCGGGCGTCTCTTCCTCGCCGCACGCGGCCACGATCAGCCCGAAGACGGCCAGCGCGGCCACGATTCCGATCAGGCGACTCCTCACGGT
>DASSSA010000139.1:0-7871 GCA_035701505.1 Actinomycetota bacterium
GGCCAACCCTGGCCCAAGTTCTGAGGCGTCAACAAGAGAACCGCGTGACGCTCTCGAAATCGCTGGTCTCCTTGGTGCCCTGGGGGATTCGAAACAGCACCCTGCCTTCAGCACGCGCAACCCCCGAAGTAAATCGCTACTGGATGTCTGGACGCGGTGGGATTGCTAGGCGACGAGGGTGCCATTTGAGAGCCCAAACGAGAGCGCCTCCAGCCACGGCCGTCATCAGCAAAGATCCGAGAGCACCGTCGCCCGCTGACACGACCAAGTCGAGCAGAAGGACAAGTGAGCCTATTCCGAGCGCAGCGGCAACTGCTTTGGCTCCGGACACACCTTGGCGTACTGCTCTCCGTACGAAGATTGCTGGAGCCACGTATGCCCCGACGACGTACGCAGGCGCCATCGCGATCCGCCACGGTCCTTCGATGTCTGTTACAAAGCCGACGCCGAAGAGAAGAAGTATGGGCAGGGCGATCAGCGCCAAGGCCCACACGAAGACGGGGCGGAGAGCTCCCATGTCGGAAGGAGGGCCATTCGCCTGCACGAGCCGAGCTCGCACGATCCAGGAGAGCTTTGCCACCATGAGCACGACGATTCCGAGTTCGAGGACCCCCAGAGCCGCATAGCCAGGACCGTCAACACAGCGCGACTCACACCCGAAGAGCGGGCCCGAGAACCAGAGGAGCAGGAACCCAACGATCGTAACCGACCAAACGCCGAAGACGAAGAGTCTGGGTAGTCGGCTGGGTGATCCTGACCGCACCACGTCTCTCCGCAGATCATATCCGGCACGGGAATCCTGTTCTATCGGTTATATGGCCTTCGACCTGTAGCTGCCCCCCACCACCTGGAGCCGCCGACAACGGTCGTCGGGGCCCTGCGGGCACATGTCATTGCGAGCAGGTCACTACTTGCCTCTGGGCCGGGTACGTTTGCCGATGCCGGGCTCGCCGCCCTAGCCTGCCCACCAGGTGTTTGATGGTTAGGAGGTAGAGCCCTCCCAAACGGCAGTCCTAGACACACCCTGGTAGCTTGCGTTGTGAAAGGCCCTTCGAAACGGCGCGCCCCTCAGGTCGAGGGAGGGCTGACGTTCTCACTCTCGAGCGAGCGCGTTCCTTAAGGTCGGAATCATTACCTGGATCGTGCCGAACACATCAACCCATTTGTCACCGATTGCTACGTCGATACCAGTAACCCCGCCTGAACCACTCTCTACGCCTACTTGGGGCAGATGCATATCCGGGCGTTCGACTTCGTCCATCTGCAGTTTCCCCTTGAATTGGAAGTAATCGTCGAAGTGCTCGTAGACATCGCGAATGCGCCTGATTGATGTTCGGTTGGGACCTTCCTCGTGAGGGTTCGTATTTCGCCGCGGTGTAGTGCTGACGTCTTCGCCGCCAAGTCCAGTGCTCTGAAGGATTGGTAAAGAGCGACCACGGCAATCCAAACCTCTGGAGCGAGCTCGTGGAAGGGATCCGTTCCGGTCGCGTTTGGGGGCTTCGCCGATTGGAGGCGCGTCGCCTGCCGTTCAAGCGCCACAACGCACACATTCAGATACTCGACCGCACCCAATCTGGCTACGACCATTCTCTCCTGGCACAGGTCCGACCTTACTCGCAGTCTCCCCTCCTTGCCGGATAGAGGGTCGCAGAAGGGGCACCTTACCGTGCGAGAATCCACCTTGTAGGACGTCCCATGGCATTGCGGCTCGTTCGTGCGACGCTCTCAACCGATCCGTAGCGTCGCATACGGCCGACCGCTTGGCCGATGTCAGTTCGTGACGAGACTGACACGCCCGAGCGAGCGCGCCTATTCTCTCAGGCCATCCGGAAACTGGGTCAAGATGTGCCTGAGCCATGCGCAGCCCTTGGTATGGAGTTACGCTTTGGCGTATCTGGAGAGAGGAGCAGGCCATGACCGCTGAGTCAATGGACGTCGCGCGGCTGCGCGAGGAGCTAGAGCGGTTCCCCGCGGAGACCCCCGTGGTGACCGTGACGGACGAGGAGGGCAACGGGTTCTGCAACGCGCTGCGGGTGGAGGAGCGCGATGATGCTGTCCTGATCTGGCCTACCGCGATTGCAAGTGCGTCACCCCGTGCCGCAGTTGTTGAGGCCCTAGGGGGCTTGCGCTAGGGACCGAAAAGCGTGTCCTGAAGGCGAAGGAAGGCGCTTCCGCTGGTCGCTCTTGACCGAGATTCGATCGGATTGGTGAGGAAGCGGTTGCTTGGTTGTAACCAGATTGCGCCTAGTTCCCTTGGTGCGCCGGGCAGGACTCGAACCTGCGACCCGCTGCTTAGAAGGCAGCCGCTCTGTCCACTGAGCTACCGGCGCTCGTTGACCTGCGGAAACGTGCTCCGCCCCGGTTGCACACCGCCCGGACAGCTGATAACTCCACAAGAGCCCCTGCCCGAAGGGGTGAGAGCGTCCCGAGTGGCGGATCCAAAGATCTCATCGATGCAAGTGTAAGCGACCTCGAGGTGCCCGCCGCATCCTTTGGGATCCCGAACTGGTGCATAGGTCATGTTTCGGGGGCTGATTCAAGGATGAAGTTGCGGATCACGGCGAGGGACTCTTCAGGCTTGTCGCGGAAGACGCCATGGCCCGCGTCCGGAAAGACTTCGAGTCGCGACCCAGAGATCGCCGCTGCCAGCTCCTCGTGGTCTGGGATGGTGGTGATTGGGTCGAGTTCACCGGCAAGGATCAGCGTCGGACAACGAATCGCCCCCACCTCAGGGAACATGTTGAAGCGCTTGATCTCGTCTCCCCAGAAGTGGAGGGCCAGATCCTCGCGCAATATCGCGCGAGCGAAGACGTCCGGATCCGCGGGACTCGGGTTGTACAACGGAAGGCATGTCCCTCGGTAGCTGGCGAGGCTCTCTTGCGTCGGGCTCTCGAAGAAGTGCGCTGCCACCTCTCTTGCTGCCGCACCGCCAAGGCGTTGGAACATCGCGAGCGCCCGGTCCAGACGGATTCGGGCGGCGCTGCTCGAGACGATCAGCTTTACCGGGAGCTCGGGGTGGCGGGCAGCCACACCAAGAGCCACGATGCCTCCAAAGGATTGACCGAGCAGGATCGGCCGCTCGATCCCCAGTGCATTGCAGAAGGCGGGTACGTCTTCGATCCACCAATCAAGGGTCCACCGGTCTGAAGTGCCCCGGTCGCTGCGGCCCGCCCCTCGCTGGTCGGGGAACACCAGCTGAGCGACGTCCGCGAGCGGAGTCAGAGATGTCTTGAGGGTCGAGTGGTCGAATCCGGGACCGCCGTGAAGGCAGACCATGACCGGTCGTTCCTGCATCGTCCGCCCTTCCGGGACCAGTCCCATTCCAGCGACGTCGAAATAGAGGTGAACGTCTCCGACCTGGACCCGCATAGCTCGATGGTATTCCGTTCGTTCGCAGAACGAATCAGTCGACTCCGGACCCTGATGCTCAGGCCTCCGCAGAACAAGCGCAGACGAAGGTAACAGCGTACGAACACCAGCAAGCCTGGAGGCGTGGCTGGGTGGCGTCCGCTCGTGGGGCTTGACGTGCTAGGTGAAGTCATAGCGGGAGGAAATTGTGGGGTCTATCTCCCGATCTCTCCTCATGCCGATCAACGCACCAGCGGGTCGGGGTGGCTTCCCCAGGCTAAGGGCATTCCATGGCGGCCCAGTCATTCAGGCGGCCGGTCTTACACAGCCTCGTTCGGGCAGGCGACCTCCAGGCTGGGCCTCGACGCCTGCCGTCATTTTGGGGGGCACGTGTAAGGTCCCCTCGCGATGGGGCGTGGTCGTGGGCGGAACCGAGCTCGTTATGGGACGTGCGTGAGCGCATGAAGCTGCTAGTGATCGGCGGAACGCACTTCGTTGGGCGACATGCGGTCAAGCGGGCCGTCGAGCGCGGCCACGAGGTCACGGTATTCCACCGGGGCGAGTCGGAGCCTGGTGAGGGCTTCCCCGACGTCGAGCACCTGCACGGCGATCGCGACGGTGGCCTTGTGCCCTTGAAGGGTCGCACCTGGGACGCCGCCCTGGACACCTGCGGCTACGTCCCCCGTGTCGTGCGCGAGTCGGCGCGGCTGTTGCGCAACGCAGCGGGCCATTACACGTTCGTGTCCTCGCTGTCGGTCTATCCCGACGAGGTCGCTCCCGGCGCCACCGAGGCAACTCCCGGCCATGGCCCGCCATTCCCCGACACCGAGGAGATCACCGGAGAGAGCTACGGCCCCCTGAAGGTCGCGTGCGAGCTAGAGGTGCAGGGCGCCTTCCCCGGGAGGGCGCTCATCGTTCGTCCGGGGTTCATCGTCGGGCCGCACGATCCGATCGATCGGTTTCCGTACTGGGTGCGGCGGGCCGCGATGGGCGGGGAGATGCTCGCGCCGGAGCCGCCGGACCTTCGCGTGCAGCTCGTGGACGTGCGGGACCTGGCGGCGTTCGTGGTCCACCACGCCGAAGCCGGCACCAGCGACGTGTTCAACGTCACGGGCCCGGAGGGCGTCCTCACGATGCGCGAGATACTCGAAGCCTGCGTGGCCGCCGGGGATGCGGACACCGAGACGATCTGGGTCGGCCAGGACTTCCTCCGCCAACGCCGTCTGCACGAGGAAGGCGAGCACGGTTGGGAACAGCTGCCGTACTGGTACCCGGAGGTGACGGGGTTCTCCGCGTTCGACGTATCAAAGGCGCTCGGCGCGGAGCTCCGGTTCCGCCCCCTCGCCGAGACGATCGCCGACACGCTGGCCTGGGACCGCACGCGAGGACAGACCTGGCCGATGGGCGCCGGCATCACGCCCGAAGCCGAACGCGAGCTCCTCGATGCGTGGCGCGAACGCGAGTGATCACACCACGGCGGCAGATGCTGATGCCCAAGTTCAACACACGGCGCCGCTCCGAGCGTAAGCGAGGCACGGGAGGTGACGCTTGTCAGCGACTGGCGGCCTCGACGAGCATGCCGACGAGGGCCGGCGAGGACCACCCCAAGGATGTTCCCTGTCTTCACCTGGAGTGGAAAAAGTAGGCTCACAGCCCATGCAAGGGGATTTCGACGTCATCGTGGTGGGAGGTGGTGCGATGGGAACCGCTGCCGCTCGGGTACTTGCGGAACGCGGTCGCGCGACGCTCCTCCTCGAGCGCTTCGATGTCGGCCACAGCCGTGGGAGCTCTGGTGGTCCTACGAGGGTATTCCGTATCGCTTACGACCATCCCGACTACGTTCGCATGGCTCGCATCGCGGTGGAGGCCTGGCGGGAGTTGGAAGACGCGGCAGGCGAGCCGCTCCTCGTCACGACCGGAGGCATCTACATCGGCGGAGGGGCCGGGAGATTCGCGACCGCCATGGGGGCCGCCGGAGAACGAGTTCGATACATCGCCCAAGAAGCAGCCACCGAGCGGTGGCCGGGGCTGAGGCTCCCGCCGGGTATGGAACTTCTCGTGGACGAGGAAGGCGGCGTCTGCTATGCGGAGAGGACCGTCCTTGCCCAGGTCCGGCTCTTCGTACAGGCCGGAGGGACCTTGCTGCAGCAAACGAGGGTGGAGCGACTCGAAGCATCCTCGGACGGGGCGAGGGTGCTCACCGCCCACGAGACCTTTCGCGCCCCTGTGGCTATCGTGACGGCGGGGTCGTGGGCGGGGCCTCTCCTCGCCGAGGCCGGCATCCGCTTGCCTCTCACGCCAAGCTTGGAGCAAGTGTCGTACTACCGCATCGCACAACCGTCGGCCCTTCCCACCGTGGTCGACTGGACGGGGCCACCGATCGAAGACGGGAAAGGCGGGTCGGTGCATGTGGCGTACGCCGTTCCCCATCCCGAGGAGCCAGGTACCCTGAAGATCGGCCTGGACGGATCGGGGCCGGACGTGAGCGCGGAGACCCGGTCCTTCGATCCCGATCCCGAGAGGCTGGCTCGCGCGGACGCGTGGGCGGAAGAACGGTTCGCAGAGCCCGTCCCGGCCCGAAGGCCGGACACTTGCCTCTACACGAACACACCCGACGGCGAGTTCGTGCTGGACCGCGTGGGGCCGATCGTCGTCGGGTCCCCTTGCAGCGGTCACGGATTCAAGTTCACTCCTCTGATCGGACTGATCCTGACTGCACTCGCGACCGGCGAGCAACCTCCCGTGCCCCTCGCGCCGTTCGCCGCCACCCGGGTATTCGTCCGGCGTCTCCTCTCGGACCGTCCCTTCGAGCAGGTGTGAGGGTCCTGATGTGTCTCCGTAAGGGCATCCGGCGTCGGCCGGAGAGCTCGGGCGAAGCCGTGAGACCGCAGGGCCTCCTCCTCGATTACGGGGGTGTTCTGACCACCTCGGAGAGCGAGTCTTTCGCCGCCTTCTGCCGCCAGACGGGGGTTGACCCACGCCGGCTCAGCTCCCTCATCGCGCGCGCGTACACCGGAGTCGAGCCGGATGGGATGATCGCCGAGCTTGAACGTGGCCGGGTGATGGAGCCGGAGTTCGAGCGATGGCTCGCCGCAGAGCTCTCGCCCGGCCTGGAGGAGCCTCTCGATCCGATCGGGCTCACGGCCCGGCTGTTCGCCCGGGTCCGCCCGGACGACCGGATGCTCCGCGCCGTGCGCTTGGCGCGTTCGACCGGCATCCGGGCGGTCCTCCTCTCGAACAGCTGGGGCGCCGGCGACGACCAGCGACGACAGGCCGACCTGTTCGACGCGATCCTGATCTCCCGGGACGTTGGGCTGCGGAAGCCCGAGCAGGGAATCTATGTGCTCGCTGCGGAGAGAATCGGGCTTCCGGCGAAGGCATGCCTGTTCGTCGATGACATGGCGGACAACGTCCGGGGAGCCCGCGCTGCCGGCATGGTCGCCCTGCTTCACCGAGCGGCGGAAACGACGATCCGCAGGCTGGAAACGGCGTTCGGGGTGCGCCTGCGCTAAGGGGTTGCGTATCCGCCTTGACTGCCAGGGGGGACGGGTCCATACACTCGCTGGGCGTGGACATCCCGACGTTCCTCAGGAAATACCCACCGTTCGACGACCTCGACGAGGAGACCCTCGACCGAGTCGCTCGCAACATCCAGATCGAGCTCTTCGAGGCCGGAACGGTGATCCTCCGGCAATCGGGCGAACCCTCCCACTACCTTTACGTTATCCGGACCGGCGCGGTGGAGATCCTCGACGGGACCCTGGTCCTGGACCTGCTCACCGAAGGCGAGGTGTTCGGCCAGTTCTCGCTCTTGTCAGCGCTAGGTCCCTCCTTCACCGTTCGAGCCCTGGAGGACACGCTGTGCTACCTGATCGAGGGCGACCTGGCCCCCGAGGTCCTCGGGACCCGCCGGGGCCTCGCGTTCCTCTCGGCCACGCTCCGTCGCAGAGAGATCCGGGCGGTCGAAGGTGAGGAGATGGCTCGGATCGATCCCGGGACCGCCACGGTCGGATCGCTCATCCGACGGCCCCCGGTGACCTGCTCTGCCACGGCTACCGTGAGGGAGGCGGCCGAGATCATGGCCGGTCAACGTGTGTCCTCGCTCCTGATCCCGAGATCGCCGGCCTGGGGGATCGTCACCGATCGTGACCTTCGGACTCGAGTCCTGGCGCAAGGGCGAGGCCCCGACACGATCGTGGGGGAGATCATGTCGCATCCCGCGCACACCATCAAGGCAGATGCACTGGTCTCGGAGGTCGTGATCAGGATGCTCGAGTTCGGGGTTCATCACCTCCCTGTGGTCGATGGCAACAAGCAAGTGCTCGGCGTCGTGACCGACACGGATCTGCTCGGGATGGAGCAGAAGAACCCATTCACTCTCAAGAGCGCGATCGAACGAGCTGCAACCGTGGACGCCGTCGTCGCAGTCGCGCGGGAGATGCCGGTGACGATCTGCACCCTGGTCGAAGCGAGGGTCGATCCCATCCACGTCAGCCAGGTGGTTGCCGTGACGATCGACACCG
>DASSSA010000140.1:0-43757 GCA_035701505.1 Actinomycetota bacterium
CTTATCTTCACCGGTTCATACCCTTGTATCGGGGGCCTTGGAAGCGCAGATTTTCGTGCTTGGGGTTATATCAAGTCCATAAGTACGACAGGTGTAAGTGCACACTTTTTCAACGGTACATCGGCAACGAACTCCAACTCCGGTTGCGCCTGAGGTAGCGTGCTTGCCTCGCTCTAGGGGTACGTCAAACATGCGGCGTGGGGGAGACGGTTCGCCGAAGGCCAGAGGTGGAGGGGGCCCCGCGTCCAGGTGAAAGTGCTACCCAACCCGGGGTCAGCCCGCCGGGCGAAGCTCCCTATAGAGGAAGCTCGAGGCCGGGCCTAATTCCAGGCTCATATGCACTTGAGGGTATCTGGGCTCACCGAGCTCCGGCTCTCCGTTCCGGAGGCCGGCAAGCGCCTCCTCCCCCTCCCGGTCGCCGTGTGGCACAAGACCGTGGGCAAGCGCGCGGTCAAAGGCATCACCAAGGGCGACGACGTCCTGGTCTACGGCCAGCTTGCAAGGTGACCATCGAGGGGTTGGATGATCATCCCGGTACGAGGCTTGGGCCAGAAGAACGTGGACTTCTGGGGCAGCTGCTCGCGCCGGTGGATCACCGCTCGGATCCGGGCGGCCGTGGTGGGCGGGAGGAACAGCGCGGCCTCGGCCTGGCCCAACCGCACAGCGTCCTCCGCCCGCACCGCGTCGGGCGTGAATGCAAGGTCGTCGTCTCTCCCGCCGAGCAGCCGGCGGTGCAGGGCCGACACCGTGGGCGGCTCGCCCTCCAGGTGGGCCACCCGATGGAGGAGCTCGCCACGTTCCATCGTTGCCGCGCCGAACACCAGGCCCTCGTCGTCGACCTGGTCCAGTACCTCCTGGAGGTCCCGAACCCGGGTCCCGTCCACGGGTGGAGCGTGACCGCGCACGATGCGGTGGTACGGGAGGACCGGCGGATCCTCCGCGGCGGCGTCCATGAGCAGCATCATGGTTCTGTCCCACGGTCCCGGCCCCTTGGCGGCGCGCATCTCGTCCCGATAGGCCAGGGCCATGGCGTAGCGGTGGTGACCGTCGGCGATCAGCACCGTTTCTCCTGCCAGGGAATTCCCCACGCCTTCCTCGTCGTCGGCCATCCACAGGCGATGCGTGACCCCTTCCTCATCGACTGCCTCCGCGAGTGGCTCGGTCCTCCCCACTCGTTCAAGCAGTGCCGCCAGCGCTGGCGACGGTTCGAAGAACACGACGTGGATGCACGAGAGATTCACGCGGATCTCCCTGATGAGCCGGAGACGATCCTCCACCGGTCCTTGCGCCGTACGCTCGTGCGGGACGATGGAGCCTCCCCAGTCCTCCAGCTCCACGGCACCGATCACCCCGCGGATCCGTCGATGACGGCCGCGGAGAGTGAACCGCATCTCGTAGGGGAAGTAGGCCGGTCGGGGTGTTGGGACCAGGATGCCTTGCGCACGCCACTCGCGGAGTTGCTCGGAGGCCCGCCTATACTTGCTGCGGGTCCCGTCGTCTCCTGGACGGTCCTCGCCGAGGTCGAGCCGGATGACGTTGTGGGGGCTCGCCTGCAGGTACCGGTCCTGGTCCTCGGGCGAGACGGTGTCGTAGGGCGGGGTGGTGACCCCCTCCAGCGGTCCGACCCGGGACCGATCGAAGAGCAGGCCGACGAACGGTGAGATCTGAGGCACGGCGACACTGTGTATAGCAAACGGCTGGAGCGCGAGAGTGCGTACGACCTGTTCTCCAAGGGCGTGCGTTTCCTGGATGAGGGCCATCCCCACCAGGCGGTGATGATGCTATCCATGGCCAAGCTCATCGAGCCGGACAAGGGCTCGATCCGCTCGGCCCTGGGCCGGGCATTGTTCATGACCGGGCGGATGGCCCGGGCCCGGCGCGAGTTCGCGAAGGCCGTCGACATCAACCCCTCGGACGACTGGGCCCACTTCGCGCTCGCTCTCGCGTGCGAGCGGACGGGCGAGCGGGCCCGGGCCCTCGGCCACGTCAAGCTGGCCATCGCCATGCGTCCGGGGGTCGAGCACTACGAGCGAGCCCTCCGCCGGCTGGCCGGCTGATGTTGGCGGGTCGGTACGACGCCCTCCTGTTCGACCTGGACGGCGTCCTCTACCGAGGTGATGAGCCCATCCCGGGCGCGCCGGAGACCATGACCGCCCTGCGCGAGGCTGGAGCCCGCATCGTCTTCCTGACGAACAACTCCTCGCGGACGCCCGAGCAGGTCAGCGCCAAGCTCGGCGCGATGGGGGTGCACTCGACCCCAGCCGAAGTCGTCACGTCGGCCACCGCCACCGCGGACCTTCTCGCCCTGCGAGGGGGCGGGACGGCCTTCGTGATGGGCGGCGACGGCGTCGTCGGCGCGCTCAGGGACGCCGGCCTGCGGGTGGTGGATGGCGAGGCGGAGGCGGTCGACCTGGTGGTCGTGGGCATCGATGACGATCTCACGTACGCGCGATTGCGAACCGCGTGCATCCTCGTGCATCGCGGCGCCTCGTTCGTGGCAACGAACGCGGATCCCACGTTCCCGGCGACCGGCGGAGAGCTGTGGCCGGGCGCCGGGGCCCTCGTCGCGGCGATCACCACGGCGACCGGGGTCGAGGCCGAGGTGGTGGGCAAGCCCCACGCTCCCCTGTTCCACGCCGCCCTCCGCCGGGCGGGTGGGCGGAACCCGCTCGTGATCGGGGATCGGCTGGACACGGACATCGCTGGGGCGGCGGCCCTGGGCTGGGATACGTTGCTCGTCCTGAGCGGCGTGTCCACCGAGGACGAGTTGAATGCCTCCCCCTACCGACCCACGTATGTGGCGCCCGACGTGAGGGCCCTTCTGGTCGACGACGCGATTCGGGTGACCAGCCCCTAGAAGAAGTCCGGCCGGCCCGGGACCTCCCGCTGGACTTGCCGGTCGCCTCGTCCCCGGAAGAACAGCCAGGTGATGGCCGCGCCGAATGCGAACCCGCCCACGTGCGCCCAGTAGGCCACGCCGCCGCTGTTCACATCGGCGCCGATACTTCCCACCCCGCTGAACAGCTGCAGGACGAACCAGAGCCCCAGGACGGCGACGGCCGGAAGCTCGATGGCCGTGATGAAGAAGAAGAACACGAGCGTGTACACGCGCGCTCGGGGGAACAGCACGAGGTACGCCCCGAGGACCGCGGCGATGGCGCCGGAGGCGCCGACGTTGGGGATTGTCGAGTTGGGGCCGAAGGCAAGCTGGAGAGCGGTGGCGGCCAGGCCCCCCAGGAAATAGAACGCGATGAACAGCGGCCGTTTCAGTCGATCCTCGACGTTGTTGCCGAAGATCCAGAGGAACAACATGTTGCCGGCGATGTGGAGCCACCCTCCGTGCAGGAACATCGACACCGGGATCGACACGTTCACGTCCTTGTCGGGGCACCGTTGCTGCAGCCTCTGCTGGAGCCCGGCCCCGACACCCGAGCCGAGCTGAGGCCCCAGGTCGGCCTCGATGGCATCCCTGGCGGCCGCCCCTCCCTGGGCCAGGCTCGTCTGGTGCGTGACCTCCCACGGTACGAGGGCGTTGCAGTAGAAGAAGAAGAACGTGCGGGTGTCGCTGTTGGCGCCGAGGGTTGGCTGCCACAAGAGGAAGACGACGACGTTCGCCGCGATCAGCGCGAGCGTGATCCATGAAGTGCGGGTCGTGGGGTTGACGTCGCGGATGGGGATCACGCGCGGCTGCCCCCGGCCCTCACCAACCTCCGGCCCTCACGGCGCGAGCCTAGCAGGCGAGGAGGCGCAGGTGGCGCGGGGTATCCTTAAATGACCAGGGATGCCTTGGCTCGTAGGGGTTGGCATGGTTTGGGGAGATGGTCGAAAGAACATGGAGGCCACTATGCAGAAGCTGTCGCCGGCACGGGCACAGGAGATGGCCCGCTCGCTCATGCAGGGCCAGACCAGCGAGCAGGTCCAGAAGGTCGCCCGGGACCTCATCGGCTGGTCGAACAAGAGCCGACAGCGCCTCACCGAGGCGGTGCAGCGCGAGGTCAGGTCCCAGCTGAAGTCCCTGGGAGTCGCGAGCCGAGACGAAGTCGACTCCCTGAAGCGGCGGGTGCGCGAGCTGGAACGCCAGGTCGGGGCCCGGGCTCCGACGGCCAAGAAGCCGGCGGCCGCGCGTTCCCGGGCCACGAAGCCGACATCCGCAGCGAAGCGCAGCACGGCCACGGATAAGGCCTGAGCCGGGTCACGGTGACCCGCCGGCGGCTGGATGCCGAACTGGTCCGGCGGGGCCTGGCTCGCACCCGCACGGAGGCGCAGGACGCCGTGCGAAACGGGCTGGTCGTGGTCGGGGGCCGCCCCACGACCAAGCCGTCGATGCTCGTCGGGCCTGACGAGGCCCTTCGGCTCACCGGGCCGCCTCGCCGGTACGTCTCCCGAGGCGGAGACAAGCTCGATGCGGCCCTGGAACGCTTCGGGGTGGCCGTTGCCGGCCGCGATGCGCTCGACGCCGGGGCGTCCACCGGCGGCTTCTCCGATTGCCTCCTCCACCGAGGGGCGGCCCGGGTCGTGGCCGTGGACGTGGGGTACGGCCAGCTGGCGTGGGAGCTTCGCCAGGACTCCCGGGTCATGGTCCTCGAGCGCACGAACGCGCGCGAGCTCGCTCGGGCCGATCTCCCGTTCACTCCGCACGTGGTGGTGGCCGACCTCTCGTTCATCTCTCTTCGGCTGGTCCTCCCGGCGCTGGTCGAGGTGGCGATGGAAGGCGCCGACCTCGTGCTGCTGGTGAAGCCACAGTTCGAGGCGGGGCCAAAGGACGTGGGCGCTCACGGCGTGGTCCGCGACCCCGGCGTGTGGCGGCGGGCTCTCGAGGGGGTCGTCGTGGCCTGCGAGACGTCGGGAGCGATGCCCGACCAGGCGATGGCGTCACCGCTCCTCGGCGCTGCCGGCAACGTCGAGTTCTTCATCCATGCGGTGAAGGGCGGTCTCGCGCAGCCGCCCGATCTCGCCGACGCCATCGGCGAGGGCATGCGCATCGGAGGGGGATCGTGAAGGCGGCCGGGTTCGTCGTCCATCCGGCCCGCGAGACCGCGATGGCGGCGGCCAAGCGCCTGTCGCAATGGTTCGATGACCGCGACATCGAGGTCCGGTGGTTCGATCCGGCGATCGGCGACGATCGGATGGCCGCTGAGTTCGCGGGCGGCCTCCAGCTGATCCTGTCGGTGGGGGGCGATGGCACCTTCCTGCGGGCGGCCCACGTGGCCTCCGCCGCGGGGTGTCCGATCCTCGGCGTCAAGGTGGGCCGGATGGGCTTCCTGACCGAGGTGGAGCCCGAGGAGGCGCCTCCCCTCCTCGAGCTCGTCGCGACGGGTGGAGCCAGGATCGAGGAGCGACTGGCCGTGCTGGCACGTCCGGAAAGCGATGATTTCGCACCCCAGTGGGCCCTGAACGAGGTCATCGTGGAGAAGCGAGCCCGCCACCGTCTGGTCCGGCTGGCCCTGTACGTTGGGGACATCTACGTAACGACGCTGTCGGCCGACGGCGTCATCGTGGCCACCCCCACCGGGTCCACGGCGTACTCGTTCTCGGCGGGTGGGCCGATCGTGACGCCCGCGATCCCGTGCCTGCTGGTCACGCCTGTGGCACCCCACATGGTGTTCGACCGGACCCTGGTGATCGGCGCCGAGGACAGGGTGAACCTGGAGGTAGTGGGCGACGAGCCCGGGCTGATCTCGGCCGACGGACGGGAGAGCCTCGAGCTTCCGATCGGATCGAGGGTGCGGATCGGGACGGCCCCCAACCCGGCCCGCCTGGTTCGTCGGCACGACGCCCCGGCCTTCCACGCCCTGGTACGCCAGAAGTTCGGGCTTCCGGACGGGGAGCGCTAACCGGCCGAGCCGGCACCCTGCGGGAGAGCCGCTTCGGATACCCTTGTCGCGCCGATCCGATTCGGCGCAGACCGCCGGCGGTCCGCGCGATGGGAGGCGATCGACACGTCCACAAGGGCCAGGAGTCTGCTTCGGCGGCCGCAGCGGAGGGAGCGGTCGCAGCAGGGCGTGGCCCGGGTCGACGCCCGGACCAAGCGCCTGGTAGGCCGGTTGCAGCCCGGCGACGTCGCCGTGCTGGACCACGAGGACTTGGACAGGGTCTCGGCCGAAGGACTGGTTGGGGCGGGTGTGGCCGCCGTGGTGAACGCGGGACGCTCGATCAGCGGCCGGTACCCGAACCTCGGTCCGCTCATCCTCCTCGATGCCGGCATTCCCCTGGTCGATGGCGTGGGCCCCCTGCTGCTCCGCAAGGTGAGGGAGGGTGACCTGGTCAAGGTCGATGGGGACCGCGTCCTGTCGGGCGACCGGTTGCTCGCGGTGGGCGTCAGGCAGGGCGAGGAGTCGGTCCGCCTGGCCATGGAGGAGGCTCGCGCCGCGCTTGCCGACCGCTTCGAGAGCTTCGCCCGCAACACCGTGGATTTCATGCAACGCGAACGCGATCTCCTGTTCGGGGGGTCGGGGCTCCCGGAGCTCGCACACGAGTTGGCCGGCAGACCCGTCCTGGTCGTCGTCAGGGGCTACCAGTACAAGCAGGACCTGGCCGCCCTGGGCTCGTACATCCGCGATGTTCGGCCGGTGCTCGTCGGCGTTGACGGGGGCGCCGACGCGCTCATCGAGGCGGGGTACGCGCCCGACCTCATCATCGGGGACATGGACAGCGTGTCCGACTCCGCCCTGCGGCTCGCGCTGTCCCGGCCGAAACGCCTGCGGCGCAAGCAGCCGACCGAGATCGTCCTCCATGCTTACCGGGACGGATTCGCCCCCGGGCAGGCCAGGCTGGAGGACCTTGGCGTCCCGTACACGATCGTGCGCGCGGCGGGCACGAGCGAGGACGTCGCCCTACTCCTCTCGCACGAGAAGGGGGCCGACCTCATCGTCACCGTGGGCAGCCACGGGAACCTCCGCGAGTTCCTGGACAAGGGGCGGATGGGCATGGCCAGCACGTTCCTGGTTCGCCTGCGGGTGGGGGAGACGCTGATGGATGCGAAGGGCGTGTCCCGCGTCTACACCCCGAGGATCCGCACTCGTGACACGGTCTTCCTGATCGGGGCGGCGCTCGTCGTGATGATCCTGATCATCGCCATCTCCCCCGCCCTGAGCACCTACGTGACGCTCCTGTTCGAACGGTTCCGTCAGTGGTTGTTCCACCTGAAGGAGCTGATTTGATCTCGTTCCGGTACCACATCTTCACGATCGTCGCGATCTTCCTGGCCGTGGGGCTCGGCCTGTTGTTCGGGTCGTCGGTCGTCCAGCCCGCCCTGATCGAGGATCTCGAGAATCAGGCCAATCAACTCGGGCAGGACCTGGCGGATACGCGCGCGGAGGTAAGCGATCTCAATGCGCAGGTCGAGGCCCTCCAGGAGGCGGGCGACATCCTGCCCTCGCTCGACCGGGGCACCCTGACCGACCGGCCGGTGGTGCTGGTCACGCACGACGCCGTGGACCCGCGCCTGTTGTCCCAGGCCCGACAGTCACTGTCGGAGGCCGCCGTCAGGATGGTGGCCGAGCTGTCGATCACCGACCGGATGACGGTCGGCGACGAACCCTCCCGGGAGGCGCTGGCGGAGCTCTTGGGGATGGCGAGCGACACCGAGACCCCGACGCTCCAGATGCGCGCGGCGGAGGTGCTCGCCCAGCGCCTGGCCGTGGGCGCGCCCCGGCGCGCAGTCTCGCCGAGCGGACCGGACATCCTGGACGAGCTTCTGACCGCGAACTTCCTGACCACCACGCCGGGTTCGCCTTCGATCTCGCAGGGAGACCTCGCGGGGATCGGGGGCAAGGACCAGCTGGTGATCGTCCTCTCCGGTGGGCTAGGCGAGCCTCTCGTCGATCCGCAGCTCTTCTTCGTGCCCCTCATCGAGGGGCTGGTCCAGCGCGGTGCCATCGTCGCCGCCGGCGAGAGCGTATCCACCGACTATCCGTTCGTTCCGGCGCTGCGGTCCGATGGAGCCGCCGGCGACGGCACGGAGCCGCCGATGGTGACCGTGGACGACCTCGACTTCTCGGTGGGCGGAGCGGCGCTCGTCCTCGGGCTGGAGCGGCTCGTGCTCCTGGGACAGGGAGGCAACTACGGGATCAAGGCCGGAGCGACGGCCCCCCTCCCGCCCCTCACGTGAGCAACCCGAGCGTGCGCGCGCTCGTCGCCGCCCGCAACGAGGCCGACCGGATCGTGGCCACCGTGTCGGCCCTCCGCTCCATTCCTCAGGTCGCCGAAGTGGTGGTCATGGACGACGCCTCCACGGACGGAACCGCCTCCGCGGCCCTGGCGGCGGGGGCGGCGGTCTTGCAGGGCCGGCGCCGGGCGGGTAAAGGCCGGGCGGTCGAGGGCGCCCTCCGCCGGCTCCCGCCCGCCGGCGTGTGGCTCCTGGCCGACGGGGACCTCGGCCACACCGCGGCTCGGCTCGGTCCGGTCCTGTCGGAGGTGCTGGAGGGCCGGGCCGATCTTGCCATCGCCGTGTTCCCTCCGGTGCGGAACGGGGGGTTCGGGCTGGTGATGCGGTCGGCGCGGGGCGCCATCCGGTTGCTGAGCGGGTTCCAGGCCGTCGAGCCGCTCTCGGGACAACGCGCGATCACCCAGGAGGCACTCGACGCCTGCCGGCCCCTGTCGGCGGGGTTCGGGCTGGAGACAGGGATGACGATCGACGCCGTTCGCCGGGGGTTCCGGGTGGTCGAGGTCCGGGCGGATCTCGACCACCGATCCACCGGGCGCGGCATTCGAGGGTTCGCCCATCGGGGGCGCCAGGGGATCGACATCCTGTTCGCGGTCCTGCCGAGGGCCCTGGGGCTTCGATGAGGGGGTGGAACGGGTTGTGGTCGGAGAACTACCGGGGCGAGCAGCTTCCCGCGATCCTCGGGCTGGTGGCCATCGCCCCCGGGGCGATCGTCGGCCTGGTCGCCGGCTTGGCCATCGTGAGCGTGCGGGGCCGGTCACTCGATGCCGCCGCTTGGATCTCGCTCGGAGGAAGCCTGCTCGTGTTCGCCGCCGGGGTGATGGACGACCTCATCCCCTCCGGCCCTCGAGGGCTTCGTGCGCACTTGCGGTCACTGGCGTCGGGCCACATGACAGGCGGCATCCTCAAGCTGGTCGTCATCGCGGGGAGCTCGGTGGTCGTGGTGGCGGCTCAGCCCGTCCACCTCGGCGTCACCCGGCTGGCTGGCGTCGTCCTGCTGGCGGGATGCGCCAACCTGTGGAACGGGTTGGACGTCCGTCCCGGAAGGGCCCTCAAGTACTTCGTCCTCGCCGCCGGGGCCGCCCTGCTAGGCGGCGTTCCCCTGCGGCTGGCGCCGAGCGTGCTCGGCGTCCTGCTGGGTGCGTTCCTCGCCCTCCCGGCAGATCTTCGCGAACGGGCGATGCTCGGTGACGGGGGATCGAACCTCCTGGGCTTCACGGCCGGCCTGGCGCTGTACGTCGTGCTCCCATCGCCGTGGGTGTGGATGGCCGCAGCGGTGGCTGTCACGCTGAACGTGCTTGCCGACACCGTGACGCTTTCCCGCCTGATCGACACCGTCGGACCGCTTCGTTGGTTCGACGGGCTGGGCAGGGTTTCCGCTCCCGACGAACCCTCATAGACGCGGCAAGTCACTCCCGTCTGCTACCATGCAATCCCGAGGTGCAGAAAGAGCCGAAGTACGTCTTCGTTACCGGTGGGGTCGCCTCGGGCCTCGGTAAGGGCATCACTACCGCCTCGCTGGGCCGGCTGTTCAAGTCGCGAGGCCTGCGGGTCGCCCTCCAGAAGCTCGATCCGTACGTCAACGTGGACCCCGGGACCATGAACCCGTTCGAGCACGGCGAGGTGTTCGTCCTGGACGACGGAGCCGAGACCGACCTCGATCTCGGCCATTACGAGCGGTTCACCGACGAGAACCTGCATCGCGGATCCAACCTCACCACCGGCGCGGTCTACTCCGCGGTCATCCAGAAGGAGCGCCGGGGCGACTACCTGGGCAAGACCGTGCAGGTCATCCCGCACATCACCGACGAGATCAAGGAGCGGATCCGGTTCTACGCCACCGCTGAGAACGCCGACCTGCTGATCGTCGAGGTCGGCGGCACGGTCGGCGACATCGAGAGCCTCCCGTTCCTGGAGGCCATCCGTCAGCTCAGGAACGAGGTCGGGCGAGACCGTTGCGCGTTCGTCCACGTCTCGCTCATGCCGTTCATCGGCCCCACGGGGGAGTTGAAGACCAAGCCGACGCAGCACTCGGTGAAGGAGCTGCGATCGCTGGGCCTCCAGCCCGATGTCATCGTGTGCCGCTCGGACCGGCCCATCGGGCGGCACCTGAAGGAGAAGATCTCGCTCCTGTGCGACGTCCCGATCTCCGGCGTGATCTCCGCGCCGGATGCCGACTCCATCTACCGGGTTCCGCCGTTGCTTCGCAAAGAGGGTCTGGACCGCGAGCTAGCCAACCATCTCCGGATCGACGCCCAGCCGGATTTCTCCGAGTGGAATGCGTTGGTCGAGCGGATCGACGCGGCGACCGACGCGGTGTCGATCGCGATCGTGGGGAAGTACGTGAACCTCCGAGACGCTTACCTGTCGGTGATCGAGGCCTTGAGCCACGGGGGGTTCCACCACGGTGCCGAGGTGGACATCACGTGGGTGTCGTCGGACGAGCTCGACCAGGCCGACGCCGGCACCGTGCTGTCGGGTATCGACGGCATCGTGGTGCCGGGCGGGTTCGGGTGGCGGGGCATCGAGGGAAAGCTCGAGGCGATCCATTACGCGAGGGAGAGTGGAGTGCCGTTCCTGGGCCTGTGCCTGGGCCTGCAGTGCGCGGTCATCGAGTACGCGCGGAACGTGTGTGGCCTCGAGGGCGCGAACTCCTCTGAGTTCGACCCGGCGACCCTCCACCCGGTGATCGACCTCTTGCCCGAGCAGAAGAACGTATCCGACCTCGGTGGGTCCATGCGCCTGGGCGCACAGCCCTGCCACCTGGTGCCGGGGACCAGGGCCGCGACAGCCTACGGGGAGCAGGTCGTGTATGAGCGTCATCGGCACCGCTACGAGGTCAACCCCCACTACCATCAGATCCTCTCGGGGCACGGGCTGGTGTTCTCTGGGCTCTCGCCCGACGGACGATTGGTCGAGATCATCGAGCTCCCCGACCACCCGTTCTTCATGGGGGGACAGTTCCATCCAGAGCTCCGGTCCCGGCCCACGCGGCCGCACCCGCTCTTCCGGGAGTTCGTGGGAGCGGCGCACGCCCGTCGGACCGCCTCGGCGGAGCGCCCCGTCCCCGTCTCCAGCTGACGGACCCCGGTGGAGCCCAGATCGTCGAGGGAGGCCTTCGCGGGCCGGCTGATCCGCGTCGAGGTCGAGTCCTGGGACGGCCACGACTTCGAGGTGGTCCGCCATCCGGGAGCCGCGGCGGTCCTTCCGGTGACGTCGCAAGGCGACGTCCTGTTGGTGCGGCAGTTCCGCCCGGCCATCCGTCGGGCCCTCACGGAGATCCCGGCGGGGATCCTCGACGTGGACGGTGAGGACCCGCTTGGCTGTGCGGCTCGCGAGCTGTTCGAGGAGACCGGATATCGCCACCGATCGATCGAGTTCCTGGGGGGCATCTACACCTCCGCGGGCTTCGTGGACGAGTACATCCACCTGTTCGAGGCGTGGACGGGTGATGAACAGGAGGGTTCTCCCGAGGACGGGATCGAGGTGCTGCGCCGGCCGCTCGACGAGATGGTCGCCGCGGCGCGCGCCGGCCGGGTGCGCGACGCGAAGACCGCGGTGGCGCTGCTCCTCGCCGGGGCGAGATCCGCCGGGTGAGCTGGCCTGCTGAGCCTGCCCGGGGAGGTCGGGTACGCTTCTGTCGCATCCTTGCCGGGAGAGGGAGCCGAATGTGATCGTCGGGATCCCGAGAGAGGTCAAGGACAACGAGTTCCGGGTGGCGGCCACGCCCGAGGGGGTTCGCGAGCTCGCCAGAGCGGGCCACGAGGTGGTCATGCAGGCGGGTGCCGGCACGGGCTCGGCCCTCTCCGACGAGCTGTTCACGGCGGCCGGTGCCGAGATCCTGCCCGACGCCGGCGCGGTGTTCGACACCTCGGACATGATCCTGAAGGTGAAAGAGCCGCAGCCAGAGGAGTACGACCGGTTCCGGGAGGGCCAGGTCCTGTTCACGTACCTCCACCTTGCCGCGGGCAAGCGCCTGACCGAGTTCCTGATTGAGCGGAAGGTGGCGTCCGTGGCCTACGAGACTGTTCAGCTCGAGGACGGCCGCCTGCCGCTCCTCGCCCCGATGAGCGAGATCGCGGGGCGGATGGCCCCGCACGTAGGGGCGAACTTCCTCGAGCGGCCGTACGGGGGGCGAGGGGTGCTGATGGGCGGGGCGTCGGGCGTCGCCCCGGCGCGGGTCTTGGTGCTCGGCGCGGGGATGGCCGGGCTGAACGCGGCGTGGATCGCCGCGGGGATGGAAGCGGAGGTCGTGGTGCTGGACAAGAACGTCGACCGCCTGCGATTCGTCGATCAGATCCAGCGGGGACGGATCCAGACCGTGATGAGCAGCGTGCTGGCGATCGAGCAGCTCGTGCCCGAGGCCGATCTGGTGATCGGCGCCGTACTGGTACCGGGGGCCCGGGCCCCGAAGCTCGTTACCGAGGACATGGTGCGAACCATGCGGTCCGGCTCCGTCATCGTGGACATCTCGATCGACCAGGGCGGCTGCGTGGAGACGGCCCATATGACCACCCATTCCGATCCCGTGTATCTGGTGCATGACGTGGTCCATTACTGCGTTGGGAACATGCCCGGCGCGGTCCCGCGGACCTCCACGTACGCGCTCACGAACGTCACGCTCCCGTATGCGCTTGCGATCGCGGCACACGGCCTGGAAGAGGCGGTACGGCTCGATCGTGCGCTGGCACTCGGCGTGAACGTTTACGCGGGGCAGGTGACGAACCAGGGCGTGGCCGAGGCCCACGACCTTGCCTTCGTCCCGCTCGGTAGCCTCGTCGACGGCTTGTCCTAGAGGCGCACGCCGGAGGAGGCCAGTGGCGGAGGTCATGTCGACCCAGATCGAACGGTTCCTCGATCACCTCTCGGTGGAGAGGGGGCTATCCGCCAACACCCTTTCTGCGTACCGGCGGGACCTGGCGCGCTACGCCTCGTACCTCGTGTCCTGCGGGGTTCACGACGCGCGGGCAGTGGATGACGCCGCCGTCGCCGGATTCATCGCCCGGCTGTCGTCCTCGACCCATCACGAGGGGACGCCCTACCGGGCCACCTCGGTCGTCCGAGCCCTGTCGTCGGTGCGATCGTTCCATCGATTCCTCATGCGGGAGGGTCGAGCCGACCGGGACCCCTCCGCGGGGGTGGTCCGGCCCAAGCTCCCTCGATCGCTTCCTCGCCCCCTGTCGGTGGAGGACGTCCAGCGGCTCTTGGCGGCGCCTCCGGACGGGACCGCCGCCGGCCTTCGGGATCGAGCGGTGCTCGAGACGCTGTACGGGGCGGGCCTTCGGGTGACCGAATTGGTTGGCCTCGACGTGGACGACCTCGAGATGGAGGAGGGCAGCGTCCGGGTGCTGGGCAAGGGGAGCAAGGAGCGCGACGTGCCGCTCGGACGGTACGCCCGAGGGGCACTGGCCGCATACCTCACCCGGGGGAGACCCTCCCTGGCCACATCGCGCTCGCGGTCGGCCCTGTTCCTGAACCAGAAAGGTGGACGCCTCTCCCGGCAGGGCTGCGCCAAGATCCTGGCCGCCCACGTCCGGAGTGCCGGCATCGGCAAGCGGGTGACGCCGCACACCCTCCGCCACTCGTTCGCCACGCATCTGCTGGAGGGGGGGGCCGACGTCCGAGTGGTCCAGGAGCTCCTGGGACACGCGAGCGTGGCCACGACGCAGATCTATACCCTGGTCACCAAGGAACATCTCCGCGAGGTGTACTTCACCGCACATCCTCGGGCCCGCCGGGCCGGAGCCGTGGCGAGGGGGGACCGCGCGTGATCGACGAGACGAAGATGGCCGACCTCCGGGGCGTCCTGGACGAGCACCGGGACAACCTGCGCAAGGAGATCGTCGAGCTGGGCGGCACCCCAGACTCGGACGACGTCGAGATCGATGTGGAGCGCGGATTCGCCGACAGCGCGCACAGCACAGCGGAACGTGCCCGGCTGCTTTCGGTGATGAAGGCCCTGCGCTCGAACCTGCGGGACGTGAACCGGGCCGTGACCAAGATGGAGCTCGGGACGTACGGGACCTGCGAGTCCTGCAGACAGCCCATCTCGATAGAACGTCTGGAGGCGCTCCCGTGGGCCATCCTGTGCATCGAGTGCAAGCAGCGGGGCGAGGGCCGGTGACCGGTCGGTGACCGAGGCCCGAGTCCCCAGGATCCTGATGCTCGTGTGCGATTCGTTCGGCGTGGGAGACGCTCCCGACGCCGCGGCCTACGGCGACCAGGGCTCGGACACGCTCGGCAACTGCTCCCGGGCCGTGGGTGGGATCCACGCCCCGAACCTCGAGCGGCTGGGTCTGGGCCTGCTCACCCCTATCGAGGGCATGACGCCGACGGCCGGGCCGGGGACCGCCCACGGCCGGCTCACTGAGCGTTCCGCGGGCAAGGACACGACCACGGGCCACTGGGAGATGTGCGGCATCGTCCTCGAGCACCCGTTCCCCTTGTATCCGAAGGGCTTCCCGGCGGAGGTCATCCAGCGGTTCGAGGAGGCGATCGGCCGCCCGGTGCTCGGCAACACCGCGGCATCCGGGACCGAGATCATCGAGGAGCTGGGCGAGGAGCACCTGCGCACGGGGCGGCCCATCGTGTACACGAGCGGGGACTCCGTGTTCCAGATCGCGACGCACAAGGAGGTCGTCCCGCTCCCGATCCTGTACCAGTGGTGCCGAGTGGCGCGGCGCATCCTCACCGGCGAGCACAACGTGGGCAGGGTCATCGCCCGGCCGTTCACCGGGACGCCCGGTCACTTCACCCGAACTCCGGAGCGGCGTGACTTCTCGGTACCGCCTCCGGGGAAGACCGTCCTCGACTTGTGCCGCGAAGGCGGGGTCGGCGTCTACGGCGTTGGGAAGATCCAGGACATCTTCGCCGGCCAGGGGTTGACCGAAGCCCGCTACTCCGACTCCAACGACCACGGCGTCGACATCACGCTCGAGTTTCTGGCTCGGCCTTCGCCGACCCTCGTGTTCACCAACCTGGTGGACTTCGACAGCAAGTACGGCCATCGCAACGATCCGAGGGGCTACGCCGCGTGCATCGAGGCCCTCGACCCTCGCTTGGCGGACCTGGAAGCGGCCTTGGACGGGGGAGTCATGTTCCTCACCGGCGACCACGGGTGCGACCCCACGACCCTGCCCACGGACCACTCCCGAGAGCGCACGCCACTCCTCGCGGCCGGCTTGCCGGATGGCCCCGTCGACCTCGGATCCCGCCCCACGTTCGCCGATCTGGGGGCGACGGTCGCCGACCTCCTGGCCGTCAAGATCGAAGGCCTGGCGGGGGAGAGCTTCGCCCCGGAGATCGGGCTGTGAGGATGATCGGTCGAGCCTTCCCTCAGCCGAAGGTTGATGGTTCGCCTGGCGGGTTTCGCGTGGCCGGAAAACCCTCGAGGTGAGGTCGACGGTGGTATCACCCGGTGTGACACGGAGAAGGTGACCACGAGGTGACGATGCAGGACCCTCGCGATGTGCTCGCCCTGAAGCGGGATGGAAGGCGCCTGGCGCCGGAGGACCTGGCCGGCTTCGTCACAGGCTTCGCCTATGGGGAGATCCCCGACTACCAGGCCGCGGCCTTCCTGATGGCAGCGTTCATCCGAGGGCTCGACCCCGGCGAGACCTTGGCCCTGACCCGGGCCATGGTGGAGTCGGGCACGACCGTCGCCCTCACCGGGGTGTCCCGTCCCACCGTGGACAAGCATTCGACCGGCGGCGTGGCCGACGGCGTCACCCTGGCCTTCGTCCCCCTGGCGGCGTCGCTCGGCCTGGCCGTGGCCAAGCTCTCGGGGCGGGGCCTCGGACACACCGGCGGCACCCTGGACAAGCTCGAATCGATCCCGGGACTTCGCACCGACCTGTCGCCCGAGGAGCTGGTGCGCCAGGTTGAGCGAGTTGGGTGCGCGGTCGCGGCGCAGACCCACGACATCGTCCCGGCCGACGGGGCCCTGTACTCGCTCCGCGACGCCACCGCCACGGTGCCCTCGATCCCGCTCATCGCGGCGAGCGTCATGTCGAAGAAGCTCGCCGTGGAGACGGAGCTGATCATGCTCGACGTGAAGTCCGGCAGCGGAGCGTTCATGAAGACCCCGGAGGACGCCCGGGTCCTGGCCGAGACCTGCACCGCCCTGGCTGCCGACTGGGGGAGGTCGTGCCGGGCCGCGGTGACCGACATGTCCCAACCCCTTGGGGAGGCCATCGGCAACGCCCTCGATGTCGCGGAGGCCGTTACGCTTCTCTCGGGCGAATCGCATGGGCGGCTGCGCGATCTCTCCGTGTTGTTCGCCGGTGAAGCGCAGTCGCACCTTACCGATGTCGGCATGGAGGAGGGGCGGAGCGCCGCGGCCGCGGCCATCGATTCGGGGAAGGCTCTGGAGGCGTTCCGGCTGATGGTCGAGGCGCAAGGGGGCGACCCCCGGGTCGTCGACGATCCGTGGGCCGTCCTCCCGATGGCCCCGGTGCGCCGGCCCATCGAAGCCGATCGCGTCGGCCACCTCGCCACGGTAGACGCCGAGGCCCTCGGCCGGGCCAGCACCGACCTCGGGGCTGGACGGATGAAGAAGGGAGACCCGGTCGATCCCGCGGTGGGTATCGTGTTCCGGCCCAAGATCGGAGACCGGCTGGAGACGGGGGAGGAGATCGGGACGATCCATGCGCGAGACGAGGCCGCCGCCCGCGCGGGCCTGGCTCGGGTGCTGTCGGCGCTCACCCTGAGCGACAGTCGGGTCGAGCCTCCACCACTCGTCCACGGCTGGTACGGCGGCTGACGGGTAGGACGGGAGGGCCGTGGACAGTCTGAGGTTCGCGCTCTACTTGCTCGTCGCGCTGGTTCCAGCCCTGGTGCTCCACGAGTACGGTCACGCGCTCGCCGCCGACCGCCTCGGCGATCCGAGCCCTCGGCGGTGGGGTCGGCTCACGCTGGACCCCCGGCCCCTCATCGACCCCTTCGGGACCATCATCTTGCCCGCGCTGGCGCTGATCCTGGTCGCGGCTGAGGCCGGCTTCGTCATCCCGGTGTTCGCGTACGCCAAGCCCATGCCACTCGACTTCAGGCATCTACGCAACCCGAGTCGGGACTCGCTGATCGTCGTCCTGGCGGGACCGGGGGCGAACCTGGTGCTGGCGGCCGTGGCCGGGATCGCGCTGCGATTCGGCCTTGCCGGCGAGGCGGCCACGTTCGCGTATTCGTGGCTCCTGGTGAACGTGTTCATGCTCGTGATCCAGCTCATGCCGGTGCCGGGCCTGGACGGCTCGAAGCTGCTGGCCCGGGTCCTGTCGCCCCGGGTTCGGGAGATCTATCAGGGCCTTGACCAATACCTCGTGCTGTTCATGCTGGCGATCTTCTTCTTGCTGGGCGGCCCGTTCCTCAGCATCGTGAACGGGCTGTTCCGGGCGGTCTGCACGGTGGTGGCCGGCGCGGCGAACTGCTGATCCTTCGGGGGAGCCTCCCGGTCCCGGCAGTATCATCGCGGCATCGACACGAAGGCTCCCTCCACATCGCCCCCGGACACCACGCGAAGGGCCAGGGTCCTGACGGGCTACCGGCCGACCGGTCCCCTCCACGTCGGCCACTGGTTCGGCAACATCCTCAACATGCGGAAGCTCCAGGACGAGCACGACGCGTTCTTCTTCGTCGCGGATTGGCACATGCTGACGACGGACTACGACCGAACGGACCTGTTGCCCGATCGGGTCCGTGGCCTGGTGCTCGACTGGCTGGCCGCGGGGATCGATCCGGCCAAGGCCACGATCTACCGTCAGTCAGACGTCCCGGAGGTCGCCGAGCTCGCCCTGCTGCTCGGCATGATCACCCCACTCGGATGGCTGGAACGGGTCCCCACGTACAAGGAACGCCTCCGAGATCTGGCCGAGCGCGACATCGCCAATTACGGGCTCCTCGGCTACCCGCTCCTTCAGACGGTGGACATCACGATCGTGAAGGGGGAGCTGGTACCCGTGGGGGAGGACCAGGTGTCGCATCTGGAGATATCCAGAGAGATCGTCCGCCGTTTCAACCGGCTGTACGGCCCCGTTCTGGTGGAGCCCCAGCCTCTGCTCTCGGAGTCGCCGCTCATCCCAGGTTCCGACGGCCGCAAGATGTCGAAGTCACTGGACAACTTCATCGGGGTCTCGGACGCTCCGGACGACATCAGGGCGAAGGTGCGGACGTTCATCACCGACCCCAAGAAGATCCGGTTGGGGGATCCGGGACGGCCCGAGATCTGCCCCATCTTCACGCTCCAGCGGCTGTTCTCGCCCCCGGATCGCGTTGCGTGGATCGACGAGAACTGCCGCTCCGGCGCCTTGGGGTGCGTCGAGGACAAGATGGACCTGGCCGACCGGATCGACGAGTACTACCGCCCGTTCCGAGAGCGTCGCACCGAGCTCGAGCGGACACCGGAGATCGTGGACGAGGTCCTGGCCGAGGGCGCCGCGAGGGTCCGGCCGATCGTGGAGGACACGATGAAGGCCGTCCGAGGGGCGATGAACCTGGCATGAGCGACGAGGGAGCCAACGCGGGCGGCAGGTTCACCGTCGAGCTGCCGGTGTTCGAGGGGCCGTTCCGGCTCCTGACGGACCTGATCCTGGAGCAGAAGGTCGATGTGTGCGACGTGTCGATCGGACGCGTCACCGACCTCTACCTGTCGTACTCGAAGCGGGTCGAGAACTGGACCCTCGAGGAAGCGACGTGGTTCCTGGCGGTCTGCGCCGTCCTGCTGGAGCTCAAGGTGGGCCGGCTCATGCCGCGGCCTGAGGTCCTGGATGAGGAGGACATACTGGGGGTGTCGCCCGATCTCGCGTACGCGCGGAGCCTGGAGCTCGCCGCCATCCGCCGGGTGGCAGGCGAGCTGGCTCGGAGGATGGAGAGCGAGGCGCTCCATCATACACGGGGCGCCGGCCCCCCGCCGGAGTTCGCTCACCTGTACCCCGACGTGCTCGAGCGGGTCTCGGCCCTGGACCTGGCGAGGATCGCCGCGACACTGCTCCGTCCGCCGCCCTCTCTCGACCTCTATCACGTCACTCCCATCCGGTATTCGATGGAGGACGCCGTGAGCGCCGTGACCGACGCCCTGGGCCGGATGGGGCGGGCCAGGTTCCGTGACCTCGTGGCCGACTGCGAGGAGCGGATCCACGTCGTCGTGCGATTCCTCGCCCTCCTCGAGCTGTTCCGAGAAGGCAAGGTCGGCCTGGCCCAGGCCGAGACGTTCGGCGAGATCGATGTGGAGTGGCGGGGGCGCGAGCGGTGAGCCAGTCTCTGGATGCGACGCGCGCGCTGGAAGCCCTGCTGTTCGTCTCGGACGAGCCGGTCTCCTCGACCGTGCTGGCCCAGTCACTGGAGATGGATAGGCGGGAGGTTGACCAGTTGTGCGAGGCGCTCGTCCACGCGTACGAGGAGCGGGGCTCGGGCATCGTGCTCCGAAACGTGGCCGGTGGATGGCGCCTGACCACCCATCCCGACGCGGCGCTCTTCGTCGAGCAGTTCGTGCTCTCCTCCCGGCATACCCGCTTGACCAAGGCGTCGCTCGAGACACTGGCCATCGTGGCCTACAAGCAGCCGGTGACCCGGCACCAGATCGCGGGGATCCGGGGGGTGAACTCGGACGGGGTCATTCGAGCACTGGTGGACCGAGGGCTGGTGGCCGAGGTCGGCCGGGAAGAGGGTCCGGGCCGCCCCATGGTGTACGGGACGACCCCAGACTTCCTCGAGCGACTGGGACTTGCCTCACTGTCCGCGCTCCCTCCGCTCGCCCCGTTGCTCGGCCAGGCTGCCGGGGAGGAAGCCGAGGCCGAAGCGGGAGGCGAATAGCTCCTCAGCCATGCCCGAGGAGCGGTTGCAGCGGACCCTGGCCCGGGCCGGGTTCGGCTCGCGCCGGGCCTCCGAGGACCTGATCCGCGACGGCAGGGTGAGCGTGAACGGGGAAGTGGCTACCCTGGGCGACCGGGTGGATCCATCCCGTGACGTCGTGGAAGTGGACGGGCGCCGGGCGAGCGTCAACCCGGGCCTCCGCTACCTGGCGCTGCACAAGCCGGCCGGGGTGACCACGACGTTGCGGGACCCGCACGCAGAGACTGAGCTGGGCGCCTACCTTCCAGAGGGCGCCCGGGTCTTCCCAGTGGGACGGCTGGACCGGGAGAGCGAGGGACTCCTGCTGCTCACGAACGACGGCGAGCTGGCGAACCGACTCCTTCATCCCCGGCACGGGGTGGAGAAGGAGTACCTGGCCGAGGTGGAGGGCATCCCAACCAAGCAGCAGATCGCCCGGCTGCGTCGGGGGGTGGAGCTCGAGGACGGCCAGGCCCGGGCCGTGGCGGCCCGCGCGGTCGCTCGATCGGGGGGCAAGGGGGCGATCCGGTTGGTCATGGCCGAGGGTCGCAAGCGCGAGGTCCGCCGGATGCTCGTCACCGTTGGTCTGCCGGTGCGCCGGTTGATCCGTCTCCGGGTCGGTCCGGTGAGGCTCGGCCAGCTTCGCCCGGGCGAGCGACGAGATCTCACCTCATCGGAGGTGCGAGCCCTGTACCGAGCGGCCGGGCTGTAGTCGCATCCGCGGGGGCGGCTTGCTTGCCGAGGCGGCGGCCCTCTGTGTCCCTGTAGCCTGAGACTCGAGCGACCCGTGGCAGATCCCAAGGTCCGTGCGGCCCGAGGGGCCATCCGTGTGGCGGAGGACGCCACCGATTCGGTGCTGTCCTCGACGGAGCGGCTCCTATCGGCCATGCTCGAGCGGAACGGGGTGGTCGGCGGCGACATCGTGAGCGTCTTCTTCACCGCCACCGACGACCTCCGATCCGCATTCCCGGCCGAGGCGGCTCGAAAGATGGGATTGGGCCACGTACCCCTGCTCTGCGCCCGAGAGATCCCGGTCGAGGGCGCGATGGCGAGGGTCGTCCGGGTCCTCATGCACTTCTACACGGATCGTCCACCCGACCGGGTGGCCCACATCTACCTCGACGGGGCGGAGTCCCTGCGCGATGACCTCGGGTGAACGGGTGGCCGTGGTCGGGGCGGGCCTCATCGGGACCTCCATCGCCATGGCCGCTCGAGTCATGGGCGAAGAGGTCCGGGGGTTCGACCCCGACCCGAACGTGCTCGCCCGGGCCGGGGAACGCTCCGGGCTGAGGCCGGAAGGCTCGGTTGCTGAGGCCGTGGCGGGGGCTTCCCTCGTCTTCGTGTGCACTCCGGTGCCGAGCATCGCCGGAGTGGTGGCGGAGGCGCTGGCCGCCGCCCCCCATGCCATGGTCACCGACGTCGGCAGCGTGAAGTCTCACGTGTTGGTTGAGGTCGAGAGAACCGTCCCGCGTGGGGACAGGCCGCGATTCGTGGGTGGTCATCCCATGGGGGGCTCGGAGCGCTCGGGGCCCGACGGGGCCTCCACCTCGGTCCTGGACGGGATCGTGTGGGTGTTGACTCCATCGCCGGCCACTCTGGAGGCCGCGACGGCACAGCTCTCGGCCTGGGTGGAGATGGTCGGGGCCAGGCCGGTAGTGATGGACCCCTTTCGCCACGACCGGCTGGTGGCCATGGTCAGCCACCTGCCGCAGGTGGCCTCGACCGCGCTGATGGGCTTGGCCGCGACGGAGGAGGCGGGCGAGCCCGACATCCTGCTCTTGGCCGCCGGGGGGTTCAGGGACCTCACTCGCCTGGCAGCCTCCAACCCACACCTGTGGAGCGACATCCTGCTGGCCAACCGAGCCCAGATCGCCGAGGCCATCGACCTGTTCGCCAAGCGACTGGGCGAGATCCGCGACATGGTCATCGCCGGATCGGGCCGAGACGTCGAGCGGGCTTTCGCCGAGGCGAAGGAGGCCCGCCTGACGCTCGGGGCCAAGCCCACGGTGAGGACGGGAGTGTCCGTTCTCCAGGTGGCCGTCCCGGACCGGCCCGGGGCGCTGGCCGACCTCACCGCGTGCCTGGGGACCGCCGGCGTGAACATCGAGGACCTGCAGATCGTCCACTCACCGGAAGGCGGGCGGGGCACCGTCCACCTCACCGTTGTCGCCTCTGCGGCCGACGAGGCAGCCCGGGCCCTCCAGGGGCGAGGGTTCGAGCCACTCCGATTGGCCTAGGGGCCGACGTGCGCATCATGGTCGAGCCCGGTGGCACGGTGGAGGGCGAGATCGCCGTCCCTGGAGACAAGTCCATCGCTCATCGCTGGCTGATCCTCTCGGCCACGGCCCGGGGGACATCCGTGTTGACGGGGCTCCCCGAGGCCCTTGACGTGGGATCCACCGCCCGATGCCTGGCCGCGGTGGTCGGAGACCCGGCTCGACCTCGGCTTGAGGCTTGGGTTTCGATGCTCGAGCACCAGGGCATCGGCGCCGGGTTCACGGTCGATGGCAGGGTTGGTCCGACTGAGGGCCGAGCCGAGCTGGTCATCGAGGGGGAGGGAAGGGACGGGCTCCGTTCTCCTGGACGGCCGCTCGATTGCGGCAACTCCGGCACCACCATGCGACTGCTCATCGGGGTACTGGCGGCGTCCCCGTTTGCCTGCACCCTGACGGGTGACGAGAGCCTTCGCGCGCGGCCTATGGAACGGGTGGCCGCGCCGCTCCGGGAGATGGGCGCGTGGGTCCACACCGACCGGGGGCATCCACCGGTGGAGGTCCACGGCGGCCCGTTACGGGGGATCCACCACGTTCTGGCCGTGCCCACGGCCCAGGCGAAGGGGGCCATCCTCCTCGCCGGCCTGGCGGCCGATGGCTGGACCACGGTGGTGGAGCCGGCCGGGACCCGAGACCACACCGAACGTGCCCTCCGCCGGCTGGGCGCACCCGTTCGCCTTGAGGAGGGGGAGGGAACCGTCTCCGTCTCCCGGTTCCAGCACGAGGGCTTCGAGGCGGAAGTGCCAGGCGACGTTTCGTCCGCGGCCTTCCTGGTGGGGGCGGCGACCCTCACCGGAGGGGAGCTCATCATCCGAGGCGTCGGGCTGAACCCCACCCGCACGCGCTTCCTCTCGGTCCTGGACCGCATGGGCGTCGGCACCGAACTCCGGTTGATCGGAGAGGAGCTGGGCGAGCCGGTGGGTGAGCTGTTCGTAGCTCGCTTGGCGGGGCTGCTTGGCACCGAGGTGGAGGCGCGAGAGTTGCCCCTCGTGATCGACGAGGTGCCGGTCCTCGCGACCCTCGCCGCCCACGCCGAGGGGGAGACGCGGTTCGCCGGCGCCGCAGAGCTTCGAGCCAAGGAGAGCGACCGGCTGACCGGAGTGGCCGAGATCGTACGCGACCTGGGGGGCCTGGCCAGGGTCGAGGGTGAGGACCTGGTGGTTGAGGGCGGGGGGCTGGCCGGCGGCAGGACCTCCGCCCGCGGCGACCACCGCCTGGCCATGGCGGCGGTGGTCGCGGCGCTCGGAGCCCGGGCCCCATGTGAGATCGACGGCATGGAGTGGTCCGAGGTGTCCTTCCCGGGCTTCGTCACGGCCCTCCGGGCCTTGGGGGCCAGGGTTGGGGCGGCGTGACGTGGCCGCCCGGGTGGTGGCCATCGACGGGCCGGCCGGATCGGGCAAGAGCACGCTGGCCGAACGGATGGCCCGGGCCCTCGGGCTTCCGTACGTCAATACCGGGCTGATGTACCGGGCGGCGACCCTGCGGGCGCTCCGGGAGGGGGTCGACCTGCAGGACGGTCCGGCCTTGGCCCAGGTCGCTCGAGGAATCAAGTTTGACCTCAGCTCGAGGCTTTTACTTCCGGTTGTTTTCATCGACGGTGAGCCTCCATCGCCCGACCTTGTCGTCCCTGAGGTCGAGGTCAACGTCTCGACGCTCTCGCGTCACCCCGAGGTTCGGGCCGTGCTCAGGGACGAGCAGCGTCGGCTGGGCAGGGGGGGAGCTGTGATGGAGGGCCGGGACATCGGCTCCGTGGTGTTCCCCGACGCCGCGGTCAAGATCTTCCTGGTTGCGGCGCCGGACGAGCGGGCGAAGCGCAGGGTCCGCGAGCGGCGCGGGCCCCTCTCCGGCGACGATGCGGTCCCGAGCTCCAGCGGCGGCCCAACGCCAACCCCCGATGTGGCCGAAGCTCTTGCCACCCGGGACGCCCTGGACGAGCGGGTGAACCCGTTCGTCCCGGCCCCGGACGCCGTCCTCCTCGACACCACGGGAACGGACCCCGACGAGGTCCTCCGCAAAGCCTTGGATATCGCTCGCGAGCGGCTGGAGGCCTCGGGTGCGTAGCGGGGACGGTGAGGAGGGGCGAGGGAGCCCGGCCCCGCGGCTGCCGACCGTGGCCGTGGTGGGCCGGCAGAACGTGGGGAAGTCCACCCTGGCGAACCGTCTGTTCGGCCGGCGGGAGGCCATCGCTCACGCGAGTCCTGGGGTCACCCGCGACCGGGTGGCGCTCGAGGCGGAGTGGCGGGGGCGGCGGTTCCGCGTCGTCGACACCGGCGGTTTCGCCACCAGGGCCCGGGGGGTCGATGCCCTGGTTGGTCGACAGGCGGAGGTGGCGACGGAGGACGCCGACGTCGTCCTTCTTGTGGTGGACGCTCAGATCGGGGAGCAGGAGGAGGACGAGGCCCTGGCCCGGCGGCTCCGCCGGGCCAGGGCCGCTGTCCTCCTCGTGGCCAACAAGGTCGATTCGGACCGGGAGGAGGCCGACGCCGCGCGGTTCTTCTCGCTGGGGTTGGGTGAGCCCGTGCCGGTCTCGGCGCTCCACGGGCGGGGGGCCGGCGATCTGCTCGATCGGATCGTCATGCTCCTTCCTCGGGCCGAGTCGATGGACGACACGGAGGGGGACCAGGAGAAGGAAGCGGGGGAGCCGCGCTTCGCCATCGTGGGCCGGCCGAACGTGGGGAAGTCGTCGCTGTTCAACCGGTTGGTCGGAGAGGAGCGCTCCGTGGTGTACGAGGATGCAGGCACCACCCGCGACGCCGTCGACGCCGTGGTGTCCTGGCCGGGCGGCCGCGTCCGATTCGTCGACACCGCGGGCCTTCGCCGTCCGTCCCGAACGGAGGGTGTCGAGTACTACGGCTACGTGCGCGCCGTGCGGGCCATCGAGCGGGCGCACGTAGCCATGCTCGTGCTGGACGCGAGCGAGGGCTTCACCGCGGAGGATCGGAGGATCGCCGCCCGGGTGATGCAGACCGGCCGGGGGCTGGCCCTGATCGCAAACAAGTGGGATCTCGTTCAGGAGAAGGACCCCACGTACAAGGAGCTGGTCGAGGCCGTCGCGGTGTTCTCGGGCGCCTCGGTGTGGCTGACGTCCGCATTGACCGGCGCGGGCGTGGCCAAGCTCCAGTCTGGGCTGGTGAACCTCCACGAGCGCTGGGGGAGACGGGTGCCCACCAGCGAGGTGAACCGCGTGCTCTCCGACGCTCAGGACGAGCGACCACCGCCGGGGGGGGTCCGGTATCGCTACGGCACCCAGGTCTCGGCCGGCCCTCCAACGTTCGTCCTATTCGGTGGAAGGCCGCCTTCATCCGCCTATGCGCGGTTCCTGGAGGGACGCCTGCGACGGGCCTTCGGCCTCGGCGGGGTCCCGATCCGCCTTCGGTTCCGGGCCAAGCGGCCCCGCGGAGGGGGGCGCTGAGGATCAAGGCCCGGCGCCGATTACAATCGAAGGTCGCGGGCCGTGGCGCAGCTTGGTTAGCGCGTCTGACTGGGGGTCAGAAGGTCGCCGGTTCGAATCCGGCCGGCCCGACGAGACGAGGGACGCCAGACGAGGTCGATCGACCACTACCGCTCTCAGATTGAAGGTGGCCCGGGGGGAAGACCCGGGCCACCTCGGACCGGATCCGGAGATGCTCGTGCTCATGGAGGCTCCGGCCGGCCAATCGGTAGTGTAAGTCACTCTCGACCACAAGCCCAGATTCACCGACTCTTTCTTCCACGGATTCCTCACCTTCGTCGGTAGGTCGAGGTTCGTTTGGCCTCGAGTCCGCCCTCACGTTGCGCGCCTCAGGTCCTGCACTCCGCCGATGGTAGGTTGCGATCAGGCATGAGCGAGAGGTTCAGCGAGGCATCGAACGAGGGATCCTCAGCCATCGTGACCCTGCCCAACGCACTGTCCGTCGCCCGGATCCTGCTGACCCCGGCATTCGTGTGGCTCATCGTGGACCGGGACACCACGTTCACCGGGCTGCTGTTGTTCGGCGTCGTCGTGAGCACCGACTGGCTGGACGGCTATGTCGCTCGCCGTACAGGCCAGGTCTCCGACGTGGGCAAGATGCTCGACCCCACGGCCGACCGACTGGCCATCGCCGCTGGCCTCGTGGCCCTCGTCGTACGTGGCGCCTTCCCCTTGTGGGCAGCGCTGCTGATCCTGGTTCGAGACGTGGGCATCGTGATCGCCGGCATGCTGCTCCTGGTCGTGCGAAAGGTACGGATCGAGGTCCGCTTCGTCGGGAAGCTGGCCACGTTCAGCCTGGTGGTGGCCATCGGGTTGATCGCCTGGGGGAACCTCGGCTACGCGTTTCCCGCCGCGGCCCGAGCGGTCGGGTGGGCGATCTATGTGGCTGGCATCGTGGAGTACTACCTGGCCACTGTCCTGTATGCCGGGGACCTTCGGCGAGCCCTCGAGTCGGGCTCGACATGAGCTATCGGCGCCCGGGGGCGGGATGATAGTTTGAGGTTCAGGTCGACGCACCTTCACCACAGGGAGAGGACTACATGGAGTTCCCTCAGGATCTGCGGTATACGAAGGAGCACGAGTGGGTGCGCGACGAGGGCGGGGGCGGCCGGGTGAGGGTCGGGATCACCGACTACGCGCAGGACGCGCTGGGTGACGTGGTGTACGTCGACATCCCCGAGCCGGGGACGCAGGTCGCTTCGATGCAGCCGTTCGGCGAGGTGGAGTCGACGAAATCGGTCTCCGACGTATACAGCCCGGTGACCGGGACCATCACCCAGCGAAATGCGCTCCTGGACGAACGTCCCGAGCTGGTCAACGAGTCTCCCTACGGCGACGGGTGGATGGTCGTGGTCGAGGGGGCAGACCCCTCCGAGCTCGAATCCCTCATGGACGCGGCCGCCTACCAGGCCTTTCTTCGCCAGGCCGAGGCAGAATAGACCACTTTTCCCCAGTTGACCCTTCAACCCAGCTACGATAACTTCGACCTTCGGTCGAGGCTGGGCCGCAAGGCTCAACCTCGAACCTCAGCAGGAGGTCTGACCTAAGGGGCGACCGAGCTTGTACTGCACGAGATGTGGACATCCGAACAAAGACGGAGCCCGGTTCTGCGCCAACTGCGGCGCTCCGCTCCTGGACGAGACGACCGTGGGGATCACCCCGGTGGAGGTCGACGAGGAGGCCGGCGAGGAGTTCCCGTTCCCCGGGGAGGAGCTCCAGCCGGGACAGGCCCTGCTCGTGGTCAAGCGGGGCCCGAACGCGGGCTCGACCTTCCTGATCGAGAACGATGTCACGACCGCCGGCCGCAGCACGGACGGCGACATCTTCCTCGACGACATCACGGTTTCCCGAAAGCATGCCGAGATCCGCCGGGAGGGTACGGAGTTCTCCATCCACGACCGGGGCAGCCTGAACGGAACCTACGTGAACGGTGAGCGGGTCGAGGCCACGAAGCTCGCGGCTGGTGACGAGATCCAGATCGGGAAGTTCAAGCTGGTCTTCTTCCAAGCGGGAGAGTAAGGGAGGTGGCCACGCGCAGCTACCAGTCGATCGGTGAGGTCCTGGTGTCGGTGAAGACAGAGTTCCCCGACATCACGATCTCGAAGATCCGGTTCCTCGAGTCCGAGGGCCTGATCGAGCCGGAGCGCACGCCCTCGGGGTATCGGAAGTTCTACGACAAGGACGTTGATCGGCTGAAGCAGATCCTGCGCATGCAGCGTGACGAGTACCTACCCCTCAAGGTGATCAAAGACCGGCTGCTGACCCAGGAGACGGGACCGGACGAAGGGCTCGACCATCGGGAGGCGGTTGGGAAGGAGATCCAGGAGGAACTGGCCGAGCCACCCACGGGCCTCCAGATGTCCATCGAGGAGATGTCCACGGCCACCGGGATCGACAAGGAACGGATCAAGGAGCTGGAGTCCTTTGGGCTCGTGTCATCGCACGGCCCCGACTCGGCGAGGTACTACGACGGCGATGACTACGTGGTGCTCTCCATCGTCAAGGACTTCTTCAAGTACGGGGTCGAACCTCGTCACCTCACGATGTACCGGCACTTCGCCGAGCGTGAGGCGAGCTTCTTCGAGTCGATCATCATGCCCCAGCTCCGCCAACGGAACCCCGACGCGCGAAAGACGGCAGTGGGCTCCCTGGGGGACCTTTCCAGGGCGTCTCGCAGGCTGAAGCAGGCGCTCCTGCGGAACAACCTGCGGCAGCATCTGACCTCGCCGTAACCTTCTCGTCGTGTGGCACGATGGCCGGGTTCGGCGAATACCGATCGCCCTCGTCGCGGTAGCGACGCTGTTCCTGTTTCTTCCTTCGGTCGGTTTGGCCCGGCCCGGCCAGAAACCTCCGCCCACGCCGGTGCCCATTCCCGGCGGAGGGACGTCGCCCTCACCCTTCCCCCACGTCCTACAGACGCCGCCTCCGTCGAACCAACTGCCTTCGGTCGCGGCCGGCGCTGCGGTCCTCGCCGACCTGGACACCGGTCAGATCTTGTGGGGAACCCAGGCCGAGGAACGGCGTCCCATCGCCAGTATCACGAAGATCATGACGGCGCTCATCGTCATCCAGCGCACGGATCCCTCGGACGTCGTGACGGTGAGTCCCAACGCGGCGGCGCCGGCGCCATCGGCGGTCGCTGCGGAGCTTGGGTTGGTCCCCGGGGAGCGTATCTCGATCCAGGATCTGCTCTATGCCTTGCTCTTGCAGTCCGCGAACGATGCCGCCGTGGCGCTCGCGGAACATGTCGCCGGCTCGGTCGAGGCGTTCGTCGACGAGATGAACGCCGAGGCTCGCCGTCTGCACCTTGCCGACACGCGGTTCACCTCTCCAAACGGGCTCGATGACACCGGGTACTCGAGCGCCCGCGATCTTGCCGTGCTGACCAGGGCGGCGTTCGAGAGCCCGCTGTTCGCCTCGATCGTCCGGACGAAGTTCCATCGCATCCCCTCACCGTCGGGCAGGCATCGGATGATCCAGAACCGCAACGTCCTGCTGTGGCTGTATCCGGGCGCCGTCGGAGTCAAGACCGGCTTCACCACGCCCGCGGGGTTCTGCGTCGTGGCCGCCGCGACCCGGGATGGGCTTCGCCTGGTCGCCGTGATCCTCGGCGAGCCCGGAGAGCCGTTCTCCGACGCGGCCGAGGTTCTCGATTACGGCTTCGGGTCCTTCGAGTGGCGCGAACTGGTGGCCGGCGGACAGGGCCTTGGGTCGATCGCCATCGGCGGGCGGGATGTTCGGGTCTCCGCCGGCAGGGGACTGGCGGGGCTCGTTTCGGTGGGCGCCCGGATCCAGCAGGTGGTCACCGTGCTCCCAGACGTCGCGTTCCCCCCGGCGATAGGAGAGCGGGTGGGCTACCTGAAGGTGTCCGCGCCAAACCTGCCGCTCGGACGGGTGCCCATCGTGGTGAGCGCCCTGCCGGGTCCACCTGCGGCCGAGCCCGGGCCATGGTGGCGCCGGGCCGGTGCGGCGGTCGTGCACGGCGTCTCGAGCGCGCTGACGTCCTTGTTCGGGTGACCCTGTTACCATCCGGCCGGATGTCGAAGGACGCGACCGTCTTGTTCGGACGGGAGGACATCCGCCGGCGGATCGAGGAGCTTGGCCGCGACATCACCGGGGACTACGAGGGACGCGCTCCCGTCCTGATCTCGGTCCTGAAAGGCGGCTCCGTATTCCTCGGAGACCTCATGCGCCGCATCCACCTACCGATCGCGATCGACTACATGTCGATCTCTCGGTATGGGGGAGCGGCGGAGTCGATGGGCCGAGTCCGCATCGTGAAGGACCTGGAGGTTGACGTCGGCGGGCGTGACGTCCTGATCGTCGAAGACATCGTCGACACGGGGCTCACGCTCTCGTACCTGATCACGGTCCTGGAATCGCGGCAGCCTGCCTCGGTGGAGGTGTGCACACTTCTGGACAAGTCCGTGCGCCGTATCACGCCGCTTCCCATCCGGTACGTGGGGTTCGATTGCCCCGACGTGTTCGTGGTGGGATATGGGCTCGACTTCCAGGAGAGATACCGGAACCTGCCCGATATCCTTGCCGTGCAAGACCTCTCCGCGCTCTCGGCGGACCCGGACCTCCTCGTCCCGTACCTCACAGCTGTCCCGCCGGCCGTGCCCCCGCCCGACACCGGTCGCGACCGCGCCACCTAGGTTGTCGGAGGGGGAGGGGAGGGCTAGATTCCCTGATGAGGCCATGATCGAGATGTCGCTCGCGGGGGTCCGGATCGAGCTGCCGACGAACCAGCCCATCGTCCTCCTGCGAGAGGCCGAAGGCGAGCGATTCCTCCCCATCTGGATCGGGCAGGCCGAGGCGGCAGCCATCGCCCTTGCGCTCCAGGGCGTGGTGACGCCCCGCCCGATGACCCACGACCTCCTCAAGAACATCCTCGAGGAGATCGCGGTCCAGGTCGAGAGCATCGTGATCACCGAGTTGCGCGAGGGAACGTTTTACGCCGTGATCAACATGCAGCGGAACGGGACGGCCTACGAGATCTCGTCGCGGCCGAGCGATGCCATCGCGCTCGCGGTTCGGCTCAACTGCAAGATCTTCGCCAGCGAAGAGGTCCTGAACGAGGCCTCCATCCTCATCCCCAGCGGGGACGACGATGAAGAGGTGGAGAAGTTCCGCGAGTTCCTGGAGAACGTGAACCCCGAGGACTTCGGCTGAGGCCGTGATCCCTGGCTGGCAGGGGACCCTGGGCTAGCCGAAGAAGATCGCGGTGGCCCAGACCTGGTCCCTGCCGCAACCAGATCTTCCGGAGACGTGGATCACACCGATCCTCACAATGTCCGACAGTCTTGCGTTCTGCTTCAACGTGGGCAGGTCGTACTGCGCGAGTGTTGTTGATCATCCTCAAGTACCGCGATCGAAGCGTGGCATGCGCGCTAGGGCAAACAACCCCCACCGCGAGGACGACGAGAACCGGGAGAACCAGCGCGACCAGCCGGGCGCGACGGTGACGCGTCGTTCTCCGGTTACGCACGGGGCCGGACGCTATCCGAAGTTCTGTGCCGTCTCTCGCAAGCACGTTCGATTCATCGTTGCCGATCGACGAAATGACGCAGGTCGCCCTGGAGCGAAAGAGTCGACGAAATCTGCGGTGATTGACATACTCCGCACGGCGCAATAGCCTGACGTCAGCTCGCGTAATTACGGAGTTGTGATGGACGAGCAGGGGTATCGCGTCCCCGACGTGTGCCGGATCGTCGGGATCAGTTATCGGCAGCTCGACTATTGGACCAGAACCGGGTTGATCCGGCCCTCCGTGCGGGACGCCCGGGGGTCCGGGACCCAGCGCCTGTACTCGTTCCAGGACCTCGCGCTGCTGCGGATCATCAAGAAGCTCCTGGACACCGGGGTCAGCCTTCAGCAGGTCCGCAAGGCCATCGGGACGTTGCGGGCGCTGAAGGAGCCGGAAGTTGGCACGACGATCGTCTCGGACGGCACCCGTATCTACGCGGTGGAGTCCCCGGAGGCCGTGGTGGACCTCCTGGCCAAGGGCCAGGGCGTCTTCGCGCTCGCCGTCGACAAGGTATGGACGGATCTGGAGGGAACGATCGCCAAGGGCGCGCGGCGGAGGGGACGCGAGGTCGCTCGGGCCGGAGGCGCGTGAAGGCTCCAACCACAGCCCCAACCCTGGCCCTGAAGAGCGATTCCGTGAGGTTCGCGCACGCGAGCGAGCGCCAGTTCGCCCGCCTGCTGGACTTCTACCAGATCGACTGGGACTACGAGCCGCGGTCGTTCGACCTCGAGTGGGACAAACAGGGCAACGTGATCCAGCGGTTCACCCCGGACTTCTTCCTGCCCCAGTACGACCTGTACATCGAGATCACGACGCTCAACCAGAAGCTCGTCACGAAGAAGAACCGGAAGATCCGGAAACTCCGGGAACTGTACCCGGGGATCAACTGCAAGATCTTCTACCAGCGAGATTACCTGTCCCTGGTCACCAAGTACGGGCTCGAGGACGTCACTGGCTGAGGACCAGGCAAACACGCCCAGGCCGTAGACTGTGCCCTGTGCCATGAGGTTCGCCCCGCACACGGACGACGACGTACGGGAGATGCTGGCCCGGATCGGGCTCGACGGGCTTGATGTGCTGTTCGAGCAGATCCCCCCCTCGGTCCGTCTGGACCGACCACTCGATCTCCCCGAGGGCGTCTCCGAGATGGAGATCCTGTCCGATCTGGGAGCGCTCGCCGCCGCCGACCGGAACGCCGACGACTTGGTCTGCTTCGCCGGCGCCGGCGCGTACGACCACTACGTGCCCTCCGTCGTGTGGGCTCTGGCTGGGCGGTCGGAGTTCTACACCTCCTACACCCCTTATCAGCCCGAGTTGTCCCAGGGGGTGCTGCAGGCCCTGTTCGAGTACCAGTCCATGATCTGCGAGCTGACAGGCCTCGAGGTATCGAACGCCTCGCTGTACGACGGAGCCACCGCCCTGGCGGAGGCGGTGAACCTGGCCCGATCCTCGCCGGACCGGGACCGGGTCCTGGTCTCCGGGGCGGTCGATCCCCGATATATCGAAACCCTTCGGACCTACGGCAGGGGAGCGGGCTACGAGCCCGAGGTCTTCCCGGTGAAGGAAGGCCGGGGCGGCGACCCACGGGTCGGCCACGACGTGGCCGCCGTGATCGTCCAGCATCCCAACCGCTATGGGATCCTCGAACCGGCACGCGAGCTGTTCGGCGCGGCCCACGCCGCCGGCGCCCGGGCCATCCAGGTGTTCGACCCGCTCTCACTCGGCGTGTTGGCACCTCCGGGAGAGCTGCGCGCCGACATCGCCGTGGCCGAGGGCCAGGTCCTCGGCAATCACCTGAGCTTCGGGGGCCCGTACCTGGGCATCATCGCCACCCGCCTGGACGACGTTCGGCGGATGCCCGGGCGCATCGTCGGCGAGACCGTGGATGTGGACGGCAAGGTCGGGTACGTCCTCACCCTCCAGGCGCGTGAGCAGCACATCCGCCGGGAGAAGGCGACGTCGAACATCTGCACCAACCAGACGCTGATGGCCATCGCCGCGACGATCTATCTGTCGTGGCTGGGCCCCGAGGGCCTGGCCGAGCTGGGCCGGCGGTGCGCGGCCAAGGCGGCCTATGCGGAGGAACGGTTGTGCGAGATCCGAGGCGTGGAGCCCCTCTTCCCCGGCGCTCCGTCCTTCAAGGAGTTCGCGCTGCGGCTTCCTCGGCCCGCCGCTGAGGTCCGGGACGAGCTGATCCAGCGAGGTTTCCTCGCCGGCGTGCCGCTCACCGATGCGGACGGCCGTGCGCTCCTGGTTGCGGTCACGGAGCGACGGACGAAGGCGGAGATCGATGCCCTGGCCGGCGCGATGCGGGAAGCGCTGGCGTGACCGGCGCACCGGTACGTACGCAGGGTCCGGACATCCAATCGGGGTCCATCATGGATCGGTCCCGGGCTGGCCGCCGCGCGTACAGCTTCCCCGCGCCCGACGTCCCCGAGGCTGCCATGCCGGAAGAGTTGGCGCGTCGCGACCTTCCTGCGCTACCCGAGGTGGCGGAGCGCGACATCGTCGCTCACTACACGCGCCTGGCGCAGATGAACTACGGCGTCGACACCGGCGTCTATCCGCTCGGCTCCTGCTCGATGAAGTACAACCCCAAGGTCGCCGAGACGGTGGCCGCGCTCCCGGGGTTCCAACGAGCCCACCCACACCAGCCAGACCACACGGTCCAGGGAGCCCTGGAGCTCCTTTGGCGTCTCGAGCGGGCGTTGTGCGAGGTCACCGGCATGGCTCGGGCCACGCTGCAACCGCCCGCCGGAGCGTGCGGTGAGCTCACCGGTCTGCTCCTCATGCGGGCTCACCATATGAAGCAGGGCAACCCTCGGAGGCGGATCGCGATCCCGGACTCCTCGCACGGGACCAACCCGGCCAGCGTTCGCCTGGCCGGGTACGAGGCCCTGCACATCCCCTCCGACGCGCGAGGGCTTGTCGACGTTTCGGCGCTCGAGAAGCTGGTGGACGAGGACGTTGCGGGGCTCATGCTCACCAACCCGAACACCCTGGGACTGTTCGAGGAGGAGATCGAGAAGATCACGAGCGTCGTCCACAACGCGGGTGGCCTCGTCTATTACGACGGGGCGAACCTGAACGCCATCCTGGGACGGTGCCGGCCGGGCGACATGGGCTTCGACATCGTCCACATCAACACCCACAAGACGTTCGCCACGCCGCACGGTGGGGGAGGGCCGGGAGCGGGGCCCGTCGGGGTCACCGAGGAGCTCGTGCCCTTCCTCCCCGTGCCGTCGGTGGAGCGGGATGAGGCGACGGGGGAGTTCCGTCTGTCCGCGGATCGCGTGGACTCGATCGGGCGGATGCATGGGTTCCACGGGAACTTCGGTGTCCTCGTCCGCGCATACGCGTACGTGTTCCTGCACGGGAGCGACGGCCTCCAGGAGGTTGGGGAGCGTGCGGTGCTGAACGCGAACTACCTGGCCGAGCTGGTGAAAGAGGCGTTCCCCCTGGCCTACCCGGGCCGGCCGATGCACGAGTTCGTGGCCACCGCGAGGCCGCTCCGTGAGCAAACCGGGATCCGTGCCGTCGACATCGCCAAGCGCGTCATCGACTTGGGCTTTCATCCCTCCACCGTGTACTTCCCTCTCGTCGTGGAGGAGTCGATGATGGTGGAGCCCACCGAGACCGAGACCCGGGAGACCCTGGACGGCTTGGCGGCTGCGATGGTCCAGGCGGCCCACGAAGCGAAGACGGACCCGGACCTGCTGCACCAAGCACCTGTCACCACGCCCGTGCGGCGCCTCGACGAGGCCCGAGCCGCCAGGCACCTGAAGCTTCGCTGGTAGGCCTTTGGCCACGCGTGTGGCCCAGACGGGGGAGTAGTCAATTGCGACCATGGGCGCGTCAACCGAGCTTGCCCTGCGACCGATATCAGCCCAGACGTGACGACGTCGGGAGGGCTGGACATGGAGGTACGGGTCGCAGCGACGAGGATCGGGAGTCCTCGTGACCCTGCTCCTCACGGCATCGCTGATGCCGGCATTCGCTCCCGACCGGGCCGCCGCCGGTGAGAGGTTCGCGCGCCGCCTGCGCATGCTGTCGCTGACGAATTTGGCGCGCGAGTCGCACGACAGGGCCGACGTCAAACTGAACTGGTTGCTCTCGCGTTATGCCCGGCACCACAGTATGGAGATGGCGAACAATGGCTACGTGTACCACTCCGACGACGACACGTTGGTCGATATCCTCACTCCGTACCACTTCTCGGTCGGCGGCGAGAACGTGGGTGTGGGCTCGACAGTGGACGGGTTGCAGGACGCGTTCATGGCCAGCCTCCCCACCGGGAGAACATCCTGCGGCCCGCCTTCGACCACGTCGCGATCGGTATGGCCAGCGTCGACGGGCACCTGTGGGTGACGGTCATCTTCTACGGTTGATTGGAAGAGGGACCGCCTCGCCGGTCACTAACGAACGGCCCGGGCGCCAAGCGCCCGGGCCGTTCTCTTCGTTCTGTTCCTTTGTTCGTCCTACGTTTCCATCCCGTCCTCGCGGCGCCGGGTGAAGAACAGGATGCCGGTGCCGAGAAGCAGCAGCACCAGGGCCACCCCGGCCTTCTGGAGGAGGCCGCCCGCTCCCGTGAAGGCCAGGCCGCTCGGCGGAGTCCCCGGAGGAGTCACGGTCTTCCCCAAGACCACGTCGACCGATACCCGGTCGGTGTCCTGGACGCTGATCCCGGTCACATCGTGCCCCTTGGCCTTCCCCACATTGACGAGTGGGCCACCGAAGTCACTCGATGCGGTGAAGTCGGCCGTGCAGGTCTGGGTCTCTCCCACTTCGAGCCGGCCGATCGTGCAGATGTGCCCGAGCTTGTCGTCGGTCACCTTCACGTCGAACAAGGTGACGTCACCCGTGTTCGTGACCTTGAAGGTGTAGGTCACGGTCTCTCCCGGGCCGATCGAACCCGGGTTCGCCGTCTTCAGGATCCGGATGTCCGGGTGGACGATGTCCACCGAGTGGAAGTCCGTGTCCGAGACCTGACCGCCCGGCCCCGTGCCGGTCACGGTGACCGTGTTCGGTAGGGGATCGGGGTCGGTCGCGGTCACGACGTGGGTGCACGTGTAGGTCCAGGTCTCACCAGTCTCCAGCGCGGTGTCCTGGTCGCCACCCGTCTTGGACACGAGTGTTGGCGCCGCGCTGCAGATGGGGTCGGCCAGAGTGATGTTGGTCAGGGTCGCCGATCCGGCGGCCAGGCTCACGGCGAACGTGTAGGTGATCGTGTCGCCCACGTGCGCCACGGTCGGGCCACCCTTGACCACCTGGATGCCGGCGGTCGTCGTCGATGGTGGCGGCGGCGGCGGAACGCACCCGGTGATCGTCGTGGTCACCGCGTTGCTGGTCTGGGGCGAGGTCTGGTCCGAGTCCACCGTCGCGGTGTTGGAGAGCTCGCCACACGTGTTCGGCGCGGTCGCGCTGATGGTCACCACCACCTGGTCGGGGCCGTTGGCTCCTCCGTCGTCGGCCGCAAGGTTGCCCACGGCGCAGGAGATGGTGTTCCCGGCTCCCACCGCGCAGGACCCGGTCCCGCCCGCCGAGCCGGGATCGACGTCGAAGCTCGCGCTCACCCCGGTGAGGGAATCGGCCAGGTCGTCGGCGACGATCACCCCGGTGGCCTGGGTGTTCCCGGTGTTCCTGACCGTGATCGTGTAGGTGAACGCCGCGCCCTCTCCGACGGAAGCCGCTCCCTCCTTGGTGATGGTCAGATGGGGCCCGCAGTTCACGTTCACGGTGACCGAGCCGGCGTTGTCCTCCGAGCTTCCGGTCTCGTTGGTGGCCGACACGGTGGCGGTGTTCCGGACGCTCGGACAGGCCGCCTGGGTGGCAGTCACGTGGATGGTGACCGTGGCCGAGGCGCCAGCGGCGAGCGAGCCGATGTTGCAGTCGACGTTCTGCCCGGTCACGCTGCAGGTCCCCGGGCCGTTGGACCCTCCGGTGAACGACGGGATGCCCGTGATGGTCAGGCCGGCAGGCACCGAATCGGTGACGTGGACCCCCGTGGCCGGCGAGTTGCTGGTGTTGGACGCCACGATCGTGAACGTGACGGCTTCACCGGGGGATACGGTTGTCGGATCGGCGTCCTTGGTGATCGCCAGATTGACGTTGCACCCTCGCACGGTGACGCTGTCCGAGGAACTGTCGCTCAGCTGGCCGGATGTGATCGTTGCCGTGTTGTCGTACTGACCGCAGGAGTTGTCGGTCGTCGGGCTCGTCACGTGGACGGTGAAGTCCCCGTTCACCGCAAGGCTCGGTTTCGTGCACGTCAATGTGTGGCCGGCGATTTCACAGACGAGGCCGGCCGTATCGGTGCCCGTGGGGCTGCCGGCGATGGACCAACTGATTCCCGGACCCGTCGGGAGCGGATCACTGAGCGTGATGTTCGCGAGCGGGACGTTGCCCTCGTTTTCGACATGGATGGTGAACCCGATGGAGTTGCCCGCCTGCACCGTGTCGGCGTCCGCGGTCTTCACGATGTTCAGAGCAGGTTGCGCGATGGCCTCGATCTTCTTGAAGGGGATGGTCTGCCGACCCGCGTTCGAGAAGTTGTCGTCGTTGTTGGTTGAGCTGACGTCCATGAGCGCGGTTTGAAGGTTGCCGGTGGGTGAAGCCCCGGCTTCGCACCCGAGATGGGCCCAGATCGCTGCGACCAGCTCGTCACCCGGGTTCAGATTGGTGATCGTGACGGTTCCGAGGAGGGCGTCCTTCCCACCGACCGTGCCATCACCCTCGTTGGCCAGCGAGACGGCCTCATCTCCCTCGAGGTTCGCGCTTCCGCCACCGCCGCCGCTGTCGTTCGTGCTCAGACTGGCGCCCACGATGTCGTCGAACCCCGCGCCGAGCTGTCCCGTCGGCTCCTTCAAGAAGGAGATGTCGAGCACCACGTCGCGCGAGCCGCTTCCACCGCTCACCTCGACCTTCACGAAGAACAGGACGAGGTCGCCGCACTCGAAGTCGCCCCCCTCGAGCGACTCCACGACGCCGGCGTTCCCGCTGATGGTGCGCGAGTCGTACCACGGGAGGTTGGGGCCAGTACCGGCGAGTGTCGTGTGGTTGTACGTGAAAGGCCCGGCGGCTACGAGGTCGGAGCTGACGTTCGCACCCGTGCTGGGGCTCGATGAAGCCCCTGGCGGCCCAGTCGAGGCGGTCTCGGGTGGGTCAGCCGCCTCATCGGGGACCGAAGCGTCGCCCGTGGACCCGGCGTTCCTACCGCCAGACGCGCTGTTGCCGTGCGAGCCCCCCGGGGCGGATGGGGATCCCTTCGCGTATGCGGCGATCATCCCCATGCCCTGGGTGATGACGAAGGCGAAGAAGAGGACGGACACCGCGCGCCCGAGCCGAGGACGCAGCTTGCCGTGCCGAGTCCGGTCCCGAAGGATCGCCCTCGCGACCCTTCCGGCCAGTCTCCGGGAGATCGCCTTACGTCGTCTGCGCCGGCTCTCCGCCGGTTGCCTATTCATGTCGATCACTCACCCCTCATCCATCGAAGGACCTAATCCGAAGGACCTTCACCTTCCGGCTTAGGCCATTGGCGCTAAGTCCCTTGTCGAAAAGGTTGCCGGAAGGCGAAAGGCAACAGCTTCACTGCCTTTCGGGCTTGCGAGAGCCTTGACGGCCCGGGGCCTTATGCACGATCACCTCCCAGGTCGATCGAGGCCCGGACCTGCTCATCTCGTGCCTGTCGGCGTGATCTGTAGGTCGAAACGGGGACATGTATGTCAGCTCGTTCCGATGCTAGGGGGGGACTCGGGCTACGCCATCAGCCGAAGGTCAGTTGAATCGCTAGGCCCTTCGCCCTACGAGACCAGGGCAAATGATTGCGGTGAGGGGGCATTGGGCTGGGGATCGCCGGGTTTCACGGGACTGGTTGGAGCACCCAGGTTCGCCAATCGGTCGAGTTTCCATAATGTACGTTATGGGCGTTCAGCAAGTCAGGGAGAACGCAGCGGAGGCGCGCCCAGGCGCATCCGGGCCCCCCACACGGTCACCAGCCACAGAGCCTCGACGACGATCCGCCGGGAGATCTTGGACCGGCCGTGCTGGCGTTCGCGGAACGAGATGGGAACCTCGCCGAGCGCGTAGCCCGCCTCCGAGGCTCGCAGGACGAGCTCGATCTGGAACCCGTAGCCCTCGGAGCGGATGGGATCGGCGGCCAGATGGGCGAGAAGGTCCCGGCGGAAGACCCTGAAGCCGCTGGTGGCGTCGTGCAGGGAGAGTCCCAGCCACCACCGGGCGTAGGCATTCCCGGCTCGTGAGAGCGCGAAGCGGGCGCGGCTCCAGTTGGCGACGGAGCCACCGGGGACGTATCGGCTTCCCACCACGAGGTGGAACCCGAGGGCCGCGGACAGCAACCTCGGGAGCTCAGCCGGATCGTGGGACAGGTCGGCATCCATCTCCACGACCAGGTCGTATCCCTCGTTCAGGGCCCTGTCGAACCCCTGTTGGTACGCCCCGGCCAGCCCCGCCTTGGCCGGGCGCTCCACCAAGCGCACGCGGGGCTCCCCTGCCGCGATGGCTCGAACCACGTCGGCGGTGCCGTCTGGAGACGAATCGTCCACGACGAGCACGTCCACGGCGTCCGGGAGGGCCAGGAGCCTTCTGATCACCGCCTCGATCGTGGCCCGCTCGTCGAATGTGGGGAGGATCACCAGCGTCCTCGGGCGCTCCGAGAGCTGCTCGATCGGACGGGCCACTCGCCTTTTGCGTCGCCCCGTGAGCAGCAGCCCGGACGACAGCACGAGCGATGCCCAGGGGACCCAGTCGCCGAACCGCGTGTACAGGGTGCGCCCGGTCGATACCTGGATCCGGTGGCGGAGGATCGCCGGCTCGAACAGCCCGGCCTCGGCCACCACGCGGCCGTCTGGGTCGATGAACGCGCTGATCCCCGACACGGCCGCGTGCACCACCCACCGACCGTTCTCCACCGCCCGTAGCTGGCTCATCAGGAGGTGCTGCCGAGACGCGGCGGTGAACCCGTAGGACGCATTATTGGTCTGAACCACAAGGAACCCGGCACCTTGGGCGACGAGGGTGCGGTCGATCGATGGGAAGCTATTCTCGAAACAGATCACGTCCCCGAACGTGATGCCGTCGAATCTCAGTGGGTGGACCCGCTCCCCCGGGGTCTCATCGTATGGGATCTGTTGCAGCGCAGAGATCCACGAGAGTTTGTCGCGGAAGGGCACGTACTCGCCGAATGGGACGAGGTGCACCTTGCGGTACTCGCCGATGAGACGCCCGTCCCCGCCGAACAGCAGCCCCTCGTTGTGGAAGACGCCATCGGGCCCCTCCATCACCGCCCCGGCCAGCGTCGGGACGCCCACGTCCCGGATCGCCCCGGTCACCTGGGTACGGACGTTCGTTGCGCTGGCCCCCGGGTCGAGGGCGCTCTCGCCCCACACAGCGAGGTCCGGCGGATGGGCGGCAAGCCGGCGGTGCAAGCCCGCGTTCATCTCCGCCACTCGCTGGTCCTCCTGTACAGGCGGGAGACCCCGGGCCCTGCGCACATCCACCTGGACCGCCGCCACGTCGAGGGTTTGCCCGTTGGGCCGAGGGATGGCGATCAGCCCGGGGGATAGGCTCAGGACGAGTGCGATCCCCGCCAGGACCGCGGCCGCGGTCGGTCTGCTCCGAGCTCGTTCCACGGCGAGCATCAACAGCCCGGCCACCAGGACCACCATGAAGGAGACGCCCCACACCCCCGTCACCGAGGCCAGGCGAATCAGGAACGGGTTGCCGGTCTGCGTGGATCCCAGCTGCCCCCATCCGAACCCGCCCACCGGCCACATCCCTCGGAGCCACTCCTGGACCGTCCACAGGGCCGCGAGCCCGGCGACGGATCGGATGCGCCGGTCCCATCGCCACACGGCCGGCGCCAGGAGCCCGAAGACTCCCATGCACGCAGCGCAGGCGAGGGTCAGCGCCCCCCAGGCCAACTCTCCGAACTGCCAGATCCAGTACAGGACCGCCCCGAAGTACGCGACCCCGAAGGCCAGCCCGAGCACCGCGCCTCGCCACGGACGAACCTCTCGGACGAGCCACAGGAACGGGATGGGCGCGAGGAACGCGAGCACCCCCAGGTTCGCGGGCGGAAGCGCCAGCGACAGCAGGAGCCCGGAGAGGGCGCAGGTCGCAAGGGCGATAGATGGCCGGACGGCCGAGGGGCTCAGGCGCAGTCGCGGCAGAGCATCTTGGTCTTGTCCTTGAGCTGGCTTCGGTGCTTCACCAGGTAGCACTTCTTGCATATGAACTCGGTTGGCTGAGGCGGGACCACCTTGACCGCGAGCGGCTCCAGGCGCTCCTCTCGAGACAGGCTGAGGAGGCTGTCATCCTCCTCTTCCTCGCCCTCCCTGGCCTCCTTCTTGACCAGGAGGTCCTCGATCGACTCGACGTCTTCTCCGTCGGCTGCGGCTGCCGGGGCGGGGACCTCCTCGGACGGTGCTTCGGAGTCCTCGGCCTCCTCCTCGACCTCTTCGTCCTCGAGGCTCTCTTCGATGTCTTCCATGTTCCCTCTTTCCGGCCGGGGGATTCTACTGCCGGAAAACCGTCCGGCAACCCCTTCCGCCGCCTAAACGCGAGCGGTCCGCTGCTTGTTCCCACAGGCGGAAACTTGGCAACGGGAACGAAAAGAGAAAAGGAAGACGAAAGAGGACCCAAGAGACCTTTGGGGCCACGGCGCCGGGGCGCCGAGTTCTCTACTCAGCCTCTTGGGTCCTCGCCGCGTCACCGGCAAGCGGCGACGCGGCCGTACTGTAGGTCCGTCGGCGGACAGGTGTCAAACGTGCAGGCCCAGACCGGCCACCATCACGCCGCGTACACGTCGCGGCCCAGAGAGACGGTGAGCACCGGGCGAAGTCCCTCCAACGAGGGGATCACCATCGGATCCACCTCGTAGGCCGCGAAGTCGGCGTGCATGCCCGGCGCCAGGCTCCCCTTCTTGTCCTCCTGGTGGGCCAGGCGGGCGCCTCCGATCGTGTACGCGCGGAGCGCCTCCTCCCGGTGCAGGCGTTGGGCCGGGTCGTGATGGCCCTCGAAGGCGCCGATTCCCGCCAGGGGGTCGATGACGGTGATCGGCGAGTCCGAGCCGGCGCCGACCTCCAGCCCTCGGTCCAGGAGGGTGCGAAAGGGATTCATCCGCTCGGCCCTCCCCCACCCCAGCCCCTGCTCGTACAGCCCGCCGGGCTGCCCCCACTCGGCGTCGAACGAAGGTTGCACCGAGATGGCCAGCCCGAGCGCCGCGGCTCGCTCGATGAGACCACCTTCGGCCATCTCGAAGTGCTCGATCCGGTGGCGGCGGGCCCTGAAGTGGCGCCGCTCCCGGCTGTCCAGGGCCTGGTAGACGCGCTCCCAGGTCCGGGCGACCTGCTCGATGGCTGCGTCGCCGATGGCGTGAACCCCCACCTGAAGCCCGGCCAGGTGCGCGCCGTGGAAGAACTCGGCGAGTTCGTCGTCGCCGAAGTAGCCGGCGCCGGTCCCCTCCTGGTCGGCGAATGGCTCGGAGAGCCACGCCGTCCGGGCCCCGATCGACCCGTCGACGGGAAGGTCGCCGCCGATCCGGCGCAGGCCCAGGTCCAGGACCCGGCCGACGTCGGTGGTCGCCACGTACGGCACCACGTCGAGCGGCAGGCGAGCCCGGTGCCGCAAGAGGATCTCAAGATCGCGCATGCCGCGCTCCTTGGGCATCGACATCTCGTGGATGCATGTCACGCCGTGCGCAACCGCGAGGCTCGCCGCATCGAGCTGGAGCTCCTCGACATCGTGGTCGGCGAGGTGCTGCTGGAACCAATGCCGGAGGACGGTGTTGGCGACTTTGGTCACCTTCCCGGTCGGGCGATGTACGGCGTCTCGTTCGACGCCCTCGCTCGCATCGAGCGCCCCGGACAGATCCAAGCCCGTCATGTTGGCGAGGGTCAGGTGGCCGTCGACCCGAACCACGGCGAGCGGCAACTCGGTCACGCCGCCGAGCTCGTCGATGGTGGGAAGCTCCGGCCGGTCCCACTTCGACTCGTCGTATCCGTGAACCAGGACGGGGCCGTCCTTGTCCTTGACCACCTTGCGGAGGATCTCGATCAGCTCCTGCGTTGACCGGGCCGACGCGACCTCGGGGGCCTGATGGTGAACGCCGGTGCCGGTTAGGTGGACGTGGGCGTCCACGAAGCCGGGGATGATCGTGGTCCCCGGAAGCTCGACAATCCGGTCGGCCTGCGGGGGCTCACCCGATCCGACCCGCTGCACGTGGCGTCCGTCGATCAGGATCCACTCCCCTCTCGGAGGGTGCGACAGGGTGTGGACCATTGACGCCCGGTAGAGCGTACGCATCGGAGCGCCGATGATAGCGCGGGGTCGCCGGCGAGACCGTTCCACCGCCGACCGCCGCGGTGATCTCGTGGGGCCGGTCGAGGATACGGGTCTTTTCCGGCGCCAGCGACAGCCCCTGTCCCTCGAGCCATCGTGCCAGGGACTCGAGCGCCGCCAGGGCCTGGGGCCGACCGGGAGCGAAGATCCAGACGTCGTCCA
>DASSSA010000141.1:0-4423 GCA_035701505.1 Actinomycetota bacterium
TGGATCGGCGGGCTGGCGGCCATCGCCATCGTCTACGCCGCGCTGGCCTGCCTGGCTCAGCGTGACCTGAAGCGGCTGATCGCGTTCTCCTCGGTGGGCCACATGGGCTTCGTCATGCTGGCCATCGCCACCCTCACGCCGATCGGGATCAACGCGGCCATCTTCGGGATGGTAGCGCACGGTGTGATCACAGGGATGCTGTTCTTTTGCGTGGGCTCCATTTACGATCGGTACCACACCCGCGAGATCGCCGAACTTGGCGGGGGCCTCATGCAGAAGCTCCCATACCTGGGCGGCGTGTTCGCCTTCGTGGCCATCGCCTCCCTCGGCTTGCCCGGGCTGGCCGGGTTCTGGGGGGAGGTCATGGCGTTGCTCTCGTCGTACCAGCCCGCTGAGGCCCTGAACACAGCCCTGTTCCGGGCGTTCATGGTGGCCGGGGGGGTCGGCACGATCCTGACGGCGGGGTACTTCCTGTGGATGCTGCAGCGGGTCAACATGGGTACCCTGCCCGAGCGTTGGCGGGAATCGGCGCTGCCCGACGTCGTGACCGTGGAATGGGTGTCGTGGCTACCGCTCCTTCTGGCCATCGTGGCCCTGGGCATCTTCCCCCGGCTGATACTCGGCGTGACCGACGGGGCGGTCTCCGGACTCATGCGGCTCTTCGGCGGATAACGGCCAGCGGAGGCGAGCCTGGCCCATGCGCATCGACTACCACGCGATCCTCCCGGAGCTCATCCTGTCCGGCACGATCCTGCTCGTCCTGGTGGCGGACTCCTTCGCCCGACCCCGCCGGAAATGGGTGGCCATGCCGATCTCGTTCCTGGGGATCCTGGCGGCGCTGATCGCCGCGCTGACCCTGATCGGCTCGGACCGCACCACGTTCAACGGCATGTTCGTAGTGGACAACTTCGCGCTGCTGTTCAAGGTCTTCTTCCTTTCCGTCGCACTGCTCGTCCTATTGGTCTCGCTCCGGTACTTCAGCGACGGACGTTGGTACCAGGGGGAGTACTACTTCCTTCTCTTGACGTCCTTCCTCGGCTGTATCCTCATGCCCTCCTCGCGCGATCTGCTGATTCTGTTCATCTCGCTCGAGCTCGTGTCGGCGCCGGGGTTCCTGATCGTTGCGTTCCGCAAGTCCGATCCCCGCTCGAACGAGGCCGGGATCAAGTTCTTCCTGTTCGGCGTCCTGTCCTCGGCCGTGATGCTGTACGGGATGAGCCTGATCTACGGAGTGACGGGGCAGACGAACCTGACGGGGATCGGGAGATCGCTGTCGGGAACCCTGCCCCAGGGACAGGAGACCCTGGTGCTGGCGGCCATCCTGTTCATCGTGGCCGGGTTCGCCTTCAAGGTCTCGGCGTTCCCCTTCCAGTTCTGGGCGCCCGACACATACGAGGGGGCTCCGGTCCCGGTGGCGGCGTTCCTGGCCACGGCATCGAAGGCCGCCGGGTTCGCCGGGCTCCTCCAGCTGATGTTCGTGGCCTTCGCCGCGACATCGGAGTTCTGGACGCCGATCTTCGCCGCCCTGTCGGTGTTCACCATGACCGTGGGGAACCTCGTGGCCCTCCAGCAGCAGCAGATCGTACGGCTGCTGGCATATTCGAGCATCGCCCAGGCTGGGTACATGCTGCTCCCGTTCGCGCTGGTCTCGGGGGATCAGGCCGTCAACAAGGCTGCCTTCGCCGCGGCGACCACGTACATCCTGATCTATGCCGTCATGACCCTGGGGGCCTTCGCCGTGGTCATCGCCATGACCAGGGAGTCCTCGAGCTTGCTCATCTCCGACTTCGCGGGCCTGGTCCGCCGAGCCCCCGTCCTTGGCATCGGGATGATCGTGTTCATGGTCTCGCTCGGCGGCGTCCCGCCGACCGGCGGCTTCTGGGCCAAGTTCTTCGTCTTCACCGCCGCGATCAGCCGCGGCGGCCTGGGGCCGTGGCTGGCCGGGGTCATGGTCCTGAACTCGGTGGTCAGCTTGTACTACTACCTCCGCGTGGCCAGGGAGGTGGTGTTCGTCGAGCCCCGCGTCGATCGGCCACCGGCCTCCCCGGCCCTGGTCACGGGGGTGGCGGCCCTGGCGACCTTCGCCATCCTGGCCATCGGGGTCTACCCCGAGCTCCTAGCGCACTTCCCGCCGCTCTCCACGTTGGCGGGCCCGTAGACCACCACGTTCTTCCGAACCGGACGTAAGCTGGTGGCGAAGGCTCGACAGGAGCACCGTCGATCCGAAGGAGCGTGACGTACAGGTGATCGGGATCAACCGGGCCAAGACATGGGTCCTCATCGCCGCGCTGGGCGGCCTGTTCGTGCTCATCGGCTACGCGTTCTTCGGTTCGAGGGGCGGATGGACCTTCCTGCTGATCGGGCTGGCCATCAACTTCGCCCTGTACTGGTTCTCGGACAGGATCGCCATCGCCACGACCCGGTCTCACCCGGTCACGGAGCAGGAGTACCCGCGCCTGTATGCGATCGTTCGAGAGCTGACCCAGGCCGAGGGCATCCCCACGCCCAAGATCTACGTCTCGGACATGCTCCAGCCGAACGCCTTCGCCACCGGTCGGAATCCCGAGCACGCCTCTGTGGCCGTGACAAAGGGGATCCTCCAGATCCTGGACGAACATGAGCTCCGGGGGGTCCTGGCCCACGAGCTGTCGCACGTGAAGAACCGGGACATCCTGATCAACTCCATCGCGGCCGGCATCGGGATGGCCATCACGTTGCTGGCTCGGTTCGCCTTCTTCTTCGGCGGCAGCGACGAGCGGAACAACCCGCTCGGGCCGTTCGCCTTCCTCATCGCGTGGATCCTCGCGCCGATCGCCGCAGCCATCATCCAGCTGGCCGTGTCGCGGTCGCGCGAGTACCAGGCGGACGAGTCCGGCGCCCTCCTGTCCCGTGACCCGGAGGCGTTGGCCCAGGCGCTCCGCAAGCTCGACGCCGCCTCCAAGCAGGTCCCCGCGCCCACCACGGTGAGCCCGGCCGAGGCCCATCTGTTCATCGTGAACCCGTTCCAGGGCCGCGGTGCCGGAAGATCGCTGGCCAACCTGTTCTCCACGCACCCGCCGACGGATGCGCGGATCGCCAGGCTGGAGGAGATCCGCAGGAACCTGAACCTCGCGTAGACCTCAGGCCAGCAGGGCCGCGAGGTCGGGGATCACCGTATGGCCGTCCGTCGAAACCCCTTGGCCGCGCGACGCGTCTCGCTGGATGAGGTAGGTCCGCATGCCGAGGGCGGCGGCCCCGTCGCAGTAGACGGACTGATCGTCCACGAAGGCGGCGCCGGCCGGTTCCGAGCCCAGCCGATCGAGGGCGGCGCGGTAGATCCCGGCGTCGGGCTTGGCCACGCCGACTTCGAAGGAGAGCACGATCGCGTCCATCTCCCGCTCAAGGCCGAGATGGTCAACGACCGGTCGGGTGGAGCGGGAACAGTTGCTGACGAGGGCGGTTCGCACCCCCCGGGCGCGGAGGGCCCGAAGGACCGGGATTGAGTCCTCGTACAGGTGGATCCGGGTGAGGAGCGATCTCCGCTCGAGCTCGAGGAGCTCGGCGACCAGACCGGGCTCGGGGTCGACTCCGCACGCCGCCAGGACGCTCAGCATGTCCTCCTCGCCGCCGGCGAAGGATCCCACCCCTCGTGAAGGCCTGGTGCTCTCGAAGGCCGACTGGAGCGCGGCGCTCGTGATCCCGATCCGCTCCGCCATCGTGTCCCGCAGGCCCGGCCATTCGCCCCACACGAGCGTGTCGTAGAGGTCGATCAGCAGCGCATCCGGGAGTTCGCTCGATCCCATATGCTTCAGGCTACCGTGACCTCGCGGGCCCCGGCCCGCCCGCTCGGCTACTTGACGAGCTCGCGGCAGAACTCGGAGAAGCCGTCGACATATCGCTCGATGTCGTCCTCGTCATGTTGCACCGAGACCGTCCACTGCTCCTCGTCGCCGGGGGTCATGAAGATGCCGCGGTTGATCATCCAGGAGAACGAGGCGTAGAAAAGCTCGGGGATCGTCTCCAGGAAGTCCCGGTAGTTGGCGAGCGGCTCCTTGCGGTAGGACACGCAGCCCTTTGCCCCGAGGTCGACCGTGTGGGCCGGGATGCCCGTGTCGTCGATCGCGCCCTGGCATCCCTCGGCCAGCATGGTGCCCAGCTTGCCGAGCTGGTCGTAGGCGTCCTTCGTCAGGACCTGCGTGAGAGCCGCGAGCCCCGCGGCCACCGACAGGGGGTTGCCGTTGAACGTCCCCTGCTGCGCAGCGCCCTTGGCCACGGCGTCCATGATCCGGGCTTCACCGCCGAACGCGCCGGTCGTCGCGCCGCCTCCGATGGCCTTGGCGAACGCGGCCAGGTGGGGCCGGACCCCGAACCGCTCCGTGGCGCCGCCGTAGGCGATCGTGCCGCCGCACTTGACCTCGTCGAAGATCAGCACGACCCCGTGTGC
>DASSSA010000142.1:0-3916 GCA_035701505.1 Actinomycetota bacterium
GGACTGGAGGCCACGCGAAGGATCGTGCAGGACGAGCAGCTCGACCGGACACGGATCGTGATCCTCACCACCTTCGACGTCGACGAGTACGTGTTCGAGGCGCTCCGGGTTGGGGCCAGCGGCTTCCTGGTCAAGGACACCGAACCGGAGCTGCTTCTCCAGGGCGTGCGGGCTGTCGCCCGAGGCGACGCGCTCCTTTCCCCTCGAGTCACCCGGCGACTGATCGGAGCATTTACTGGAGGGGAAGCCCGGGCGTTCCCAACCGGCTCCAGCGCCGAGCGGATCCTTGCCACCGTGATGTTCAGCGACATCGTCTCGTCCACGGAGCGGGCGGCCGAGATCGGGGATCGTCGCTGGCGCGACGTGCTCGACCGTCACGACGAGCTGGTTCGCGCGGAGCTCGGTGCTCACGGTGGACGGGAGATCAAGACGACGGGCGACGGCTTCCTCGCCCTGTTCGACGCACCCGCTCGTGCGATCCGCTGCGCTGTGGCCATCCGAGACCGGCTCCGAGCCGTGAGCCTCGACGTGCGGATCGGGCTTCATTCGGGTGAGGTCGAGCTGCGGGGGAGTGACGTGGGCGGGATGGCCGTCAACATAGGATCCCGGGTGGCCGAGTGGGGCTCCCCGGGCGATGTGGTGGTGTCGAGCACGGTCAGGGATCTGGTGGCCGGATCGGGCATCGGTTTCATCGATCGGGGTGAGCAGTCCCTCAAAGGCGTCCCGGACCGGTGGAGGCTGTTCATCGTCGCCGATCCGATTCCCACATGACGCGCGGTCGAGGAACCGCATGAGTTGCTCGCCCGGACCGCGTCGATGATCAGGGTCGTGCTGGCCGACGACCAGGCTCTCGTCCGTGCCGGGTTCCGGTCGCTCCTTGATGCACAGGACGATATCGAAGTGGTCGGTGAGGCCGGCAACGGCGAGGAGGCCGTCCGGCTCGCGACGCAACTCATGCCGGACGTCTTCTTGATGGACATCCGGATGCCGGGAGTGGATGGCCTCTCCGCGACCCGCCGGATCGCGGCCGACGAACGATTGACCAACGTCCGAGTCGTGATCCTCACGACATTCGGGCTCGACGAGTACATCTTCGAGGCCATCCGGGCCGGCGCGAGTGGGTTCCTGGTGAAGGACACGGAGCCTGGAGAGCTGGTCCAGGCCGTGCGCGTGGTGGCGGGCGGCGAGGCGCTGCTCTCGCCGAGCGTGACCAAGCAGCTGATCGCCGAGTTCGCTGCAAGGGCGAAGGAGCCGCGAACCCCGGACAGCCTCGAACAACTCACCGATCGCGAGCGGGAGGTCGTCGCCCTCGTGGCTGAGGGGCTCTCGAACGAGGAGATCGCCGGGCGCCTGTTCGTCAGTCCGGCCACAGCGAAGACGCACGTGAGCCGGGCGATGGGCAAACTCCGGGCTCGAGACCGGGCCCAGCTCGTGGTGATCGCCTACGAGTCGGGCTTGGTCCGCCCCGGCTGGCTCGGCTGACGTCGTGAGTCAAGGCACGCGTCCGAAGTCCAAACGGTCGACGGATCCGAGGTAGCTGGATCGCGTGTTGCTGATCTATCGTCTCCACGAACCGGAGATCGTGACCTGAAGAGGTTCGACGCCAATCGATCAAGGAGGTAGGCGATGAATGACGGGGGTTCCACGCCGCGAGCGAACGGGTTCTCGATGCCGGCCGAGTGGGAGCAGCACGAGGCCTCCTACATGGAGTGGCCGACGTTGACGCGCCGGGAGTTCTGGGCCGATCGGTTCGACGAGGCGAAGCGGGACTACGCGGCGGTGGCGAACGCGATCGCCGCATTCGAGCCGGTCGTGATGGTCTGTGATCCCGATCAGGAGACCGAGGCCCGCCGGAGTTGCGGGGAGGGCGTCGAGATCCTCCCGCTTCCGATCGACGACTCCTGGATGCGCGACAACGGCCCGATCTTCGTCCGAGACGCCGCGGGTCGTGTGGCACTGGTCCACTTTCAGTTCAACTCGTGGGGGGAGCGGTTCCACCCCTACGACAAGGACGCCCAGGTCCCACGCCAGGTGGCCAGCCATCTGGGGATGCAGAGGTTCGAGGCACCGTTCGTGCTCGAGGGCGGATCCTTCTTCGTGGACGGTGACGGCACGTTGATCACCACCGAACAGTGCTTGCTGAATCCCAACCGGAACCCAACGATGTCGCGGGAACAGATCGAGCATGGGCTCCGTGACTTCCTGGGGGTGGAGACGATCATCTGGCTCGGGCTCGGCCACTCCACCGATCGCGACACCGACGGCCACATCGACGGGATCGCGCCGTACGTTGCTCCGGCGACGGTCGCCCTCCTCATGCCGGAGGATCCGGACGACCCCGACCACGAGAGCGGGCGCGACAACCGGGAGCGTCTTCGGAGAGCACGAGACGCGAGGGGGCGGGAACTCGAGGTGATCCCGTTCGAGACCCGGCCGCCGGGGGTCGTGCCATATCTCAACTTCTATCTGCCGAACGGCGGGGTGATCGCCCCGATGGCGGAGCGGCCCGAGGACGAACAGGCTCTCGAACAGATCTCCAAGCTCTTCCCCGACCGAGAGGTGGTGCCGGTGCCCGGCAACTGCCTCTGTTACGGAGGCGGTGGGCCTCACTGCATCACCCAGCAGCGGCCCGCGGGCGTCCCGGTACCCGCGTAGATGTATCTGAGCCCGACGGAGGAGGACCGCCTGCGGGTCTTCGTCGCCGCGGAGCTTGCGCGCCGGGCGGTCGCCCGTGGTCTGAAGCTGAACGCACCCGAGGCGATCGCACTGACCTGCGACGAGATGCACATGGCGGCGCGGGGTGGTGCCTCGTACGACGCGGTACTCGAGCGGGGGCGGCAGGCGATCCCGGCCGACCAGTTGATCGATGGAGTGGTCGACCTCGTCGATGAGATCCGGCTCGAGGTGCTCCTGGACGAGGGAAGCAGGCTCATCGTCCTTCGGAGGCCCTGGAGATGATTGAGCGGATCGCCCTCGCTCCCGGCCGCGAGCGGATCCGGGTCAAGGTGACGAACACCTCGAATCGGGTGATCCGGGTGTCCTCGCACTACCCGTTCTGGCGGACGAACCGACGGCTGGAGTTCGACCGGGAGGCTGCGCGCGGATTCCGCCTCGACGTTCCCGCGGGCGCGTCGGTCCGGTTCCCACCGGGGGAGGCAAGAGCGGTCGAGCTCGTTCGGTTCGGAGGGCGCGGCGGCGGCGATGGCTGACCTCTCGCGCGAGGAGTACGGGCGCCGCTACGGCCCCACCACCGGTGACCGGATCCGCCTCGGCGACACCGACCTGTGGGTGCGGGTGGAGGATGATCACGTCGGCTTCGGGGACGAGCCGATCTGGGGATACGCGAAGAACTTCCGTTCGCGGATGGCGCAGTTCGATCGGGCCAGCTCCGCGAGCGAGCTCGACATGTTGGTGGCCGGCGTTCTGGTCATCGACCCCCTCCTCGGCGTGCTGAAGACAAATATCGGCATCAAGGATGGACGGATCGCCGGGATCGGCCGTGCCGGAAACCCCGACATCACCGACGGCGTCGAGCTCCTCATCGGGCCGAACACCTGGCCGGTGAACGGCTACGGGCTCATCGCCACGGCCGGCGCCATCGACAGCCACGTCCACCTGATCACCCCCCGGCTCGTGCCGGCCGCACTGTCGGCCGGCGTGACCACTCTGATCTCGGCCGGATTCGAGGAGCCTGCGTACACAATGGACAAGACGTATCGGGCCTTCGAGGAGCTGCCGGTGAACCTCGGCCTGCAGGCCAGCGCCCGGACGGACACTCCGGGACAGATCGAGCGGGTGATCGAGGCAGGAGCGTGCGGACTGAAGATCCACGAGGACTGGGGGGCGTACCCCGAGATCGTCGATGCTGCGCTCGGCCAGGCCGACGTCCACGACGTCGCCGTGTGCCTTCACACCG
>DASSSA010000143.1:0-49379 GCA_035701505.1 Actinomycetota bacterium
GGAGCTCTCGGACCTCGGGGCTGGCCGCGGCCTCCCGCATCGGCCCGACGTCGATCGAGATGGGGTGGATCCGGACCAGGACCTCGCGGCCCTCGACCAGGATGCGGGATCGCGCCAGGTCCGCTCGAACCCCCTGCAACGGGCGCGCGGACATCATGAAGTTCTCCGCCCAGGACTGGGAATGGAACCCGAGCACGTCGGCACCGAGGAGCCCCCGGATGATCCCCTCCCGGATGGTGCCAGGCAGGGTCCGCAGGTACGTCGCCCCGGCGAAGGAGGTGTGCGAGAAGTGCGCGATGAGCGCCTCGGGGCGCAGCTCCCGGAGGAACCGCGGAACGAGCGAGAGGTGGTAGTCCTGGATGAGGTACACGGGCTGGGACCGCTGGTCGTCGCCCTCCTCGGCGAGCGCCCGGGCGAAGGTCCGGTTCACGTCGATGTATTCGCCCCACGCCCGTTCGGTGTCGTCGTCGAAGGAGGGCGAGCGAACGGTGTCCCACAGGTAGTGGTGGACGAACCACAGGATCCCGTTCGAGACGTGGTTGTAGTACGCGTCGTAGGTGGCCGGGGGGATGTCGAGGTACCGCACGCGATAGGGCGACCCGTAGGCCTCCATGTCCACCAACCCCCGGCCGTCCCTGGCCACGACCTCGCGGTCCCCCTCGGACATCGCGGCGGCCACCCACAGACCTCGGGTTGCCTGCAGGGCTCCCACCAGGGCCGTGACCAACCCTCCCGAACCCCGGCGAGGGGACAGCTCGCCCGAATCGTCGCGCTCGAACGTCACCGGGCCGCGGTTCGAAGCGACGATGAGCGGGGCCTCGAGTGCGCTCATCGCAGCGAGGTCATCAGCCCCAGGTAGTCCTCGAGCTCTCGAAGGGTGAGGAACCGATCGCGGACGCGCTCCCGTGCCGCGCGGCCGATCCTCCTCTGCAGCTCCTGGTCCTCCACCAACTGAACGATCCGCTCCGCGCATCCCTCCACCGAGTCCACCAGGAAGCCGGTCTGCCCGTCGATGATCTGCAGGCGGATCCCTCCAACGTTTCCGCCGATGACCGGCTTGTCCTTCCACATACCCTCCGCGACCACCAGGCCGAACCCCTCACGGATGGATTTCTGGACCACGACCGTGGATGCTCGCTGGAACGCGTTGATCTCGAGGTTCCCGACGTTGTGGACGTTCGTGAGGAGGTGGATGTCGGGGTCGCCCGCCCGGTGCTCCTCGGTGAGGTCGAGGAACCGCATGCCCTCGGGGTCGTCGTGCGCCATGGATCCGGCCAGGATGAGCTGGAGGTCGGGGAACGTCTTTCGGGCCAGCCGGAAGGCGTCGATCACGCCGAGGGGGTCCTTCCATGGGTCGAATCGGGAGACCTGCATCACGATTGGACGGTCAGGGTCGATCCCGTAGGTGTGCAGCACGTTGGTGATGGTCTCGTCGGCCAGGTCGAGGTTCTTTGTCGAACAGGGGTCGATGGATGGAGGGATGAATGCATGCACGGGATCGGTCACCCCGGGCTGGGCGAAATCCTCCATCGTGAAGACCGCTGCGTCGTAGCGGTTGACGATCGGTTCGAAGAACTCCCATACGGGACGGAACGGCGTGGACAGATCGATGTGGCATCGCCAGATCCACCGCCCGGAGCGCCGGCCCTCCTCGTCGAGCACGGTGAGCAGCGCGGCCGGCTGGGGATCGTGGACGAAGACGTAGTCGTACCCATCCGTGAACTCCGCCGCGTTGGCCCGGATCCTGTCCCAGTACGCGCTCCGCATCTCCTCCGTCCAGGTGACCTCGGCGCCCTGCAGCGCGTTATGCACGCTCTTGGTGACGGCGTAGTAGTCGTCGGACCCCTCGAGCAACGCCCAGGTGGTCTGGATGCCGAGGTCGTTCAGGAGCGGGAGCTGAGACTGGAGGAGCTCGGCCACGCCCCCGCCGTACGCCGTGCTGTTGACGTGCAGCATGCTGGCCCCAGCGAAAGGCTTGGCGGCCTTGCGAAGGCGCTCCACCGCCTCCTCGCCTGCTGGAACGGCGTATTCATCGACGCGCTTGTCCGCCAGCGGGACCGTTGGGAGCATGAGGCGCAGTCTAACGGCTGCTCCGGCGCCGGCTCAGAGATTCGACGCGCGAGCCAGATCCGCCAGGGCCTGATCCCGTCGGAGCCGCAGGTCCTGGGGGGTCATCTCGCGCGCCCGGTCCACGATGCTCGCAAGCTCGACGGGCGAGAAGGGCTTGGTCACGTACTCGGCGCAGCCGGCCTCCCACCCCCGGGCCTGGTCGTGGAGCTGGGCCCTTGCCGTGAGGAGGATCACCGGCGTCTCGGAGGTCTCGGGGCGCTCCCGCAGCATCCGAAGGACCGAAAGGCCGTCGAGGGCGGGGAGCATCACGTCGAGGACGATCAGGTCCGGCCGGTCACGCATCGCCAGCTCCATGCCCCGTTCACCGTCTGAGGCTTCGAGCACCTCGTGGCCCGCGAACCCCAGGTTGACCCGACACAGGAGCAGGATGTCGGGCTCGTCGTCGATCACCAGGACACGCACGGTTCCTCCTCGACCAGATTCTCGGCACTGGAGGGTTTCTTCTTCATAGTCCGACCGGGCTAATCATCGGTTCGGGTGGGGGAGGATCCATCGAACGTCGCCGTTGCGGCGCGTTGACACCGCCAAAACCCGAACCTACATTGGCCGCGGGACCCGGCAGCAGTTGGCAGGAGTCGGTCGTGCTCAAGATCTCTCAGAAGCTCGAATACGGGATGCGGGCCATGATCGAGCTCGCGCTCCGCCGAGAGGACGGCGGCCTGGTCCCCGCGCGGGAGATCGCCCTCGCACAGCAGGTCCCCCTGCGGTTCCTCGAACAGCAGCTGGGGGCGCTGCACAAGGCGGGGCTGGTGGAGAGCTTCCGCGGGGCGGGAGGTGGATGCCGCCTGGCCAAGGATCCCGCCCAGATCAGGGTGGCCGACATCGCCGACGCGATCGAGGGGCAGCTGTTCCCCATGTTCTGCCTGGAGCCCTCGGACCACACTTGCTTTCAGGACTCGAGGTGCGGCCTGCAAGGTTTCTGGGGCGACGTGGCTCGAGCCATCCAGAGAGTGTTCGAGGAGACGACCGTGGCCGACCTGACCGACCGCCACCGGCGGATGGCGCCCACGCGACCGGTGTTCTCCTCCGACGAGCTGCTCAGCAGACTGCCGTAGGCCCGAGCCGGCCCTCGTTGGGGTCCCTCCCCTGCGCTCGCCTGCTAGGAGGCCTTCCCCAGGATCCGCATGACCTTGGTGCCGCACACCGGGCAGGTGCCCTGCGCCGCCCTCCGCCCGTTCTTGAGGGTCACCTCGGTGCCCTCGAACTCCCGCTTGGCCCGGCACTTCACGCAATACGCCTCGTACTTGGCCACTCCTGGCCTCCTTCTGCCCGATCGATCTGGGCCGATCGTTCCCGACTAGCCTGCGAGGCCGCCCGTATCGGCGGCCTCGCAGGCACGATGCTCCCCCTTCCCAGGCACGGATGCAAGTACCTGCCGGGCATGGATCAGGGTCGCCGCATCCGACCCGTCCCGAATACCATTCGGGTACCGACGGGCCTCGAGGAGGGCGAAGAGGAATGACGGAGGTTCAGCAGCACATCGCCGCGCTCCTGTCCGAAGAACGTGTGTTCGAGCCGCCGCCCGACTTCGTGGCCAGGGCCCTGGTCAAGGACCGGTCCGTCTACGAGCAGGCCGAGGCCGACTACCAGGGGTTCTGGGCCGAGCAGGCCGAACGGCTGACCTGGTTCCGCAGGTGGGACTCGGTCATGGAGTGGACTCCGCCCTGGGTCAAGTGGTTCCCCGGGGGGACCCTCAATGCTTGCTACAACTGCCTGGACCGGCACGTGGAGGCGGGGGGTGGGGACAAGGTCGCCTACCACTGGGAGGGCGAGCCCGGCGAGCAGCGAACCCTGACCTACAGGGAGCTGCTCGACGAGGTCTGCAGGTTCACCAACGCGCTGAAGGCCCTCGGGGTGGCCAGGGGCGACCGGGTCGCCATCTACCTGGGGATGGTTCCCGAGCTCCCCGTGGCCATGCTGGCGTGTGCCCGCATCGGGGCGCCGCATTCGGTGGTCTTCGGCGGGTTCTCAGCCGAGTCGCTCCGGGACCGGATCAACGACGCAGAGGCCAAGGTCCTGATCACCCAGGACGGCGGGTATCGGCGTGGTGCGCTGGTCCCGCTGAAGGCCAACGCCGACGAAGCCCTGGCCGACTGCCCATCGATCCAGCGCGTGATCACGGTGAGGCGGGCCGGCAACGACCACGCGTTCACCCCCGGGCGCGACCACTGGTACCACGAGCTGATCGAGGGCCAGATACCCGACTGCCCGGCCGAGGAGATGGATGCCGAGGACCCCCTGTACATCCTGTACACGAGCGGCACGACGGGGAAGCCCAAGGGGATCGTCCACACGACCGGGGGTTACATGACCGCCGTCACGGCCACCCACCGGCTGATCTTCGACATCCACGACGACGACGTGTACTGGTGCGCCGCCGACATCGGGTGGGTGACCGGGCACTCCTACATCGTCTACGGGCCGCTCGCCAACCACACCACCAACCTCATGTACGAGGGTGCGCCGGACTGGCCGGACAAGGACCGGCTGTGGTCGATCGCCGAACGGAACAAGGCGAACATCCTGTATACGGCGCCCACCGCGATCCGGGCGTTCATGCGATGGGGACCCGCCTTCCCCGAGAAGCACGACCTGTCCTCGCTCCGCCTGCTGGGGACGGTGGGCGAGCCCATCAACCCCGAGGCCTGGGTCTGGTACTGGACGTACATCGGCGGCGGCCGATGCCCCATCGTCGACACGTGGTGGCAGACCGAGACCGGATGCATCCTCATCACGCCCCTCCCGGGCGTCATCCCGCTGAAACCGGGGTCGGCCACGTTGCCGTTCCCCGGAATCGAGGCGGACGTCGTGGACGAGGAGGGGCACTCCGTCCCGCTCGGTGGGGGTGGATACCTCGTGCTGAAGCATCCGTGGCCGGCCATCGCCCGGACCATCTGGGGCGATCCCGACCGGTACGTACAGACCTACTTCAGCAAGTACGGGCCGGAGGTCTACGTGGCCGGCGACGGCGCCAAGCGTGACGAGGACGGCTACTTCTGGCTGCTGGGGCGGATCGACGACGTGATGAACGTCGCCGGCCATCGCCTCTCGACCTACGAGATCGAGAGCGCCCTCGTGGACAACCCGAAGGTGGCGGAAGCCGCTGTGGTGTCGCGGCCGGACGACGTCGTCGGCGAGGCCATCGTGGCGTTCGTCACGCTGAAGTCGGGATATGAGGGCGACGAGGTCGTGGCCGCGGAGCTCCGGGAGCACGTGGCGAAGAAGATCGGGAAGATCGCCCGGCCTCACGCCCTCATCTTCACGAACGACCTGCCGAAGACCCGCTCCGGCAAGATCATGCGCCGGCTCCTGCGCGACGTGGCCAGGGGTCGCGCCCTGGGCGACGTGACGACGCTTGCGAACGCCGAGGTCGTGGAACAGATCCACGACATGGTCCAAGCGGGGGCGGGCGCGGAGGAGTAGGAGGGGCGCCCGGCGAAGCCGGCCGCCCCTCTCGGTCTTCCCGGAGCTACGTCGGGTCGGGGATCGCGGCTCCGAAGATGCTGGAGTCCCCAAAGCTCGCGGAGCAGTCGTTGTTCGGCTCGGGCCTCGGCGCGTCGTCGCTCGTGTCCCTGGTCCGGAGCCCTGCGCGCCACGCGTCGATGGCCGGGCAGTCCGCCGCATCCCGCACGTCGTTCCAAACGAACGCCCCGAACTCGTTCGTCGCCGAGGCGTATACGTAGTCGCCGAGGAACTCGGCCCATGGTGGGTTGTTCTGGCTGGATCCCCGGGCGTCGCCGGGGACGCTTCGATGCATCTCGGTGAACGACCCGACGATCCCGCCGCTCACATCCGCATGGGCCACGACCCCCACCAGTGGCCGAGGCGTTGAAGTCGTCTGCTGGTACGGGGCGGTAAACGCGTTGTAGACGAGCCACACGTCCTGTCCGTCGGGCGAGATCGCCGTCGCCGCGTAGTACCCGCGGTCCGAGGCGCTCGTCTCGACGCTAACCGGGGCGGTCCAGGTGCTCCCGCCGCTCGCGGAAGTCGAGAACATCACGTGCTCGTCGTTCAGCGTCTGTCCGTCCACCCAGTTCATGACGATCCGGTTTGTGGCGCCGGCTCCCGTCGGCGCACCGTTGGCGATGTCCACGCTCGGGGAGGTCGACAGGTCACTACGCGCGCCCGCGAGCCCGTCCATCGAGTTGCGGCCGATCACCGGGTCGAACACCCCGGTTGGGTGGACCGTGAACAGCTTCCGCCGCGCCTCGAACGTCGCCCCACCGTCCATGGAGCGGGAGAGGAAGATCGCCTCTTCCTTCGTGCTCTGGTTGAACCCGTGCCAGAACAGGTAGACGGTGCCTCCGCTGTCGGTCCGCATCGTGCATCCGGTCGCTCCGGCCGCCAGCGCCCACTTCCCCGACGCCGAGTTCGTGTTCTGCTCGACGACGACCCTCGACCAGGTGTCACCGCCGTCGGTGGACCGGGCCACGGTCAGTCGCACCGCGTTCGAGCCGGCGCTGGGGCCGCCCACGAAGTTTCCGAAGCAGACGTAGACGTTGCCGAAGAACCCGCTGCTCGCCGCGTTGTCCGCCCAGATCTGCTCCTTGTCCGCGAACCCGGCGCCGCCTGGCCCGATCAACGAGGGCGCCTTCCAGTTGGTCTTCGTGGAGAGCTGTGTCGCTTGGGTCGTGGGATCGGCCGAGGTGACGTCGACCCTGGAGACGCCGATGGCCTCGACGCCCTTGAACCGGCTCTCCGAGTGGCGGGAGGAGAAGTTTGACGTGAGGTTCGCGAAGTACAGGCGGGAGCCGTTCGACCATGAGAATGCACCGGCGATGGGAGCCGGTCCCCAGGCCATGGCGGGGTCGCCGTCAGAGACCACGCCGTTCTCGGAGTACAGGGGCAGGGTCCCGATATCCCCGGCCGTGTCGGGGACACAGGCGTCCGTGGGGGTCACCCCGGGCGCCTCGTCCTCCCCGGTGCAGTTCCGGGCGCTGAAGCCGGTGAACGTGGGCTGGTTCCAGCTCGCCCCGCCGTTCGTGGAGAATTGGATCCCCGTGCCGCCCACGCCCAGCGTGAACGGGCAGGTGGTATCGGCGCCGGCGTTGCAGTCTTCCATGTCGATGTTGTCGTTCGCCCCGGCAACCAGCAGGTTGTGGTGGTTCGGGTCGATCGCCACTGCCGGCTCGTTCTGCTTGTTCCCACTGAATGGATTGGTGCTGCCGACGGTGACCTCCGCGTCTGCTCCCTGTGCGGCGGCCGGAACCTGCGTCAGGCCGAACGCTACTACCAGGGGCAGACCCACGAAGGCCGCCAGGATCCTCGATCTCATCCCGCACCTCCTTGCCGAGAGCGCCGATCTCACTTCAACCTACGATTTCGGCCTCGAATGGGCCATCCGCCTTTCGTCCTAAAGGCCTAGGCCGGGCCTCCTAGTAGTACGAGCCCGGGGCCCACGGGGTTGGCCCCTTGCCACCACCCCCGGTCCAGCCGGTACAATGCGTTAGCACTCGGCAAGGGAGAGTGCTAGCGGCGGCCCAGCCGCGATGGCGGGGCCGGCCAGACGTGGCGGTTCGAACGAGGAGGAGGGAAGCGATGGCACCGAAGCTGATGGCCTTCGACGAGGAGGCGCGGCGGGCGCTGGAGCGGGGCATGGACCAGCTGGCCAATGCCGTGAAGATCACACTCGGCCCCAAGGGGCGGAACGTCGTCCTGGAGAAGAAGTGGGGCGCACCCACCATCACGAACGACGGCGTATCGATCGCCAAGGAGATCGAGCTCGAGGAGCCCTTCGAGAAGGTGGGGGCCGAGCTGGTCAAGGAGGTGGCCAAGAAGACCGACGACGTGGCCGGCGACGGCACCACCACCGCCACGGTCCTGGCCCAGTCCATCGTCAAGGAGGGCCTCCGCAACGTTGCCGCCGGAGCGAACCCCATGGGCCTGAAGCGGGGCATCGAGCGCGCCGTGGAGCTCACCGTCGAGGCCATCAAGAACCAGTCGCGCGACGTGGAGGAGAAGGACGAGATCGCCCACGTCGGCGCCATCTCCGCGGCAGACCCGGAGATCGGTGAGCAGATCGCGGAAGCCGTGGACAAGGTGGGCAAGGACGGCGTCATCACCGTCGAGGAGTCCAACACCTTCGGCATGGAGCTCGAGCTGGTCGAGGGGATGCGGTTCGACAAGGGCTACATCTCCCCGTACTTCATCACCGACGCCGAGCGGATGGAGGCGGTGCTGGATGAGCCCTACATCCTGATCGCCAACTCGAAGATCTCGGCGGTGAAGGACCTGCTGCCGGTCCTGGAGAAGGTCATGCAGGGAGGCAAGCCGCTCATCGTCATCGCGGAGGACGTGGAGGGCGAGGCCCTGGCCACGCTGGTGGTCAACAAGATCCGGGGCACGTTCCGTTCGGTGGCCGTGAAGGCTCCCGGGTTCGGCGACCGGCGCAAGGCCATGCTCCAGGACATCGCCATCCTGACCGGGGCAACGGTCGTCTCCGAGGAGGTCGGCCTGAAGCTGGAGAACGCGACCCTGGATCTCCTGGGACAGGCACGCAAGGTCGTGGTGACCAAGGACGACACCACGATCGTCGAGGGCGCGGGAAAGGCCGAGGACATCAAGGGCCGGGTCAACCAGATCAAGGCCGAGATCGAGAAGACCGACTCGGACTACGACCGGGAGAAGCTGCAGGAGCGCCTGGCCCGCCTTGCGGGCGGGGTGGCGGTCATCAAGGTCGGCGCGGCCACCGAGGTTGAGCTGAAGGAGAAGAAGCACCGCATCGAGGACGCCGTGCGGTCGACCAAAGCGGCCGTGGAAGAGGGCGTCGTGAACGGCGGCGGCGTGGCCCTGCTGAACGCCCAGTCGGCCTTGGACAAGGTGGACCTGGAGGGCGACGAGCTCACCGGGGCAGTCATCGTCCGCCGGGCGCTCGAAGATCCGCTCAAGCAGATCGCGGCGAACGCCGGTCTCGAGGGCGGCGTCGTGATCGAGAAGGTCCGAACGCTCGATCCGGGCTGGGGCCTGAACGCGGCCACCGGCGAGTACGTGGACATGTTCAAGGCCGGGATCATCGACCCCACCAAGGTGACGCGCTCAGCCCTACAGAACGCGGCCTCGATCGCGGCCCTGTTCCTGACCACCGAGGCCGTCGTGGCGGAGAAGCCTGAGAAGGAGAAGATGCCGGCCATGCCGGGCGGTGGCGGCGGGATGGACGACTTCTAGGCCGCCACACAACCGCAACGAACGGCATTCGAACCCTTGGAGGGGCGCCGGCGAAGAACTCGCAGGAGCCCCCCTCTCTCCGGCGGGACGGGCCCCGGGACCTCGGTCCCGGGGCCCGTCTCCATCTCCGGGACCGCCGCGCGTGCCACAATCTTCGGGCATGGTGGATCGGAACGTCGCGACCAAGCTGGTCCAGCTCCGTCGATGGTTCGAGCCGCATCCCGGGGTCGTGGTGGCCTACTCCGGAGGGACGGACTCGACCCTGGTGGCCGCAGCCGCGGCGCGGGCCTTGGGGGACCGGGCCCTGGCCGTCACCGCGGTCTCGCCATCGCTCGCGCCGGGGGAGCTGGCCGAGGCCCGCCGAGTGGCCGGCGTCATCGGGGTCCGCCACCGCACCGTCCGAACCCGGGAGACCGAGGATGACGCCTACCTGGCGAACGGCGTCGACCGCTGCTACCACTGCAAGTCCGAGCTGTACGGCGTCCTCGGCCGAGTGGCCGAGGACGCCGGCTCCTCGGTGGTCGTCTCGGGGGCCAACCTGGACGACCTGGGGGACTACCGGCCCGGGCTCCGGGCGGCGAGGGAGCATGGGATCCGCCATCCTCTGGTGGAGGTGGGGTTCACCAAGGCGGAGGTCCGCGAGGCCGCCCGGGATCTTGGCATCCCGACGTGGGACAAGCCCGCGTCGGCCTGCTTGTCGTCGAGGATCGCCTTCGGGGTGAGGATCAGCGTGCAGGAGCTGTCGAAGGTGGGACGAGCCGAGCGGCTGCTCAAGGACCTGGGGTTCGCCCAGTGCCGGGTCCGGGTGCACGGGGACGTGGCCCGGGTGGAGGTCGAGCTCGACGATCTCGCTCGCCTGGCCGAGCCGGGTACCCGGGTCCAGGTGGTGGACGGCCTGAAGGCTCTGGGCTACCGCTACGTCACCCTGGATCTGGAGGGGTTCCGTTCGGGGAGCATGAACCCGGAGGGCACCGCGTGAGGGGGAAGCTCCACCTGACCTTCCCCCAGCGCCTGATCAACGAGCCGGTCATCCATCGGGTGGGGAAGGACTTCGATCTGGTCACCAACATCCGCCGGGCAAACATCGAGGAAGGTCACGCCTGGGTGATCCTGGAGATGGAGGGGACCGAGGACTCCATTGCGAAGGCCGTGAGATGGTTAGCCGACCAGGGCGTGCAGGTCGACCGGATCGAGGATTCCTGATGCACGAGGCTCGGATCCGGATCCGGTGGCGCGATATGGACGCCTACGGCCACGTCAACAATGCGGTCTACCTGAACTACCTGGAGGAGGCCCGCGACGCGTTCGTGCAGAAGGTGCTGGGTCCGGTCACCAACACATGGGATTTCGTCCTGGCTCGGGTGGCCATCGACTATCGGATCGAACTCACCCAGGACGATGGTGAGGTCCTCGTGAGCTGCCGCCTTGACTCGATCGGGCGAGCGAGCTTGAACACTCGTGAGCGTGTGGCCAAGCTCGATGGGACCGTTTCCGCCGAGGCCCAGTCCGTCGTGGTGGCCAGGGACCCGTCGACCGGAACGTCCCGGCCCCTCACCGACGAGGAGCGCGCGGCACTGCAACAGGAGCTCGAGGTGACCGCCGGATAGCCATGCCTGGGATCTCGGACCCTCGGGCCGGGGACCCGAGCCATCCGCGAGCCTCGGTGCACTAGGCTCCAGGCCGATGTTCGAGTGGATCTACCGCGACGCGAGCGGTCAGGAGCTGGGGCACTCGCAACAATTCCCCGACCCCGATTCGGCCGAGGAATGGCTCAGCACGGCCTGGCGCGACCTCTACGAGAACGGGGTTGAGGAGGTCGTGCTGCAGGATCACGTTCGGGGCGAGCGCGTCTACCGCATGGGCTTGGGCCAGGAGTGACCCGTGCTCAGGTCTTCGGGCCCTCCGAACGAACCTTCTCCACCTCGGTGAGGGCCTGGCGAAGATCCTTCAACCAATCGTCCTGCTTCTCGGACACCAGGCGCACGCACCATGCCAGCGCGTGACTGCGCGAGCGAGCCACCCCGGCATCGACAAGGGTGTCCAGGACCCGTCGCTCCGGCATGCGAAGCCGGGTCATCGCCGGGACCGAGACCGTAGTGAACAGCCTGGTCAAGTCGCCGCATCGAGCGCCCCACGAGACCCGTCGGCCGAACCGACCCTGCGCCTCGTCGGCGATCCGCATCCGCTGCCCCCGGGTGTCCTCCCGGAAGCCGTCGATCCGAGCGGTGCGAGCCGCCCCCACCGCCTCGGGAGCCGCGTCCGAGGCTAGCTCGGGCTCGGAGAGCGTCCCCACCACCAGGATCTCCTCCCGATCGGATGAGACCTCGGGTGGCCGGGAGAACCACCCAGCGGGCAGCCGCCCGGCGAACCAACCCGCGAGCTCCTCCTCGGAAACGTGCATCGATCCTCTCATGGCCACATGATTACATCATTACAGGTAAGCGTCAAGACACTGCCCGACGCCTCAGAGGCCGGAAACCGGTGTCAGACTTAGCGGGGAGCGGGAAGAGGGGGATGCCGGGGCATGCGGGTCACCGAGTTCGAGGTTGACACCACCGGGACGAGGGTTCTCGACATCACCTCCCGGGTACGAGGGTTCATCGGCGAAGGCAGTGAGAGCGGCCTGGCACACGTGTTCCTGCCGCACGCCACCGCGGGACTGGCCCTGATCGAGATGGCGTCGGGCTCCGAGACCGATCTCGATGAGCTGCTCGAACGGCTACTTCCCAGGGACGACCGGTACGCGCACCGGCACGGCGCGCGGGGGCACGGAGGCGACCACCTGGTGCCCGCGCTCATCTCACCGTCGCTGGTACTGCCGGTCGATGGCGGTGAGTTGGTGCTGGGAACGTGGCAGAGCATCGTGATCGTCGACCCAAACCGGGACAACGATCGGCGACACGTGCGGGTCTCGGTCCTCCCGGGATAGCTACAGGTACTGCCCCGGACTCCGGTCCTGGCCGTCCAGGGGCGAGGCTACGGCCTGGACGTCCCGTTCCCGAAGGAGGAGGAACTCCTCGCCGTTCAGCTCGACCTCCAGGCCGGACTGGGGGAGGAAAAGGATGCGGTCGCCGGCCTTGACCGCCCGAACGTCGGGTCCGACCAGCACGACCGAGGACCACAGGCATCGTTTGGGGGCGGGGACGGCCGTGGCCGGGATCAACAGGCCACCACGGGTCTGGCGCTCGCCGTCATCGGGGTTGCGGACGACGATGCGGTCCCCGGTCAGCCGCACGTCCTCCTTCGGGGGCCGCTTCTTTCTGCGGGTGGAGGGGGCATTGGCCTGACGGGGCATCTCGACGCGATTCTAGCCGCCGCGTCTGGGCGGTCAGCCCACAGCCGGGTGGATAGGATTCGTCGGCGATGGCGAACGCGAGAGATCTCCTGGCACGAGCGGCGAAGACCCTCAAGGCATCGTCGGCCATCGACCACTGGCAGAGCGACCGCGAGGAGATCGAATCCGAGGAACTGCTTGCGTTCGCCATAGGCGTGGAGGTCGACGACCTCGACCCCGAGGACGAGGTACCTGCACGGGCCGCCCGGCGGTTCCAGGCGATGGTGGCTCGACGGGCCAAGGGCGAGCCCATCCAATTCATCGAGGGCTACGCGGAGTTCCGGGGGATCCAGCTGATCGCCAAACCCGGGGTGTTCGTCCCTCGCGATTCCACTGAGTTCCTTGCGGAGCAAGCCGTTCGGCGATTGCGGGGCCGCCGCAGGGCGATCGCCGTGGACCTGGCCACGGGTGGGGGGACGGTGGCCCTGGCTGTAGCCAACGAGACCCGTGGCGTGAAGGTGATCGGTACCGATCTGTCGGCGCGGGCCATCCGCGTTGCCAGGCAGAACGCGGCGCGGCTGAAGCTCCGGGCGACGTTCGTGGCCGGCGACCTCTTCGGCGGCCTGCCCAAGGACCTCCGGGGAAAGGTCGACGTCATCACCATTCATCCGCCGTACGTGGGACGGCGGGAGCTGCGAGAGCTGCCCGATGAGATCCGGCGATTCGAGCCGGCCCACACGCTCACCGACAACAGCCTCGACGGCTTGGGGCTGGTCGATCGAGCGGCCGCAGAGGCCGGGGAGTGGCTGAAACCAGGCGGCTGGCTGCTGATCGAGGTGAGTCCCGACCGGGCTCGAGCGGTGGCCGCCGTGGTCAGGCGGCACGGCCTTCGCGACGTGCGGAGCACCGCTGGGGGCGTGCTCAAGGTGACGCGGGTGGTGGTGGGGAGGCGGTAAAGCCCTCCACCCTGGACGCTTCGGTGACCGGTGCCCCCGACCTCTGGTGCTAACCGTACCCCTGGGGCTCCGTTGCAGCCGGCACGGCCTGTTGCCATGCCCCGGCAGCGGGGACGAAGATGCCGGCCGTGAGTTTGGAGCGAGGTGCCCGGACCGCAGCAGCCCTCATGGGCTCCGTCATCGTGGTCGGCCTGGCCGGTTCATCGGCTCGAGCGGCCACGGAGGGGCCCAGGGTCGACGGAAGCGCCTCCGGGGAGCTCGCGCAGGGAGCGCGGCTGGTGCTCCGGATCGACGCGGCGGAGGTGGGTGGGTGGCTGGGCCTGAACCGCCTCGACCTCTCTCTGGTGGTGGGGGGCCAGGCGGTCGAGACCATCACCTACGACGTCGAGGACCAGCAGCTGGCCATCGGCGAGCAGGACGTCTTCGCCGGCACCGGGGGCCTGGTGGCGGGCTCCTATTTCCGAGTGAGTGGGGCGCAGGTCGTCGTCACGACAGGGGGTGCGAACCTGTCCTTCGCCGCGACGGCCACCGTCCTGCGCAGCATCCCTTCGGACGCGCGGTTCCGGTTCGCCGCGACAAACGATGCCGGGCTCACGTCAGCGGTGACCCGTCCCCTGCAGGCCGGGAAGGGTGAGGGCGGGGTCTCCTGGGGGACCGTGATCGCCACGGTCTGTGTCGCGCTGCTCGGGGGGGCGTTCCTGGGGAACCTGTTCGCCTCCAGCCGTCGGCCGCCGCCTCGCCTGTCCGTGTACTCCTCGATCCAGCAACGGATCGACGAGGAGCGTCGGGCCAAGATCCCGGCTCCGTGACGGCCGGCCCATCCCCGAGCGGCCTGTGGCGGACCGTCTCCGATCGTGTGGCCGTGCAGCCCTCGGACGGCCAGGGAGGATTCTGGGACGACCTGGCGGAGAGAGTCGATCCCGCCGAGTTTCGTCCCAAGCTCGCGCCGGACGTTGAGATCAAGCGGTTCTCCCTTCGATGGGGGAACGACTACGCGATCGCGGCGAACCCCAGGGACGTGCTGCACTACCGACTCGAGCCGGGCGAGGTGGAGCTCCTTTCGCTGATGGACGGCTCGAGGACTGTTCGAGAGATCGTGGTCGAACGGTTCCGCGAGTCGGGCGACCTCGAGCTCTCCGGCGTCATCGACCTCGTGCGCCAGCTTCGGGTGGGCAACTTCCTGGAGACGAGGTTCCTCGATTCAGACGCGATCGTCCGTCGGGCGCTGAACCCCTCGTCGACCGGACGGCGGAAGGCTCGCCAGTTCGTCCGGACCCTGTCGGTGGACTGGTCTGGGGCCCACCGGATGGTGGACTGGTGTTACCGGAACGGATTGCGGTGGTTCTTCAAGCGATCGGTGGCCTGGTCGGTGGGCCTGATCGCGATCCTCGGGTTCTTCGCGTTCATCGCCATGTACCGCTCGGGCCGGTTCGGGATCGGCGGGGAGTCCGCAGCGGCGGCTTCGCTGGTCATCCTGGCCCTGAACTACTTCCTCACGTTCACCCACGAGCTCGCCCACGCTACCGTCCTCGTGCACTACGGACGGCGGGTCAAGAGCGCCGGGTTCATGATCTATTTCGGCGCTCCTGCGTTCTTCGTCGACTCCTCCGACGGGCTGATGATGGAGCGGCGCCAACGGATCGTTCAGTCGTTCGCCGGCCCGTACGCAGAGCTCATCATCGCTGGCGCGGCAGCGATGATCGTGTGGGCGTTCCCCGGCTCGGTCGCCGCTCCGCTCCTGTACAAGTTCGCTCTCCTGAACTACTTCGTGATCTTCCTGAACCTGGTGCCGCTGCTCGAGCTCGACGGGTACTGGATCCTGTCGGACCTGATCCAGGTGCCCGACCTTCGGCCGATGTCGCTCCAGTTCATTCGGTACGACCTGTGGAGGAAGCTCCGGACACGGCAGCGGCTCTCAAAGCAAGAGGCCGGTCTCGGCTTGTACGGCACGCTCGGCGTGGGGTTCACGATCTTCGCCTTCGCCACCTCCTTCTACTTCTGGCGGGAGATCTTCGGCAGCCTGGTGAGCAAGCTGTGGAACGGCGGGGTCGTGGGCCGGGTCCTGCTGCTCGCCCTGGCCGTCTTCGTGACCGGTCCCCTCCTCCGGGGCCTGATCGAACTGGCGCGGGCGTTGCTCCGGAGGCTCCGCGGGGTGTTTGAGCAGGTCCGGTTCCGCCTGGAGACGTCGTGGAGGGTCGAGGCGGCCAGACTCATCGACCGGCTCCCGATCCTGGAGGATCTGCCGGAGGACGTGCTCTCCGACCTCGCGGGACGGGTTCGGCTTCGGGCGTTTCCCGCGGGCAAGCCCGTGGTCCGCCAGGGCGACCGGGCCCAGGGCTTCTACGTCGTCCGCCGGGGAACCCTCCAGGTGGTGGAGGAGGACCGGGCGACCGGAGACCGGAGAGTCCTTCGGGTCCTGGGTCACGGCGAATCCTTCGGCGAGCTGGGGCTGACGGAGGCGGCGCCCCGCACGGCCACGGTCGAGGTCATCGAGGACGCCCAGCTGTTCGAGATCGACAAGAGCACCTTCGAGCGCTTGCTGGCCGACATGGTCCACGTCCCGGAATTCGCGCCAACGCTCGAAGCGGTGGCCGAGCTCCGCGCGCTCCCCGCCTTCGCGGCGCTCGAGCCCGACGAGTTATCCGAGATCCTCGAGCACGGTCGATGGCTGAACGTGGCCCCTGGCGAGGCGATCGTGGAACAGGGCGAGGCTGGCGACGCGTTCTACGCGATCGGCTCCGGGCAGGTCGAGGTGGTGGAGGACGGGACCCTCGTGCGGACCCTCGGCCCCGGTGCGCACTTCGGTGAGGTCGCGCTCCTGCAGAAGGTCCCCCGGACGGCGAGCGTGGTGGCCAGGACCCCCGTGCGTGCGTTCCGGCTGGACCGGGACGGATTCGACGGGCTGATGGCGGGGGCGTTCCGCAAGGGGACCTTGAAACCGTCATCGAACGTGGAGCGAACGTGGCAGCATTAGCCCTCCAGGGGAGGAGTGTGCGGATGGACTGCTGGCACTGTCGAAGGACGGCGGTGGGAACGTGTCGGTTCTGCGGCCGCGGCATCTGCGAGGACCACGTCGAGACCCTCCCCTACGTGCTCGAACTGTATCGAGCGGAGGACGTCACCAGGGCGCTGGTCGTCGAGGACGCCCTCTACTGCGGCGCGTGCACGCCCCGACCGGATCCGCTCGACCTCCCCGAGCTGGACTGACCGGGCTCCGTTGTGTGATGGACGTCACATCCTTCGCTGTGACCGACGTCACCCCCGGGTCGGTGACGGGTGACACCCCTTCCCCGGTGGACGGGCTTCAGGATCTTGCTATCGGATACCGATGACGCTCTGATGATGATCCGTGGGAGGAGGTGAATCGGGTGGCGAAGAAAGTCTCGCCGAAGAAGCCAACGGCCGCGAAGGCCACGACGACCTCCAAGAAGGCTGCAACGCGCGTGACGCGGAAGAAGGCGATGAGGAAGATGAGGAAGTCGTAGCGGATCGCGCACCGCGATTCCCTGAACGGGCCCGGCGCTTCGCGCCGGGCCCGTCCCCATGCACGGGCTCGCTTGCCGGTTGAGCGAATGGGTACGCTTCGCCTGATGGTGCGGACGGTGCGGTCGCGAGCGACGATCGAGGACCAGATGGCGGGGACGCCGCTGTTCGAGGGGATCGACCCCGGTGCCATCCACGAGCTGGCCGCGAGGGGGACACTCCGCCACTACCGGCGGAACACCTACCTGTTCCATCAGGGCGACCCCTCACCCGAGATCCATTTCCTGATGGAGGGACGGGTGGAGATCAGCTCGCTCTCCGCCAGCGGCCAGCGGATGCTCCACACCACCATCGATCAACCGCAGTTCTTCGGGGAGCTCGGACTGCTGGGTGGGATGCCCAGGACCGCGGCGGCGCTGGCCCTGGAGGAGACCCAGGTATGGGTCACCTCGGGGGAGGCGTTCCGCCAGTTCCTGTCGCGGGAGCCGACGGCCTCGCTGGCCTTGCTGCGCGCGCTGGCGCGGCAGGTGAGCGCGCACGAGGCCTTCGTGGACGACCTGCTGTTCCTGGACCTCAAGGGCCGGGTGGCCAAACGGCTGCTGCAGTTGGTGTCCCCCAGCCTCGACGAGCTGCCAGAGGACGGCGCGATCCTGCCCGCCATCGTGACCCACGCCGACCTGGCCAGCCTGTGTGGTGGCAGCCGGGAGAACGTGACCAGGATCCTGTCGGACTTCCAACGCCGGAGACTGGTCGAGCGCGACGGACGACGCTTCGTCCTGCTGAAGATCTCGGGGCTCGCTCGCCTGGCCGGGCTCTGACCCTGCCGGCTGGGGCTCAGCCGCCGATCATCGACATGCTTCGGTCCGGCTGGACGAAGTCGGGGTGGTTGATGCGGTGCCCCGACCACTTGCGCCACACGGCGGTGCGGATGATCGAGGCAAGCTCGCCGTCGGTGGCGCCGCCTCGAAGAGGCTCTCGAAGGTCCAGCTACTCCAGGGCGAACAGACACGAGCGGACCTGGCCCTCGGCGGTCAGCCGGAGGCGGTTGCAGGTCTCGCAGAAAGGCTCGGTCACCGACGCGATTACCCCGATCCCACCCGGCGCGCCGTCGGCGAACCGGTAGGTGGCGGCGGGCTCGTGGTCGGGTCCCTCGGACGCCAGCGGGAACACGCGGTCGATGGCGTCAACGATCTGGCTCGACGGAACGACCTTGGCCCGCTCCCACGCGTGCTCGGCGTCGAGCGGCATGTACTCGATGAACCGGACCACGTATCCGGTCTGTCTGGCCCACGTGGCGAAGTCCACCACCTCGTCCTGGTTCTCCCCCCCGATCACGACGCAGTTGATCTTGATGGGGGTGAGGCCGGCGTCCTGGGCCGCCCGCAAGCCGGCGAACACCTTGTCCATCGCATCGCGGCGGGTCATCCCCTCGAACCGGTGCGGCATAAGCGAGTGACACGACACCGTAACCCTGTCGAGGCCGGCCCGGGCAAGGGGTTCGGCCAGGCGGTCGAGGAGGATGCCGTTCGTCGTCATCGACATGTCCAGCTCCGGCCCGACCTCACGGAACATGGAGACGAGCGTCGGCAGGTCGGCCCGGACGCTCGGCTCGCCTCCGGTGACCTTGATGGAGCGGACGCCGAGAGAGACGAAGATCCCGAGGAGCCGGGTGAGCTCCTCGAATGTGAGGATCTCGTCCTTGGGGAGCCACTTCAGCCCCTCGGCCGGCATGCAGAACACGCAACGGAAGTTGCAGCGGTCCGTGACCGAGATGCGCAGATCGTCCGCGACCCGGCCGAACGTGTCGAGGAGCGGGCCCTCGGAGGGCGGGGCGGTCTGCGGTGGCTGCCAAGCGTCCATGGGTCGCACCCCAGGCTACTCCGACGGCGGTGAACCGGCCATGGCGTGGCCGGGCCGCTCAGGCCTCCACCGGCGGGCCTTCCGGGAGGAGGGACCGGACCGTGTCGAGCGCCGCCTGAAAGGCGTCGGCTCGAGAGACGCCGCCGGCGAGCCCCCTCCCCACCGCCGAGCCGAGGAGGAACGTCGCGAGGGGGGTGATGCGGCGCTCGACGTTGTGGGCCACGTTCCGGGCCACCTGCAGGAGCTCCGCCGTCTCCCGTGAGCTCAAGGTGTCCCCGCCGAGCGCCTCGGCGAGCTGATCGATCCATGCCTCCATTGGTCTCCTCCCGGTCCGCCGGTTCCGTCTGGCAGGATATGGCGCATGGATGAACCGTTCCGCGCGGCAGTGCTCACGGTGTCCGATGGCGTCACGGCGGGCACGCGCACCGACGAGTCGGGTGAGGCCGCAGAGAACATGCTCCGAGGGGCCGGCTTCGACGTGGCCGACCGCTCGTCCGTGCCGGACGAACGGTCGGCGAACGAGGCTCGCCTGGCTTCCCTCGTAGACCAGGACCTGCGCCTGGTCGTCACCACCGGCGGGACGGGCTTCGGTCCCCGCGACGTCACGCCGGAGGCCACCAGGGCCGTGATCGACCGCGAGGCCCCCGGCCTCGCCGAGCTGATGCGCACGGCGGGCCTGGGGGCGACGCCGATGGCCGCGCTGTCGCGAGCCGTCGCCGGAAGCTTGGGCCGGACGCTGATCCTGAACCTGCCGGGGAGCCCGACCGGCGTTCGCGAGAGCCTGGAGGCCGTGTTGCCCGTCCTGCCGCACGCGCTCCAGCTCCTGGCCGGCGCGACCGGGGTGCATTCCACCGGCCACGCAGAACCGGGGGCCAAGCCGGTTGAGCACGAACGGTCCTGGGTCGAGGCACGGGCGGTCAAGGTCATCGGCTCACCGCCGTGCCGGGTTGGCAACCGGATGTCGATCGTCCCCGGTGGCCCGGTCAGCGGGACACTCGGGTGCGCGGAGTTCGACCAGCAAGCCATCGCCGATGCGGCCGGGGTCGTCGCGTCGGGCGAACCGCAGACCCGGACGCTCCATCACGACCTCGGCGACGTCGAGGTGTTCTTCGAGCCGCACCTTCCACCGAAGCGGTTGGTGATCGTGTCGGCGACCGACGTGGCACGAGCGCTCCGCAGGCTTGCCGCGCCGCTCGGCTACCGGACGATCCTCGTCGAGGCCAGGCCGGAACGGGTCACTGCCCAGGACGCGACGGCCGAAGGCGGCTCCGCATCGTCGCTCGGCGACCTGCTCGACGACCGGACCGCCCTGGTGTTGACCGACCACGACGCTCCGGGCGTGGCGGGGATCCTGGCCACGGCGCTCCGTTCTCCCGCCCGGTTCATCGGCGTGATGGGGAGCCGCCGCCATGTGGCTCCCTATCTCGAGGAGCTGCGGGCCATGGGGTTCACCGATGAGGATCTGGCCAGGATCCGGTCGCCGGTCGGTCTTGACCTCGGCGGCCGACGGCCGGAGGAGATCGCGCTCTCGATCGCCGCGGGGCTGGTGGCGGCCGAACACGGGGGGGACGCGGGCTGGATGGACCGGTGATGAGCGGCACCCAGCGGCACGTTCGCAAGAACCGGCGGGATTGGGACCGTACGAGCGACGAGTATCAGCGCGAGCACGCCTCCCAGCTGAACCGGTGGGACCGGCCCGCCTGGGGAACCTGGGGCACCCCAGAGTCCAAGCTCGAGGTCCTGGGCGACGTGGAGGGCAAACGGCTGCTGGAGTTCGGTTGTGGCGCCGCCCAGTGGTCCATCACCCTGGCCCGTATAGGTGCCCATCCGGTGGGCATGGATCTCTCTGAGCGGCAGCTCGAGCACGCGAGGGAGCTGATGGCCCTGGCGGGCGTGTCGTTCCCGCTCGTGAACGCCGACGCGGAGCGGACCCCGTTCACCGACGAGAGCTTCGACGTCGTGTTCTGCGACCATGGCGCCACGACCTTCGCCGACCCGTACCTCTCGATCCCGGAGGCCGCCCGGCTGCTCCGGCCCGGCGGGCTGCTGGCCTTCAACATCGAGAGCCCCATCCACTTCGTGTGCTGGAACGACGAGAAGGAGACGGTCGACGACCGCCTCCACCTCGACTACTTCGGGATGCACAAGTGGGAGGACGATGAGTCGGTCAACTTCATGCTCCCGTACGGTGAGTGGATTCGCCTGTTCCGCTCGACCGGCCTGGAGCTCGAGGACCTGATCGAGCCGCGTCCGCCGGCCAATGCCCGATCCACCTACCTCGACTACGCCGAGATCGGGTGGGCGCGCCGGTGGCCGGGCGAGAACATCTGGAAGCTTCGGAAGCCCCGGTAGATGGGCCGGCGTCCGCTGCGCAGGACCGTGGCGGCGGGGGTGCTCGCGCTCATCGTGCTGCTCATCGCGGCGTTCGTGCCCTTCTCCCCTCCGCGAACGGACCGGCGACCCAACATCGTCCTGATCCTCACCGATGACCAGTCGCCCGACTCGCTCCCCCACGAGCCGCCCGTCATGCCGCAGCTCCAATCGATGATCCGGGACCCAGCCGATCACTGGGTCACGTTCCCCAACGCGTTCGTGAATACCCCGCTGTGCTGTCCGTCCAGGGCCTCGATCCTCACCGGGAGGTACTCGCACCATACCGGGATCCGCACGAACTACGACGGCGAGCTCCTCGACGAGTCCTCGACCATCGCGACCTGGTTGCACTCCGCCGGGTACCACACGGGCATGATCGGCAAGTACGTGAACGGGTATCCGTTCGGCCCGAGCTCGTACGTACCGGCGGGGTGGGATCGGTGGCAGGTGAAACGGCAAGGGGACCAGTCCACGGCGTACTACCGCTACGTGCTGATCGACCAAGGGTTTCCCCAGTACCGCGGCGATGGGCCGGGCAACTACTCGACCGACGTCTATACCGCCGCAGCGGCCTCGTTCATCCGCTCGGCTCCCCCGGGGCGTCCGTTCTTCCTTGAGGTGGCCCCCACAGCGCCGCACCGTCCGTGGACTGAGGCTCCCCGGGACGCCGGCGCGTTGACCGGGTTCCCGATCACCGACCCCCCGAACATGGGTGAGGAGGACGTGTCCGACAAGCCGACGTGGGTCCAGGGGCTCTCCGCGCCTGACGCGAAACGCCGGGCTGAGCTCCGGGCGATCCACCTGCGGTCCTTCGAGACGCTCCTGTCCGTGGACGACCTGGTGGCCGAGGTGATCGGGGCGCTCCAGGTCCGCGGTGCCCTGGCGAATTCGGTCGTCGTCTTCATGACCGACAACGGCTTCTCGTTCGGCGAGCACCGGTGGGTGGGGAAGACGTGTGCGTACGATGAGTGCATCCGCACGCCGTTCCTGGTGCGGTTCCCGGACGCGTCGTCTCACGTGGACCGAAGCCTCGTCTCCAACGTCGACCTGGCCCCGACGTTCGCCGAGCTTGCAGGGATCGACCCGCCCTCACCGGTGGACGGCATGAGCCTGGTTCCACTGCTGCAGGGGCGGCTCTCCGTGTTGTGGCGAACGGCCCTCCTGACCGAATACGTCGGCAATGAGAAGGTGCCGCCCTGGTGGGCGGTGCGGACCCAGGACTTCGCCTACGTGGAGCTGGCCACGGGAGAGACGGAGCTGTACGACCTGGCCGGGGTCATCGGCTCCGCCGACCCATTCGAGCTCGAGAACCGGGCCGGCGATCCCGCCTACGCCGAGGTCCGGGCTCGGCTCTCTGCGCGGCTCGCCGCCCTACGGGCGCGTTGAGCTCGCCCCTGACCGGCGCCCGCCCATCGCGGAGGTTGCTGCTAGCGTTCGGCTCGTGCAGGACGCGCCCGATCCAGATCCGCCACGGTCCCGATCCACGTCGTTCGGCCGTTGGTTCGAGGGACGGCGCGCGTACTTCGGATTCCTCATGGTCGTCGCACTCATCATCGCCGGGCTTGCCTGGGCGGACCGTCGAGGTGCGGGCGAGAGCAGCCAGGACGGAAGCTCTCGGCCCCATGGAACCTCGCCTTCGGCCTCGCCCGCGGGCACATCTCCCACACCGATCCCGACCATCGAGCCCGGGTCCACACCCGTGAAGCACGTGGTCTTCGTGGTCAAGGAGAACCGGACGTTCAACAACTACTTCGCGACCTACCCGGGGGCGGCCGGCGCGACGTCGGGCGGCACCATCCGTTGCACGGAAAGCGGGTGCCGGGACGGCCCGACCGTCGAGCTGCACAAGGCCAGAGACGTCCAGGCCCACGACCTCACGCATTGCTTCCGATGCGCCCTCACCGCGATCAACGGCGGCAAGATGAACGGGTTCAACTGGATGAACGGGCCGATCCCCATGGACGCCGAACGGGCCACGCTGTTCGGCCACGATCTCTCCGGCTATACGTACTTCGGCCGCAACGGGATCCCGAACTACTGGGCCTACGCTGACCGGTTCGTCCTCGCCGACCACTTCTTCACGTCGATGTACGGGCCCACGCTTCCCGAGCACCTGTATGCGGTTGCGGCGCAAGCCAATGGGATCGTGGATAACAAGAGTACTGCAGATCACCCCGGCAGCTACTGCGACGACCCCACCGAGTACGCGACGCGCTTCCGGCCAAAGCTGTCACCGAAGGATATCGCCGACATCGTGAACCTGGAGGAGCGGATCGACGCGAACGGTGACAACACGTACGCGCTGGGCCGGTACTGGGACCAGATCCGACTGTGCTTCGACATCCCGATCCTGCCCGACCAGCTCGAGGCCGAGGGCATCTCCTGGAAATACTTTGCGGAGGAGAACGCCTGGATGAACGCGCTCCAGATGATCCGTCACGTGCGGTTCGGCTCGATGTGGCGCCACGTCCGGCCGCCCGCCGACTTCGCCCCCGACGTGCGACGGGGGCACCTGCCTGCCGTGTCGTGGGTCATCCCGCCCGAGTCGTACAACGAGCACCCCGGCCTGGAAAAGAGTGTGTGCGCCGGGGAGAACTGGACCGTGAACCTGGTCAACAGCGTCATGAAGAGCAAGTTCTGGCGGTCCACGGTCATCGTGGTGGTGTGGGACGACTTCGGTGGGTTCTTCGACCCGATCGTCCCTCCGCACATCGACCACATGGGCCTGGGGCCGCGGACGCCCGCGCTGATCATCTCGCCATTCACGGTGGCTGGTGACAACCCGAACGGCGGGGCCGTCGACCCCACCGTCTACGAGTTCTCGAGCGTCCTGCGATTCATCGAGCTGGTGTTCGGGCTGGATCCGATGACCAAGCGGGACGCGAACGCCGACCCGCTCTCCGGCGCGTTCGACTTCGAGCACCCGAGGTTCAAGAAGCTCGTGCTCCCGCTCCGAGAGGATTGTCCCTACGGCACGACGTTCGCCCAGCTCGCCCCGAGCTGGCCGTTCGCCCGCACCATCGGCTCACCCCTGGACTGACGGCACCGGATCATCCGGGAACTGCGCGCCCGGACAGTCGGTTCGCAACGGCTGAGGATCGGGCTTCCTCGGCTCCTGCGTGAAGTCGAAGGCCTCGGAGAGGTTGCCGGCTTCACGGTCCCGGCGGGTGAGCGGTGACAGGCCCCAGTTGTCTTCGATGAACCGAAGCACCGAGGAGAACTCGCCCGGGGTGTGGTCCACGTAGCCCGCCTTGGCGTAGGGCGAGATGACCAACAGCGGGACCCGGATCCCGAAGCCGAACCGGTCCACCTGAGGAGGCGGGACGTGGTCGTAGAACCCACCGTAGTCGTCCCAGGTGATGAAGATGGCCGTGTCCTTCCACATGGGGCTGGACATGATGACGTTCACGACCCGGGTGGTCCAGCTCTGGCCCCAACAGAAGCTGTACTCGGGGTGCTCGGAGAGCTCGAAGCGCGGCGTGATCCAGGTGACGGGAGGGAGGCGGTCGTCCCGGATGTCCTGGACCAACCCATCAACCGGGAACACGTGCGATTGCCACAACTGCGTGTCCTGGCGGATGTGGCGCACGGCGTCGTACGCCGACCACAGGTAGCCGTTCTGCATGTTCGTCGCCGAGTAGTAGGCCCATGGGATCCCCGCGCCGAGCAGGAGGTCGCCCTCGGTGAGGAAGTCGAAGCATGGCGGCACCTTCACCTCTTTGCCCTCTCGGTCCTCGACTGGGACGTAGGCCTCCTCCATCGAGTCGCATCCCCACGCCTTGAACAGCCCCGTGGTCCGGTGCCGCTCCCGGAGGTGCTCCAGGTCCTGGATGGGGTTGTCGTGCGCCCCACCAGACTGCGCGGCGATCGTGTACAGGTGGTTGGGAAACGACGGGCCCTGAGCCGAGGCGAAGAAGTTGTCTCCAAGGACGAACCGCTTCGCCCAGCGCCAGTAGGCCGGCAGGTCTTTCGGCCCGTACTGCGTATAGGCGTAGCGGTCGGCCGGCGCGCTCACCGAGGCGAAGCCATCCATCTTCCCTTCGTTCCAGGCCTGGAGCGCGCATCGGTAGCAGTGCACGATGTCGACGGGGATCCGGTCGGAGGCCTGCGTCAGCGGACGTTCGGAACCTCGATCCATCCCCGAGGTCGCGCCATCGGCGCCGGGGAACTGGCCGAAGAGGTTATCGAACGTCCGGTTCTCCTTGATGATGAACACGACGTGTTTGATGGGCCAGCGCGTGGGGAACGAGGTCGCGTCGATGCGGTCGGGGCGAGTCCCGAGGTCAATGGGGGGCAAAGGGTTCCAGTCCGGCAGCCCGCTGGAACACGCCACCACCACGAGCAGGAAGGCCGCGGAGAGCAGACCGCCGGACGAGCGTCGTCTGCCCGGCCGACGCGGGTCACCTCGCACCCGGGGAACCTATCTCATGACCCGGGATGCTCGCGCCGCTCGATGGAGGACGGTCCGGGGTCGGGATAGCGGGGAAGGACGAGTGGCGCGAGAGGCGGTTGCGAGAAGTCGAACTCGGTTTGGAGGTCGCCGAGGATTGGAGCCACCTCGCGCACGCCGGGGCGGGGATCCGGGCGGCCGTCGGTGGCGGGGTCCAGACGCGCGCCGTTCAGGAAGTCGTCCTCGATGAACTTCAGGTATGCGTCGAACGACAGGGTCTGGTGATCGATGAACCCCGGCCGCGCGTACGGGCTAATGACCAGGCCAGGCACGCGAAGGCCGTAACCTGCTCCGTCCACCAACGGCGGGACCACGTGATCGTAGAACCCGCCCCAGTCGTCCCAGGAGAGAAAGATCGCGCTGGTGGTCCAGTCTGGTCCTTCCATCACCGCGTCCACCAGCCCGGTGACCCAGGCCTCGCCGGCGCCGATCGAGGCGGGGGGGTGCTCGCTCACCGCGCCGTTCGGAACGATCCACGAGACTGCCGGCAGGCTGCCGGTGTGCGCTGCCGCCATGAACTCGCGGACCGGCTGGATGTTGCCGAGCTGGCCGTCCTGGTGCACGGTCTGGAACTCGGGGAGCGGATTCCAGGTCTCCGGGGTGCCCACTCCTTGACGCTCGGGGGCGCAGAACATCGCGTCGTCCTGGCAGTCCGGCTGGGTACCGGGCGCCACGTAGTAGGACCACCTCACGCCGGCCTGGTGGAGCAGGTAGGTGATATCCGTCCATTGGTACGGCGTCGGGTCGTTCGCAGGCTCCTTCTTCGTGTACGGCTTCTCGTACAGGTCCGTCCGGCACAACTGGATCTGGTCGGGAGTCGGACACGACGCCGACCAGCCGGAGACCATGGCCAGATGAGACGGGAGACTCCAGGATTCGACCGGCTCGAACATGTGGTCCTGCAGGACGAAGTGCTGGGCGTACGCCCAGTAGTTCGGGATCTCACGAGCGTCGTGCCATCCCATGGCATCGGGCTGCCCCTTGAGCCCTACCAACTGCGTGCAGTCCGGGCTGAACGGATTCTGCCCGCAGAAGCCGTGGCGCCCCTCCAGCGCGCTGGCTACGAACCCGTCCATCCGACCACCGTCGATGTCCGCCACGGCGTCCGCGTAGCCGTGGGGGCCGCCCTCGTTGATGAGGGATGGATCGTGGAGCGGCGAAACGCACCCGCGGACCTGCGGGTCGGGGACGCACACGGTCGGCTTCCCGTTGTTCGTCGGGATCCCGTCGGCGCCGGGATAGGTCCCGAAATACGAGTCGAACGACCGGTTCTCCTGCATGATCACGATCACGTGTCGGATCGTGTGGATGCCGCCGCTCGCTTCGGCCCGGCCCTGGAGATGACCCTCGGCCACGGCCGCGCAGGCCCCGGCCACCACGGCGAGGGCGACCACGAACGCGAAACGTCGGGGGGATCCCACGAGGGTTCGTGTTGTCATTCGACCGAAGGCGAAGCAAGGTTCGGCTCTCCGCCCCACCCGGGACGGGCAAGATGGTGTGGACGGCCGACCGCGCGGGATCCCGGGACGGTCGGTGGCCTTGCTCCCTCCTGTTCGTCGTGGGTGGCCGACCTCGGGCTGAGCCGGGTCAGACGGGCTGGAGCTCGCGCCGGCCCTTCCGGACGAACTCCCGCCAGTACTCTTGGCCCTCTTCGGGCAGCGTGTAGACGGGGTCGTAGTACGGATACTGCCGGGAAAGCGCGTCGGGGTCGTCGAATTCGATCCCCGTGCGGTAGTTCTTCGTCCAGGTGGAGATGCCGAGGATCCGGTCGTAGCTCTTCGCCATGTGGACCCACCGCTTGCCCACGAACGGCACGTCGCATACGACGCGTGGGGTGGCGAATCCCGGCAGGTAACCGAGCAATGCGTATTGAAGGTCCTGGGCCTCCCCCAGAGAGGTCCGCCAGTGCTCGGAGTTGGGGATCATGTCGCACATGTAGAAGTAGTACGGCATGACCTTGCCGTGATCGAGGAGGGTGAAGCAGAGCTCGAGGAGCGCCTCGGGTGTCGTGTTCACCCCCCGGAGCAGGACCCCTTGGTTCCGAACGTCGCGATACCCCATGTCCAGGAGCTTGCCCACAGCCCTGGCCACGAGCGGCGTGACCTGCCGGGCCGCGTTGATGTGCGTGTGGATGGCGATGTCCACGTCGCGCTCGCGAGCTCGCCCGGCCATCACCTCGTAACCCTTCAGCACGTCGTCCTGGAGGAAGTGCTGCGGGAGGCCCATCAGCCCCTTCGTGGCCAGTCGGATGTCGCGGATGTTCGGGATGTCGAGCAGGCCGAGGACGAACTCCTCGAGGCGCTTGACCGGGATGTTCGCCACGTCGCCGCCGGAAACCACCACGTCCCGCACGGACGGGGTCCGCCGCAGGTACTCCAGCATTGCGTTCCATCGCTCCTGCTGCTTCGCCTCGAACTTGTACTTGAGGATCTGTGCCGTGTCGTTCCCCACGAGGTCCATCCGGGTGCAATGGCCGCAGTACTGCGGGCACGTCGAGATCATCTCGGCCAGGACCTTCGTGGGGTACCGATGGGTGAGGCCCTCCACGGCCCACATCTCGGCCTCGTGGAGGCTGTCGCGCGCCGCCATGGGGTGGGAGGTCCACTCGGGATGCCGGTCTGAATAGGTGGGCGCCATGTACCTGCGGACGGGGTCGCCCCGCAGGTCGCGTTCGTCCATGGTGTTGATCATCTGAGGCGGGATCAGCATCGACATCGTGGCCCGCTCCTGCTGGTCGCGCTCGATGTCGGCGAGCAGTTCGTCGTCGAGGTGATCGCCCAGCGCCCGCTTGAACTCGGCCAGGTTCTTCACCGTGTGAGCGCGCTGCCACTGCGCGCTCTCCCATTCCTCCCTGGTGACGCCGGCATAGGCTGTGAGGCGGCCCCACTCGGGCTCGACGAACTCCCGCTTCAGGGGATAGGGGAACGGCTGCTCGGCGGCGTGTGCCTTGCCCGACTCGTGCTTGGGCCGCCCGCCCTTGCCGTGGACGGCGTGCTCGTCGCTCACCCGACCTCCCTTCATCCTCTCGGCCGCCCTCAGGGAAACCTGAAGCGGCGAACGAAACGACCCCCAATCCTAACCCAGGGAGGTTCTGTTCGGCCTTCGAGGAGAATGGCCGAAGGATCTTCGGCCTGAGGCTACTTCTGAGCCGACTCGGGCGGCGGAGCGGGCGAGGGCTGAGCGCCGCCGGGCTGGGGGCCCGCGGGTGTGGGGGCGCCGCCGGGCTGGGGGCCCGCGGGTGTCGGGGCGCCGCGTCCTCCGGCTCCACGCCCGGCGCCCGGACCACCTCGTCCACCGGGACCGCCGGCTCCTCCCCGAGGGCCCCCGCGCCCGCCACCGCGTCCGCCGAAGCCACGGCCGCCCCCGCCGAACTGGCCTCGGGGACGCCGATCCATCCTCGGGACCTCGGCCTCGCCCTTGGGCAGGCGGGACTTGAGCGGCGTATGCCCCGTCCGCTCGTAGCGGACCCTCACGTGATCGAACTCCAGCTTCCGCTCCAGCTCCCGCCATCCGGTCGCCAACAGATAGCGATGCCGGCCGGCAGCCGTCTTGCGCAGCTTGTCGGTGTTCGGGATCTTCACGAACAGGCGCTCGACCCGAACTTCCTTGTACTCGGCCATGGCGCACAGGGTAGCAGGGGCCTGCACCCGGGCCGAGGGAGGCCTCACGAGCTCAAGATGTCCTCGAGGTCGAAGCGGATCGGCTCCTGGAGCTGGGCGAAGGTGCAGGATCGGGGGTCCCGGTCGGTGCGCCATCGGACGAACTGGGTGGTGTGCCTGAATCGAGGCCCCTCCATGTGGTCGTAGCGGACCTCGATGACGCGTTCGGGTCGCAGCGGCACGAACGAGAGATCCTTCCCTGCGCTCCAGCGGCTGGTTTCGGCGCTGCGGGGAGTTCGTGCGCCGGCCTCGAGCTTTGCCCAATCCCAGGGATGCTGATCGAACGTCGTAACGAGCGGCTGAAGCTCCCGGAACAACCTCCGGCGTCGTTCCATGGGAAACGCGCCGACGACGCCCACGTTGGCGAGCTCACCCCGCTCGTCGTAGAGGCCGAGAAGCAGGGACCCGATCGCCCGTTCCTCGTTCCTGTAGACCCGGTAGCCCGCGACCACGCAATCGGCGGTCCGAACGTGCTTGATCTTGAACATGACCCGTTTGCCCGGTTGGTACGTCCCCTCGAGCGGCTTGGCGATCAAGCCGTCGAGCCCCGCGCCTTCGAACGTGCGGAACCATCGGTCGGCCACTTCTCTGTCGGTGGTGGCGGGCGTGACGTGGATGGGCGACGCGGCGCCGGCGAGGGCCTGGGCGAGCGCGCGACGCCGCTCGGCGAATGGTTCCCCTATGTAGTCGCGGTTTCCCAGGGCGAGGAGGTCGAACGCGACGAAATGCGCCGGGGTCCGCTCGGCGAGCAGCCTGACTCGGCTGTCGGCCGGGTGGATCCGTTGCTGGAGCGACTCGAAGTCAAGGTGCCGACCCGACGGATCGGGGACGACGACCTCGCCGTCCGCGACGCACCGCTCTGGGAGGTTGGCCTTGATCGCGTCGACCACCTCCGGGAAGTACCTGGTCATCGGTCGCTCGTTGCGGCTGCCGATCTCGACCTCCTCCCCATCACGGAAGACGATCGAGCGGAATCCGTCCCACTTCGGCTCGAAGCTGAACGGGCCGGTGGGGATGTGCTCGATGGGCTTCGCGAGCATGGGGGCCACGGGGGGCATGACCGGCAAGCGCATGCCGCTATCTTCCCTGCCCGGGAATGGTGTGGCGACATCCCGCGGCCCGTCTCAGTTGGAGGCTCGAGGACGGCATCCGGCAAACCTTCTCACGCCGGTCGATAAGCTGGAACGTCGAAGGCCCACCAGCCGAACGACGGGGTCGAACGAGGAGGGCGAGATGGACAAGGTGCAGGAGTGGAACGAGCTCGCGGCGCAGCTCGCGGTGGACAGCATCCGCGCGTCCACCCGGGCCGGGTCGGGTCACCCCACCTCGTCCATGTCGGCCGCGCACTTGCTGGCGGTCCTGTACACGGACCATCTTCGCTACGACCCGTCCGATCCGAGGAACCCGTCCAACGACCGCTTCGTCCTGTCCAAGGGCCACGCATCGCCCCTGATGTACTCGGTCCTGAAGGCCGTCGGCGCCATCAACGACGAGCAGCTCCTCTCGTTCCGAGCGTTCGGCAGCCCACTCGAGGGGCACCCGGCTCCCGTCCCGGAGATGCCGTGGATCGACGTGGCCACCGGATCGCTGGGACAGGGGCTTCCCATCGGTCTGGGCATGGCCCTGGCCTTGAAGATCGACGAGAGCCCGGCCCGGGTGTGGGTCCTGATGGGCGACTCGGAAGCCGCCGAGGGATCGGTTTGGGAGGCGATGGCGAACGCCTGGTTCCACCGCACCGCCAATCTGGTGGCCATCCTCGACATGAATCGGCTCGGGCAGCGCGGCCCGACCATGCTCGAGTGGCAGGGGGACGTCTATGCCCAGCGAGCCAGGGCATTCGGGTGGCACGCCATCCAGGTCGACGGCCACGACGTCTCCGCCATCGACGCGGCCTACCGGGAGGCCGGGGACGCCGGGAGGCCCGTGCTCGTGGTGGCCCGGACCGAGAAAGGCCACGGCGTCTCCTTCCTGGCCAACAAGGAGGGCTGGCACGGCAAGGCCCTATCCGAGGACGAGTCGGAGAGAGCCGTCGCCGAGCTCGGCGGGCCGAGGAACATCACGATCACGCCGCCAAAGCCGGAGCTGCGGATCCCCCAACCTCCGGAGCCCTTCGCGTATGAGCCGCCGCCCGGCTACGACGACGCCGTGGCCACGCGGAAGGCGTTCGGCGAGACCCTCGCTGCGATGGCCCACAACCCCAGCCTGGTCGTCCTGGACGGCGAGGTCAGCAACTCCACTCACACCGAGGACTTCCAGAAGGTCGCACCGGATCGGTTCCTCGAGATGTACATCGCGGAGCAGTGCATGGTCGGCGCGGCCGTCGGCCTCCAGGCCCTGGGCAAGACGCCGTTCGCGGCGACCTTCGGCGCGTTCGTGACCCGCGCCTACGACTTCATCCGGATGGCCGCGGTCAGCCGGGCGAATATCCGGCTCTCCGGGTCGCACGCCGGCGTGTCGATCGGGGAGGACGGCCCGTCGCAGATGGCCCTGGAGGACCTGGCCATGATGCGGGCCGTTCACGGTTCGACCGTGGTGTATCCGGCGGACGGCAACGCAGCGGCGAAGCTGACGTCGGGCATGGCCGATCTTCCGGGCATCTCGTACATCCGCACGACCCGGGAGGGGACGCCGAAGCTCTACGAGGTCGACGAGCCGTTCCCCATCGGAGGGAGCAAGCTCCTTCGCTCGAGCGACGGAGACCGGGCGAGCATCGTGGGAGCGGGCGTGACGGTCTACGAGGCTCTGAAGGCGGCCGACGAGCTCTCGGCCGAGGGCATCTCGGTCCGGGTAATCGACGCGTACTCGGTGAAACCGATCGACGGGGCGACCCTGGCCCGCGCCCTCCGCGAGACGGGGCTCGTCGTCGTCGTGGAGGACCATTGGATCGACGGTGGGCTCGGCGACGCCGTCCTGCAGGCGGTGGCCGGCGAGGGGGAGCTCTCCGGCCGCGTCGTCAAGCTGGCGGTGACCGAGATGCCGGGGTCGGGGAAGCCCGAGGAGCTCCGGGACTGGGCCGGCATCTCGGGGCCCAAGATCGCGAGCGCGGTCCGGCGCGCTCTGGCCTGAACCGTCCTACACCTGAAGCGGCACCAGTTCGAAGCGGTCCACGTCGACCAAGCCCCGATCGGTGAGTTTCAGCTCGGGCACCACCGACAGCGCCAGGAACGACATGGCCATGAACGGCGATGGGAGGCTCACCCCCATCTCCGCGACGGCCTTGCCCAGGGCATGGACGGCGGCGGCCACCTCCTCGGCCGGGCGATCGGAGAGCAGGCCACCGAACGGGCACGAGACCTCACCCAGGACGGCACCGGCGGCCACGGCAACCTGGCCGCCGCCGGTCTCAGCCAAACGGCTCACCGCGGCGGCCATGTCGCCGTCGTCCACGCCCACGACGACCACGTTGTGGGCGTCGTGAGCGTGCGTCGACGCCATGGCCCCGCGTTTCAGGCCGAAGCCCCGGACGAACCCGAGGCCGATCCGCCCGGTTCCCTTGTGCCGCTCGACGACGGCGATCTTCGCCAGATCGCGGGATGGGTCGGCCATGGCCTGACCGTCGACATGGGTCGCGTCCTCGACCAAGGCTCGGGTCACGATCTGGCCCGGCTGTACCCCGATCACGCGGACACGACCGGTCGCCTCGATCCGGAAGCTGCCGGCGGCCAGATGGGGAACCCGGACGCTCCCGCGCATCCAGCCCGGCATGGGCGATCGCGGCACGTCGAGCGATCTTCCCTCCTCAGCCATCAGGCGGCCTCGCTTCCAAACCCGGATCGGTTGGAACCGGTGCAGGTCCTCCACCGCCACGACGTCGGCGAGGTACCCGGGCGCGATGGCCCCATGCTCGTACAGGCGGTGGTATCGCGCCGCGTTCAGGGTTCCCATCGTCACCGCGTCGGACGGCGAACAGCCGAGGGCAACGGCTCTTCGGATCACGTCGTTGATGTGGCCCTCCTCCAGCAGGTGATCGGGCTCCAGGTCGTCCGTGCACAGGAGGCAGTTCGAGGAACCGTGCTCCAGGACCAGGGGGAGCAGCGCCTCCAGGTTCCGTGCCGCGGACCCTTCCCGGATCATGATGGTCATCCCCAACCGGCGCTTCTCCAGCGCTTCCTGGAGCGTCGTGCACTCGTGGTCGCTCCGCACGCCGGCCGCGAGGTAGGCGTTCAGCGCGGGGCCGGACAGTCCAGGGGCGTGGCCGTCGATGTGCCGCCCACGGGAGGCGGCGATCTTGGCCAGCGTCCCCTCGTCGCCGGCGACCACCGCGGAGACGTCCATCATCTCGGCCAGTCCCAGGGCGTTGGGCTCCTCGGCCAGGAACCGGGCGATGTCGTCGGCGTCCACCGTCGCACCGCTGGACTCGAACGGGCTTGCGGGCACGCACGAGGAGACCATCACGAAGAAATCCAGGGGGATCCGGCGCGACGCCTCCATCAACGCGCGAACGCCCTCGAGCCCGAACACGTTGGCGATCTCGTGGGGATCCAGGACGGCCGTGGTCGTGCCCCAGGGCAGCGCCGCCCGAGCGAACTCGTCCGGGGGGAGCTTGGTGGACTCGATGTGCATGTGCCCGTCGATGAACCCGGGGAGCAGAATGAGCCCGGAGGCATCAACTGTTCGGCGACCCTCGTACCGTCCCACTCCGGCAACGTGCTCGCCGGCCAGGGCGACATCGGCGTCGAGGAGCTCGCCCGTGAACACCGACAGGACGCGCCCTCCCGCCAGCACCGCGTCGGCTGGCTCGTCGCCTCGGGCCACGGCCAGCCGGTGGGCCATTTCGCCGGAAGGGCCGCGCATCCGGCCAAGGGTACCGTCCTCCCGGTCGGGGCGGGGATCCCTGGTACCCTTGGGCCAACGGACGGCCATCGCCGTCCCGTGAGGTTTCGCTTCCTCGTCCCTCCTCGTGCGGTCTCGGGTGTCGCAAAACCTCCCCGGACCCACCCGCGACTCGAGTCGCGGCACAAGGAGTGGAACATGACAACCGCACCAACCTTCATCGATCTGGGCGCGTCCCCGGCCGTCGTCCGAGCGCTTGCCCATCTGGGCATCACGGCGCCCTTCCCCATCCAGTCGCTCGTGGTTCCCGACGCCATCGCCGGCCGCGACGTCCTGGCGAAGTCGCAGACCGGCTCGGGCAAGACCCTGGCGTTCGCCATCCCTCTGGTGGAGCGGCTCGATCCTGCCGGCCCGACGCCGTCGGCACTCGTGCTCACGCCCACGCGCGAGCTCGCGGCCCAGGTGGCCGAGGATCTCGCCGAGATCGCGCACGCCAAGGGGGTCCGGGTCGCCGTGGCCTACGGCGGCATCTCCATCCGCGAGCAGGGCAAGGCCGTGAGCCGGGCCAACATCCTCATCGCCACGCCGGGCCGTCTGACCGACTTGGTGGAGCGGCGGCTGGTGAAGCTCGACGAGGTGAGGATCCTCGTGCTCGACGAGGCCGACCGGATGCTCGACATGGGCTTCCAGCCGCAAGTGGATCGGATCGTCCGCAAGCTCCCCACGGATCGTCAGACCATGCTGTTCTCGGCGACGTTGGACGGGGCCGTTGGCCACCTTGCGGCGTCCTATACGCACGATCCCCGGCGGCACGAGATCGAGTCCGAGGGCAAGACCGTCGAGGAGGTCGGCCACCGGTTCGTCCCGGTCTCGGCCCATGGCAAGGTGGAGGCGCTCATCGAACTGCTGGAGCGGGACCGAGACCTCACGCTCGTCTTCGTCCGAACCAAGCGGGGGGCCGACCGCCTCGTGCAGAAGCTGAAGTCGAAGGGCGTGCGAGCCGAGGCCCTTCACGGCGACATGACCCAGCCGGCCCGCCAGCGTTCGCTCAAGCGCTTCGAGTCGGGGAACGTCGACGTGCTCGTGGCCACCGATGTGGCGGCCCGGGGCCTGGACCTCGAGCGCATCAGCCACGTGGTCAACTTCGATCCACCCGCCGATGACAAGGGCTACGTTCACCGAGTGGGGCGCACGGCCCGGGCTGGGCGGACCGGCATGGGCATCACCCTGGTCACTGCGGAGCAACAGGGTGACATCAGCCGGATGGCCGCCCGCCTGGACCTCCATCGAGAGTTCGAGGAGGAGGGGATGACGGTCGCACCCCCTCGCGTAGTGTTCTCGGGCTCGTCGGGGGGGCGGCGTTCCTCGCTCCGCGCCCGGCGGCGTCGCTGACCAGATCGGGCCGCTAGCCGACCGATCCGATCAGCGAGAACCCTGACCGAAGGTATCGGGCCAGGATGTCCTCGGCGGGGGCCGGGCGGCAGAAGTAGAAGCCCTGGCCCAGCCGGCAACCCTGCTCCACCAGGAACCGCCATTCCTCCTCGGTCTCGATGCCCTCGGCCAGCGGAGTCATCCCCAAGCCATGGGCGAGCTGGATGATGGCCCGAACCATGTCGCCGGCCTGGGCGTCCTTGGCGACATCTCGGATGAACAGACGGTCGATCTTCAGCAGGTCGACGGGCATGTACCGGAGCCGGGCGAACGACGAGTACCCGGTCCCGAAGTCGTCCAGGGCCAAGCGCAGGCCTCGGCCGTTCAGGTCGCGGAGGATCCGCAGGGTCCGTTCCGGGTCGGCCATGGCGGTCGACTCCGTCACCTCGACGATGATGTTGCCGGGATCGAGCTCCGCCGCCCCGAGCCGCTCCAGGATCTTCCCGGTGAGGTCGGGCTGCCAGAGCTGCCGGGGCGAGAGGTTGAAGGACACCTCGAGTTCCAGCCCTTCCGCCCGCCATGCGGCAGCTTGCCGGCTCAGCTCCTCAACCACCCAGTCCCCGATCGCCTCGATCAGCCCCATCTCCTCGGCCAGTGGGATGAAGTCGCCGGGAGGGACCAGGCCGCCGTTGGGGTCGGCCCACCGGATCAAGGCCTCCACGCCGATCATCTTCCCCTCCGCCAGCTCGACCACCGGCTGGTAGTGAAGCTCCCAGTTCCGGTTCTCCACGGCCTTTCGAAGCCGAGTGGTGAGGGAGAGCTTGCCCAGGGCCTCCTCGCTCTGCCTCCAGTGGAGGACGTAGCTGCCTGGGACCGTCTTCCTGCTCTGGTACATGGCCGCGTCGGCGTTCTTCAGGAGGGAGGGGGCGTCGTCGGCGTCGTGGGGAAACATGCTGATGCCGATGCTCGCCGAGACGTAGAGCTCGGTACCGGCGACGTTGAATGGCGCGCGAAGCGACTCGTGGACCCGCGCGGCGACCGATTCGACCACCAGGATCGCGCCGTCCGTGCCCTCGAACCCGGGGACCGAGCCCCCTTCGATGTCGGCCAGCAGCAACAGGAACTCGTCCCCGCCCTGGCGGGCCACGAGGTCGGTCTCGCGCGTCGCCTCACGGAGGCGCTCCGCGACCGAGCGGAGGAGGGCGTCGCCGGCCTCGTAGCCGAGGCTCTCGTTGACCAGCTTGAAGTCGTCCACGTCGATGCACAGCACGGCCACGGAGAGGCCATGGCGGCGGGCCCGGGCCAAGCCGAGATCCAGGAGCTCCTCGAACATCGTCCGGTTGGGAAGACCGGTCAGGTTGTCGTGATAGGCCAGGAAGGCCACCTGCTCCTCCGCGTTCTTCCGGTCGGTGATGTCGAACATCACGCCGTGGACGAACGCCGGGGAGCCCGCCCGATCGTTCCCGACCACCGCGCTATCCCGGAACCATACGACCCGTCCGTCCCTGGCCAGCAGGCGGTATTCGAAGCTGAAGGGTTCACCCGACGTCCGCCCCTCGAGGTAGCTCTGAAGCGCCTGCTCCCTGTCGTCGGGATGCAGCTGCTTGACCCACAGGTCCGGATCGGCGATGTACTCCTCCGGGGAGATCCCAAGAAGCTCTTCGATCTGGGGGCTCACGTAGATGGTGCTCATGGCGTCGTCCACGACGTCCGTGTAGACGATGGCCGGGATCTGCTCCACGACGGCCCGGTAGCGCGCGTCGGCGTCGCTCAACTCTTCGGTGGCCCGACGGAGCTCACCGGAGAGGGCCTGGATCGCCTGGATGGCGCCCTGAGGGAGGTCTCCTTGACGCGCCAAGAGATCGCGCACAGCGTCGAGCGACGCGAAGCGCGACGTGATGAATGGTGCCTTCTGTTCGGCCGTCACCAGGAGATGGCCTTTCTCTCCGCTCAGAGCTACCTATCGGCGCACGCCCGTCGCCCGCTTGAGCGGCATAGGGTCATCCCCCATCCGGGGATGGATCTGCCGAGCGGGGGGCGTCCGAATGCGCTGACCTCTCGTCAGCAGTTGTGCTCGTCGGGGAGCAGGGGGCGAAGGATCAACGAGAAGTCGGCCCCGTCGCTTCGCCACGGTGTGAGCTCGTTCGACCGCTGCGCGTCGGGCAGGAGCTTCACCATGTTGGCCCCGCCCACGACGCCACAGCGGAAGTCGCCATAGGTGGCGTCGGCCTCTCCGAAGGAGGGCAACGGATCCGAGAGAGGCCAGTCGACGGCGGCTTGGTGAAGGCCCGGCTCGGGAGATCCCGTGTAGGGCTGGACATAGACCCGCATCTCAGAGAACTCGAACTGATCCTGCTCGCCAAGAGAGCCGGTGGGCAGCCAGCCGGCGAGGTCGCTCAACTTGGTGGAGAAGCTGGCGAGCTTGGCCCGGGCCTCCGCGTCCTCACCGGGGCACGAACCGGGGACCATGCCCAGCGCGTACGCGCTGACGACGTGTTTGGTGCCGTTGACATACACGGTGAAGGTGGTGGTGGGGGCATCGGCGACGCAGCCCTGGCCGTACGTGCGGTCCGGGCCTAGGAGCCCGGCGGCCTCCGCCGCTTCCAGGATGGCCTGGATGCCCTCCTCGGTGATGGTCTGGACCTGGATGCTCGGGAGAGCAGGCCCCGGGTAGATCTCGATCTGCGGTCCCTGGGTGATGATCCGGCCGTCGCCGAACAGGGACCAGGTGGGGATCCGTCGCAGCTCATAGGCCGGCGCCACGAATCCACCGCCCACGTCCATCCGTAGAACGAGGTCGGCGGCGCCGATTGGATGGTCGATCCCCCCGCTCCCTGCCTTGGTCAGCCGGCCACACCCTGCAACGAGCAGGGAGAGCGTAACGAGCGAAACGGCCAGGGAACGGGTCCTCATCGTAAGAGCCTCCTGGAGGTCATCGTCCGCCCTTCGACGCCACCAAAGGGCCACTTCGTTCCGGATGGCTGCATCCGTCCGGGCCGGGGTACGCTCGAAAGCATGTCCGCAACGATGCGCGCGCTCCGCAAGGTCCGCCCGGGCCCCGGCGCCGAGCTGGTCGAGGTCCCGGTCCCCGAGCCGGGGGAGGGGGAGATCCTCGTCCGGGTGCACGCCGCTTCGGTGTGCGGCACGGATCTCCACATTTACGACTGGAACGAGTGGGCCGCCGCCCGGATCCGCACCCCGATGACCTTCGGGCACGAGGTGGCGGGCCACGTCGCCGCGGTCGGTCCCGAGGTGCACCACGTTCAGCCGGGGGCCTTCGTGGCCGCCGAGACCCATATCGCCTGCGGGCACTGCTCGACGTGCCGAACCGGCCGGGCCCATATCTGCGAGAACCTACGCATCCTCGGCGTGGATACCGACGGTGCCTTCGCCGGATACGTGGTGATCCCGGCCCAGAACGCGTGGATCGTCGGCGAGGGGATCGACCCCGACGCGGCCTCCATCATGGAGCCGTTCGGAAACGCCGTGCACGCCACCTTCGGTACGGCGGGTGGCGAGGACCTGGCCACCAATCCGGTCGCCGTGATCGGGTGCGGGCCGATCGGGCTGTTCTCCGTGGCCATCGCCCGGGCCGCCGGGGCGTGGAAGGTCATCGCCATCGAGCCGAACGACGAGCGGCGGGCGCTCGCCTCGAAGATGGGCGCCGACCTGCTGGTCGACCCGAAGGTGGAGGACCCGGTCCAAGTGGTGCTGGAGGCCACGAACCGGACCGGGGCCGAAGTCGTGTTGGAGATGTCCGGCAACGCGTCGGCCATCGACCAGGGTACCCGGATGCTCGCCCGAGGCGGGCGGATGTCGCTCCTCGGTCTTCCCGACCGGCGGGTGACCCTGGACCTGAACGACCAGGTCATCTTCAAGGAGGCCCGGCTCCAGGGCATCACCGGACGCGAGATGTTCCGGACGTGGCAGCAGACCACGACGCTGCTTTCGACCGGCCGGGTCGATGTGACGCCGGTGATCACCCACCGGTTGCCGATGGAGCGGTTCGAGGAGGCCTTCGAGACCACGGCATCGGGCCACTCGGCCAAGGTCATCATGTTCCCGGGCGACTGACCGTCAGAGGTAGCCGCCTCCACCGGTGACCTGCGGGCGCTGGGGTGCGAATTGCTCGACCCGGAACGGAAGCGCCTTCAGGTCTTCGCCGTCTACCGAGATGACGAAGCGGAAGGTGCTCGGGGCCTCGAACGCCATGCCGTTCAGGTTGATGGCGATGGGCACGATCTGTTCGACGCCGCGCCCGACCGGCCCGGCCCCGAACTCCCCACCGATGCGAGTGATCTTGCCCGGTGACTGCGGGCCAGGAGGCGCGTCACCGAGCGGCAGCTCGTTCCCCTTCGAGTCCTCGAGTCGCAACTCGAACCGGTGGGGTTCACCGACCGCCTCGACCTCGAACCGGAAGAGCAGCCCGATCCCGATCCGATCGTGCACGGCCGGAAACGACGCAGTGGAGATCCGATTCCACCCCGCTCCCTGGACATACAGCTTTCCCTCGGAGGTGACGACCGAGTCCGCCAGGAACCCGTCCACGTGGATGGAGGTCACGTCATTCCTCATCTCCGACGTCCGCTCGCTCCAGCCTAATGCGGTAGCGTCTCCGGCCGATGGCGGGCGCGCTCGACTACCTGGGAGAGCGGCTGGACGAGCTCCGGGCGCAGGGGCTGCTGCTTCACGAACGGGTCCTGGAGGGCCCGACCGGAGCAAGAGCCCGGTTCGACGGCCGAGAGGTCATCAATCTGGCGTCGAACAACTATCTGGGCCTGGCCAACCACCCCCGGATGAACGACGCGGCCGCGCGCGCCGCGTCGAGCTACGGGGCCGGGACGGGCGCTGTCCGCACGATCGCCGGCACCATGGCGATGCATCGGGATCTGGAGCGGCGCTTCGCGGCGTTCAAGCGCGCGGAGGACGCGCTGATGTTCCAGTCTGGGTTCACCGCGAACGCGGGGACGGTGGCGGCCATCCTGGACAAGGAGGACGTGATCGTCTCCGACCAGCTGAATCACGCGTCGATCATCGACGGCGCGCGACTGTCGCGGGCCGAGATCAAGGTGTTCCCGCACAAGGACGCCGGGGCGGCGGATGAGCTGCTCGGGCAGTCGAAGTCGCCCGGTCGCCGCCAGCTGTTGATCACCGACGGCGTCTTCTCCATGGACGGGGACATCGCGCCGCTCCCGGACCTGGTCGAGGTGGCCGAGCGACATGGCGCGATCATGATGGTCGACGACGCCCATGCCTCCGGGGTCCTGGGCACGGACGGCGCGGGGACCGTCGATCATTTCGGACTCCACGGTCGGGTGGACGTCCAGGTGGGGACGCTGTCGAAGGCCATCGGGGTGCTCGGCGGATTCATCGCGGGGCCGACTCATCTGATCGAGTGGTTGCAGAACCGGGGTCGGCCCTACTTGTTCTCGACGAGCGCCCCGCCGGCCGTGATCGCGGCATGCATGGCGGCTCTCGACATCATCCGGGACGAGCCCGACCGCCTGGAGCGGCTGTGGGTCAACACGGGCGTGTTCAAGGACGGCTTGGAGGCCCTCGGCTTCGACACCGGGGAGAGCGAGACCCCGATCACGCCCGTGATCACTGGCGACGAGGAGAAGACGCAGGAGTTCGCCCGACGGCTGTTCGATGACGGAGTGTTCACCCCGGCCATCGTGTTCCCGACCGTGGCCAAGGGCCGGGCCCGGGTCCGCACGATCGTGACCGCGGACCACACGGAGGAGGACCTCAAGGAGGCCCTGGAGGCGTTCCGGCGCGTGGGAAGTGAGCTCGGCCTGCTCTAGCGAGCAGGCCGAGCCCCTTCGAACGTCCAGCCGGCGGAGCTACTCCTCGGCCGGCGTCAGCAGGAACAGCTGGCCGTCCTCCACGGTCCCCGCCGAAGGCGGTGTCGTAGGCGAGTGCGCTTGGACGTCGGAGAGCCAGCTGTTCGCTCCGAAGAGCAGCGACGCGTCGATGATGCCGCTCGTCTCCCAGACCCCCGGGCCCACGGGCACGCCGTCGCGGCCGGGCGGGTCGAGCTCGGCGATGCGCGTGGCCGTTGTGACGTCCACGCCCACCTCCCCGGTCGGGCCCTTGACCAGGTCGAATCGCCAGATCGATCCGTCTCGGCCCTTCGCCGCCATGACGGCTCGGCTCTCCGTCGTCCCGTCCTCGTTGATCATGAGGAACTCCCCGCTGGTTTCCATGTTGTCCGGGCTGATGGCGATGTCCCCACCCCCCGCGATCACCGTGTCTGCGTTGTAGACGATCGTCAGCGTGGCGGGCTTGAGCACGTTGCCCGGGTGCAGATGGAGGGAATAGAGCCGTCCGAGCTCGTTCACCCCGTCATCGGCGCCGCTCGACGAGCCGGTCGTGTCGAAGAAGAACTCGTTCGGGTCGTTCGGGTTGAAGGCCCCGTCCTCGGGACGGACGAATGTCATCGCGTCGACGGCATCGCTGGCCGCCTCGAGCTCCACGTCGCTCATGGCATCCGCGCCTGGGATCTCCACCCACTCGCCGGTCACCGAACCGCTGGTGAACGTCCGCTCGCTGTTCGTCGTCGGGTCGAGGGAGCGGAATGCGAAGAGCCTGCCGTCGTCCAGGCCGTTCCGGGCCAGCACGGAGCTCGAGGATCGGTCCTTCGTCCCCACGTACATGTAGAGCTGGTTGTTGAGGGTAGCCGGCCCGTCCTCGGTCGAGAAGATCACCGTCTGGGTGCGCTGGGCCGGCTGGACCACCGTGTTCTCCTTCGAGTAGCGCCCCAGATTCGGCAGGGTGTGGGCCTCGTCGTCGAAGATCGCCACCGAAAGGCCGCCCATGCCGTCGAAGGTGGTGGGGCTGAGCTCCTCCTCGTTCGTCAGGTAGATCTCGCGGTCGAAGCCGTTCTTGGGGCCGGCCAGGAACCCGGAGCAGAACCGGGCGAAAGCGGGGGTCGTGTTCCCGACCTCGGCCGCGGGACCGACGAGGGTGTCCTCGTTCCACACCGTGTCGAATGCGCGCTCACCGGAAATCGGGCTGCCATTCGCGTCCAGGATCCACTTCGACACATAGGCGCCTCGGTACTGTGGCCCACCTACGACCGGTTGGGAGACCGTTGGCTGCGTGAACTCGTGGTTCATGTACAGCGTGCTCGTTCCGTCGCCGTTCGGGTGAACCCCGAGGCCGTCGGGGATGCCGACCATCCGGTACTGCTGAGACGGGTCGCTCGTCTCTGGTACGTGGTCGTCGACGCTGAAGAGCGGCATGACCTGGTACTCGGTTCCGACCGCCTCGGCATACGGCTTGATCGAAGTGGTGCCAAGCGCCGGCATCGCCGTGGCACAGGCGACCAGCCCCGCCGCGGCACCGCCGAGGATCGTTCTCCGTGTTCTCATGGTTCCCCCTTCGGTCGCCCGGTCCGCCGGGAGCCCCCCGTGACGTCATTTGTGCGTCCAGCCATCAGGCGCCTCCGAACTCGGGAGCACGTGAGAGTGGACCGTCGCAGGCGGGGAAGATGGTCAGGGGGGACCTCCTCGGACGTTGACGACGCCATTTGACCCCGTCGCGGGGGGGCGCTGTCAAGCCCGCCGCTCGGCCCGCAACGCGTGGATGTGGATCAGTCGTATCAGGCCCCCGAAGCTTCGACCTTGGCCCGGAGACCCGAGATCAGCAGGTCCAGGCCGAACTCGAAGTCGACCTCCGCGTCGCACTCCGCCATGAGGGGCAGGAGGCGGACGAGGTTCGGGAACTCCGTGGGTGGGAGCTCGCCGGCGAGCTGCACGTGCTCGGCGTGGTGGTCCCGATCGCCCATCCCCGGCACGGGATTGGCCACCTCGTTCAGCACCGAGCCCATGATGTAGCCGCCGAAGGCCCGGAAGGCGTGAACGACCTCGTCCTCCGAGAGCCCGCCCCTGCCGAGCAGGTCGAAGGCCCACTCCATTGGCCGAAGGCGCTCAGGAGAGGACGCCGGATGCTTGCTCTCGGCGAAGAGGGCGATGACCGTCGGATGGTCGATCATCAAGCGGCGCCAGGCCCTGGCCCCCGCTCGGACGTCGGCTTCCCAGTCCCCGGTCTCCTCCGGGAACTGGAACTCGGCCATGACCACCTCGAGGATCCCGTCGAGGATGGCCTCCTTGTCCTCCACGTGGTTGTACAGCGACATGGCCTCGACGCCGAGCTCCCGACCCAGGCGGCGCATGGTCACGGCCTCCAGGCCCTCCTCGTCCATGACGCGGAGGGCGGCTCGCAGGATCCGCTCCCTGGTCAGGGGCTCCCGACGGCGAAGGGTCGAGGTCTCCCCGTCACCCTGTGTGGGCTCGACGCTCTCGTTCTCCAAATGTTCAAGCTTCTCGGGCATATTTCCTCGTTGTCTGGGTTGACACCTTACATCGTAGGGATAGACTACCTGACGCTGTAAGCATATGCCGTAAGCCGCCCCGGGGCAAGCACCGGGCCGAGAGGGTAGGGGGAGCCATGAAGTTGAATCCGGAGACCATCGCCAGGGCGAGTAGCCGTCACCCGTGGCGGACGATCGGTGTGTGGCTGGTCCTGATCTTGGCCATGGGGGCGGTGAGCTCGAGCCTCTTGGCGGACGTCCTGACCCAGGACATCCAGTTCACGAACCGGCCGGAGTCGGTCCAGGCCCAGGACGTCCTCGACACGAAGTTCGGCCAGAGCCGCACCGAGGATACCGAGTTCCTCATCGTGCACTCGGACCAGTTCACCGTGGACGATGCGCAGTTCGAGGGCTTCGTGATGCAGCTCCAGGGGCGGGTCACCGACCTCGACGGGAGCATCCTGGCTGCGCCGCCGACCACCTACTACGACGTCATCCAGCAGGCGCCGGATCAGGCGGCGGGCCTGGTCTCGCAGGACCAGCAGTACACGCTGATCCCGGTGACGCTGAAGGACTTCGAGGATGCGACCATCCAGAAGCTCCGGGACATCGCCGCCACGGTGCAGGAGGACGGGTTCTCCGTTCAGGTGGCGGGCACGGGTTCGCTGAACGTCGACTTCACGAAGATCGCCGAGGAGGACCTCCGCAAGGGCGAGTCGATCGGCATCGGCGTCGCGCTGATCGTTCTCATCATCGTCTTCGCGGCGATCGTGGCCGCCCTCGTTCCCATCATCATGGCCGTCTTCGCCATCGGGGTGGCGCTCGGCTTGGTGGCCCTCATCGGCCAACTCTTCAGCTTCAACCTGTTCGTGGAGAACATGGTCACGATGATCGGTCTCGCGGTGGGCATTGACTACTCGCTGTTCATCGTCTCGCGCTACCGGGAGGAGCGGAAGAAGGGGTTCGCCAAGCTCGACGCGATCGGCGCCGCGGGGGCCACGGCCAACCGGGCCGTCTTCTTTAGCGGCCTCACCGTCGTGCTCGCGCTGCTGGGGATGATGATCTTCCCGGCCACGATCTTCCGGTCGTTGGCGGGCGGCGCGATCCTCGTGACGATCGCCGCTCTCGGCGCTTCAATGACACTACTCCCGGCCATCCTTCGGCTCCTTGGAGACTGGACGGACTGGCCTTGGCTGTCCCGGATCCCGACAGCGATCGCCTTCGTTTTGATGGTCGGGCTCGGAGTGGGAGTTGGCGTGGCCGTCGCTCTTTCAGGCGCGCCAGCCGTAGTCGTTGGGCTTTCAGCTCTGGCGACAGAAATCGTCTTAGGAATCGTACTCACGAAGGTCGTGAGACGGCGCTCTTGGGCATTCCTCACGCGATTCGTTCGACCTGCTGCAACTGGGGAACACGATCCTCGCGGAGGGTTCTGGGACCGGCTCACCCGTGGCGTCATGGCCAGGCCTGTGGTGTTCCTGGTGGCCAGCCTCCTCGTGCTGGGCGGCTTGGGGACGTTCTACTTCCAACTGCACCGGGGAACCTCGCAGAACGTGAGCACGCTGCCCGACGACTTCCCGTCGAAGGAGGCGTTCGTCACCCTCCAACGCGAGTTCTCCGGTGGGCTGACGGATCCGGCCAAGGTCGTGATCACCGGGAACGTCGAGTCCTCGGAGGTTCAGGCGGCCATCCAGCGACTCCAGGAGGCCATCGCGGGCGACCCGACGTTCGCTCCGAAGACCAACGTCACCACCAGCGAGGACGGAACCGCGATCGAGGTCGACGTCTACTTGCAGGGTGACCCATCGAGTGACGCCGCTTTCCAGGCGATCCGCGATCTCCGCGACCAGATGGTGCCGTCCGCCTTCCAGGGTGTGACCGGCGTCCAGGCGCTGGTCGGTGGCAACCCGGCGTTCTTCACGGATTTCCTGGACACGGTGGGTCGGTACCAATGGATCGTGCTGGTGTTCGTGCTGGGGCTGTCGTTCGTCCTCCTCACGGTGGTGTTCCGGTCCATCGTGCTGCCGCTCAAAGCCATCATCATGAACCTGCTCTCGGTGGGTGCGGCCTACGGGGCGGTCACGCTCGTGTTCCAGAAGGGCGTCGGCATCGGGTTCTTCAACGCGCTGGGCTTCCAGTTCCAGCAGACGCCGGCGATCGAGGCCTGGCTTCCGCTGTTCTTGTTCTCCGTGCTCTTTGGCCTGTCGATGGACTATCACGTGTTCCTGCTCAGCCGGATCCGTGAGGAGTACGACAAGACGCACGACAACACCGAGTCGGTGGCCTACGGGCTTCGAACGACGGCCGGCATCATCACCGGCGCGGCCCTCATCATGGTTGCGGTGTTCGGGGGGTTCGCGGCGGGACGCCTCGGCCCACTCCAGCAGATGGGGTTCGGCCTGGCGGTGGCCGTGTTCATGGACGCGACGATCGTCAGGACCCTCCTCGTTCCGGCAGCGATGCGCCTGCTTGGGGACGTGAACTGGTACCTGCCGAAGTGGCTCCAGTGGCTGCCCCAGATCCACGTGGAGGGCCACGAGCCGACGATGGAGCCCGTTCGCGTGCCCGAGAGCGATCGCCAGGTGGTTACGGTCCCGGCCGACGAGTGAAGTCCGCCGGGCGACCGGCGGACAGGACGGAGGGGGTGCCCGCGCCCCCTCCGTCCTTCATCGTCAGCTGCGGCGCAGCCGGTTCTGTACCGCCGGGCTTGTGAGCTCGCGGAGGGCGTCGGCCGCGATCCACCGCGCGGCCCCGGAGTCAAGCCCGGAGATCTCCTCCGCCGTGGCGATGGCCCTTCGGTTCAACGCGGAGTCCCGCTTGCCGATCTGTCGGAGGGCCCAGTTCACGGCCTTCTTCACGTAGTTCCGTTCGTCGGTCGACGCACCCACGATCACCGGCAAGAACGCGTCGAACGGCTCGTCTCCGACGTCCATTCGATGGACCGCGGCGCACGCCATCGTGGCGAATCCGGCACGCCGCACGAACTCGCTCCGGCGCGCGCTCCATGCCCTCGCCTTTCGGAACGCGTGAGGCGTTCGATCGAACAGGTTGCCGCACACCTGGTCGCACAGGTCCCACGAATCGAACTCCCTGACCCAAGCATCCATCTGTGACGGAGTGACCCTCTCAATCTCGTCGGTCATGCTCGCCAGGATGCGAGCCTCGTGGACCCCGGTGATCCACAGGGCGAGGGCGCGGTCATGATCGTTCCCCATCCGGCGAGCCAACCGTCGGAGCTCAGGGATGGACACGCCGAGGGCACTCGTGGTGGAGATGCCGTAGCGGCCCATGCCGGCGAGACGGGTGGGATCCGCGATCGCTTCGAGCTGCTGCAGGACTTCGACGACCAGGTCGACCTCCGCCGTCCGCTTAGGAGCCGGGCGTCGACCGCTCATCGCGCTTCCCCGACAGCATGACCGCGCAGCGCCGGGCGCCAAGGAGCGCTCCCAGGCGTCCTCGGTGGCGGGCGGTCAAGTCGTACAGGCGGTCCGTGGTCTGAGGAAACGCGCCGGCAAGAGCGGCGAGTGGGGCGCCGGCGGGGAGGAGACGAAGGAGCGGTGCGACCGCGCGCCCGGCCGACCGAACGCGTCCGTCCGGGCTCAGGACGTGCCAGGAGGCCATCCGTCGCTCGCGGTCCATCCCTGGAAGGAGCCGTTCGGCCTCCGGATCCTGAAGCGCGACGGCCCGCAGGCGGCCCCGCCGGTCCCAGGCGAGCACGCGGTCGGTGGCCCACCGGCAGAACCCGCAGTCCTGGTCGTACAGCACCACCCATCGGTCCATCGCAGTTCCAGGGTATCGCCGGCGGTGCGTGGGATCCGGGTACCGGCGTGGCCTCGCTTGGCCCCCGAGGCCGCCCGAGGCGCATAATCCGGTATTCCTCGGAAAGGGAGGGTCGTGATGGACTCGTCGTCACGCACGGCTTCGCCGGGGTCTCTTCCGCCCGGGAACCAGCTCGCGCGAGGCGCCATCGGGCTTCGCGAGGTCCTCTTCCAGTCGATCACCCACATGGCCCCGGCCGCGGCTGTGGCCATCACCATCGTGATCGGCGCCAACTTCGCCGGAGGGGCCGAGCCACTCTCGGTGATCTTCGCCCTCGTGGGCTGCCTCCTGGTGGCGATCTCCATCGGTCAGCTGGCCAAGCACCTGCCCTCGGCCGGCGGCTTCTACACCTATACCGCCCGCGGGCTGCATCCCACGGTGGGGTTCTTCGTAGCTTGGGGCTACGCCTTCGTGGAGCCACTCATCGCCCCGGCCCTGTACATGGTCTTCGCCGGGGTGGTCGCAGGGACCCTGCGGGACGAGTTCGGGTGGAATTTCGGCATCTGGTGGGTGGTTTCGGCGCTGGCCGCCGCGCTCCTGGTCTTCCTGCTCGGGTACTTCGGGATCCAGATCAGCGCTCGGATCGGCACCCTTCTCGGGTTGTTCGAGATCGGAGTGTTCGCCGTACTCGCTGTGTGGCTGATCGTGAAGGCCGGCGACAAGAACACGTTGGAGGTGTTCGGTACGAAGTTCGCGACCGTCGAGGGGTTCACGGGGATCTCGGGGGTGATCGCCGGCTCGGTCTACACGATCCTGGCCTTCATCGGCTTCGAGGCGGCGGCGCCGCTCGCGGAGGAAGCCAGGGATCCCCGAAGGACGATCGGGCGGGCCGTCGTGTACTCGTGCATCGGGATCGGGGCGTTCTACATCCTGACGACGTACGCCTCGACCGTATTCTTCGGCCCCGACAAGTACGCGGGATTCCCCGCGGCGGGCGGTGGCAACCCCTGGGATGCGGTGGCCCGGATGGTGTGGGGCGCGGGGTGGGTGCTGGTGTTCCTTGCCATCGCCAACTCGGCCATCGCCAACGCGAACGCCGGCTCCAACGCCGCAACGCGGACGCTGTACGCGATGGGCCGGATCCGCCTGCTCCCGGCCATCCTGGAGCGGACCCATCCGCGGTATCGCTCGCCGCACGTCTCGGTGTTCGTCCAATTGGTGATCGGAGTGGGCGTCGCCCTGTGGCTGGGAGCCCAGTACAACAGCCCGTTCACGGTCTTCGGGATCCTGGGAACGATCATCGGCGTGGTGGTGATCGCCATCTACATGCTGGTCAACCTGGCGTGCCTCGTCTACTACGTGCGGGAGCGGCCGAGCGAGTTCAACTGGTTCCTGCATGGGGTCATCCCCATCGCCGGCATCGCGGCGTTCGTGCCGGCCTTCCTGGTGGCCATCGGGGTCGGGGGCTCGGTGCTCAGCTTCATCGCCCCCCTGACGTACCCGTTCAACGTAGCCGGGCCGGTCGTGGGGATTTGGTACGCCATCGGGATCGTGTACCTGATCTATCTGTCCGCGAGCGCTCCCCATCGACTGAGGGACACGGCGAAGGTGTTCATCGAGGAGGAGGTCGCGGAGGCGTCGGCGCCGGTCTGACCGGCGCGACCCGCCGCCCAAGCAGCGGAGGATGGCATGGACGTCGTCACGTACCGGCCCGACCCGTCGGAGTTCGCCTGGACCTTCGGCGGCGTCCCGCCGGTGCGGAAGGTGAAACCGGGCGACCTTCTCGAGCTGTGGACCGAGGACGCTTTCGGGGGCA
>DASSSA010000144.1:0-6528 GCA_035701505.1 Actinomycetota bacterium
TTCGCCGCATACGCGCTGGGCCGGTTGGTGTGGACGAATCCCGAGCGCCAGGTCGTGGCGTTCCTCGCAGGGTGGGGCGCCCTTCGGGTCATCGGCCTCATCCCGTTCGTGAGCGGCGTGACGTTCGTCCTGGTTGCCGGATTCGGCCTTGGGGCGGCGGCCGTCGCGACCTGGAAGGCGCGATCCGGGCAAGGAAGGCATCGCGGACGGCGGGCCGCCCTGCCTCCCGGGCCCTTCCCAGAGGAAGCCGGCCTGTGACGCCGGTCCCGACCGGCCGATGAGCCCCGCCGCTCTTCAGCGCCTCCGAGCCCTGGACAGGAAGGCGAACACGACGCCCACGGCCGCGCCGAACGCGGCAGCCTGTGGGACGGTCATGAGCACCTTGGCGCCGTCTTGGACCTCGATCCGAGGCGACAGGACCATCCCCACGAACGCCTGGCGGCCCAGCGTCGCGCCGCCCGCGGCGATCACGCTCTGACAGCCGCCCTGCTCGATGGATACGTTGCCCTTGGCGATGATGGGTCCGGAGCCTCCCTGATGGATCGACACGTCGCCACCGGTCATCAGCGGACCGCACCCGCCCTGGTTGATGGCCACCTGGCCGGACGCGATGACCGGCCCTGCTCCTGCCATGGTGAGGTGGACGTCTCGCCCGCTCACCATCCCGACCAGGGCGCGCTCCAGTGTCACGTCCCCCGCCGCCTCGATGGCCCTCACGACCCGTACCGTGCCGTGTCCGTCTGACTCCACGACGCACCTCCCCGTGTTCGTCGGCGTTGACCACATCCTATGGAGGCCACGGCCGGACCACCTCCCGCTGGCTATCCTTGTGGACCGTGAGCCCGACCGAGCCGAAAGACGCGGCGGAGGATCCGTCCCGGCCCAGGTGCTTCCTATGCGGGCGCCCCACGTTCGATCCCGACAAGCGGGAGCGACAGTGGGTCCGCGCCGCCGTCGGAGGAGAGCAGGTCCTGGTGTGCCCGAGCTGCCAGGAAGGCCGGCCGGACTGGGCCGTTCAACTGGACCGATGCGAGGTGTGCGGTGCCAGCAGGCTCTCGGTGATGCTCGGCCAAGTGGTGTGCCGGGCCTGCGGCCACGTCCGCGGCGAGTCGGTGGAGCCAGCATGGCTGTCGGGCGCTTAGCTCAGCGGTAGAGCGCTGCCCTTACAAGGCAGAGGTCGAAGGTTCGAACCCTTCAGCGCCCACTCCGATGAGGCTTACGCTGCCGTCGCCGATAGGGTGACGCCTCGGACCCCCCACGTGCTCCAGCTCGGGTAGTCGCCTGCGGCCGTGAATCCGATGAGGTTCGGCCCGTCGTCAAGCAGAAACTCGTTGGCGATGGAGATGGTCCGGCTCCGCGTCCACGTGCCCGCGGGTCCTTTGGCGGTGGTCTTGACCACCTGCCAGTTGACCGACAGCGTGACTTCACCGGATCCGAAGTCGAACCCCTGGTACGTCAGGTTGAAGACCCCAGGTCCACTCTGGGCGAGGTAGAAGACCTCCTTCGGGTGGCTCCGGTCGCCGCGCGGGATGTTGCCCACGGCGTCCGACGAGCCGATCGGAATCGGAAGGGGGGGCGACTCCCGTGGGTTCACCGGGATCGTCCTGAGCAGATCCCAGGCCGCGGGATCCTCCGTGGTCATGAAGTCGTACAAGCTCCCCCCCATCAGGCCGTACTCCCTAACGGCCTGCGCGAATCCCTCGATCTCCGCAGCGTCGTAGTTGTCCGCCACCCCACCGATCTGGTGAATCCTCACCGTCGGATCGCCGGTCCCCAACCGAACCAGGCGGACGCAGTTCGCCGCGTAGTCGTGGACGGCCTGACCTTCTGCCGCGACGTCACCGGAGTAGCACATTGGCAGGAACACGTCGTAGTACTGCGTCAGCGACGCGTACGGGAAGTCGGGCCAGAAGCTGGTCGCTGTGGCCAAGCTCACCGCATTGGGGGTGATCGCCCCGAGCGGATAGCCGGGGCCCACGGCGTCGCGGATCCGTTGGGACAGGTTCAACAGCCTGGCCGTTCGGACGGTCGGGTCGGTCACCACCCTGGACTCGATGTCCAGAGCGAACGAGTCGACCCCACTCCCCGCGGTGGAGCGGTAGGCGATCGCGGCCGTCGACTTTCGGAGGTCGACCTTGAGGTGCGCGAGCGAGGGAAGGTACCAGGCCACCACCCGCATGCCCGCCGCGTGCGCTGCGTCGATGAACTCCCCGAACCGAGTGGGGAACTCGATGTCGGCGTGGGAGAAGTTCGAGCTCTGGAGATAGATCGTCCGGATCCCGTCCGTCTGCATCGTCTGGACCGCCGCCTTCGGGTCGCTCCACAGCGCCGCGTCGTAGATGTCCACCCAGGTCCCGAGCCCCCGGTAGGCGAGGACGCTCGGCCTCGCGCCCGAGTCCTTCGCCGCCGCCCGGATCCCGGCCACAGCGGCCAGGGTCAAGCCGGCCGCAAGAACGGCGCGGGCGACGCGCATCTTCGTGTCGGAGGGGTTCGGCATGGATCGCTCGAGGATGAGACGCGCGCAGGGAGTCTATCGTTGCTAGGCTTCGACGGTGACCGAGGCCACTCAGCAACGAAGCATCGTGCTGATCCTCGCGCGTGACCTCGCATCCATGCTGGCGACGCCGATGCTGATCGTTGACGTGGAGGGCGCGGTCATCTTCTACAACGAGGCTGCGGGAGCGATCCTGGGGCGCCCCTTCACCGAGGCCGAGCCGGTGGCCTTCGAGGACTGGGGGCCAGCATTCGATCCACGGGACGTGGAGGGGAAGCCGGTGGCCCTGGCCGAAACGTCTCTCGGCATCGTGCTGAAAGAGCGGACACCTGCGCACCGAACACTCCGCTTCCGAAACGCCGAGGGCATCGAGCGCGTGGTCGAGTCCACCGCGTTCCCGCTCTACGCGAGGGCCGACGAGTTCGTGGGCGCGGTCGCCGTGTTCTGGGGGAAGCACGAGGAGGACTGAGTGCGGGCCAGGATCTGGGGGTCTCGCGGCTCCCTGGCGACGCCCGGTCCCGAAACCGTCCGCTACGGCGGCAACACCGCGTGCATCGAGGTCGCACTGTCCGACGGCAGCCTGGTGATCCTTGACGCAGGGACCGGCATCCGGGGGCTCGGACTCTCACTCGACGGGCGCCGTCCCGCGCGGATCGACATCCTGCTCACGCACCTTCACCTCGATCACCTCGAGGGCCTAGGGTTCTTCACGCCGCTGTGGGACCCGGCGACCGACCTGCACATCTGGGGGCCAACCTCGCCCGTCCAGTCGCTCAGCGAACGGATCGCGACCGTCCTGTCCCCACCGCTCTTCCCCGTGCACCTGATGGACGTGCCCTCCAGCGTCAGCTTCCACGATGCCCCGCAGGGGGAGTGGGCGATCGGGCCGGCGACCATCCTGTCGCAGCCCATCATCCATGCCGGGCCGACCGTTGGCTATCGGATCCAGGAGCGGGGGCGCTCGCTCGCCTACCTGACCGACCACGAGCCTGCCATCGGCTCGGACCTTGGCTCCGTCGCGCCCGAGTGGATCTCCGGTTTCTCCGTGGCACGGCGGGCGGACGTTCTGATCCACGACTGCCAATACACGGAGGAGGAATACCCGGCCCGGGTGGGGTGGGGACACTCAAGCACCGAGCACGTCGCGACCTTCGCCGGCATGGCCGGGGCGGCGAGCCTGGTGCTGTTCCACCACGACCCCATGCACGGCGACGAGCAGCTCGAGGCCATGTTGCGTCGGGTCCGCGACCTCTACCCCCACACGGATGACGTCGCCCTGGCTCGGGAGGGAATGGAAATCGACCTCTCGCCCGGCTCGGCAGCCGTCGGGTAGCGGCTTCCAGCCCTGGAATTACGCCCTTGTGCTTCGGCCTGGGAGTGATCTATCCTCGGGGGTCCCGATGCGCTGGGACAACCTCAGGCTCGACGTCCGGCCGGCGGACGACCGACTGACGACCCCGCTGTTCGAGCAGGGCGCCGTGGTCCGGACCTTCGACACGCCGGAGTTCCGCGGCTTCACGTTCTACGAGGTCCACGCGCGGTCGATCATCAACCACGTTCCCGAGGCGTCGCGGATGCCCTTCCGATGGACGATCAACCCGTATCGGGGCTGCGGTCATGCTTGTGCCTACTGCATGGGTGGTGACGCGCCTATCCTGATGGGGGATGGCCGCACGAAGCCGCTGGCCGACGTTCGTCCCGGCGACGAGATCTACGGAACCGTCCGGAGCGGGAACTACCGCTGGTACGTCAAGACCGGCGTCAAGGCGCATTGGTCCACCATCAAGCCGGCGTATCGCGTGACTCTGGAGGATGGAACCGAGCTCATCACGAGCGGAGACCATCGACTCCTCAGCGACCGAGGGTGGAAGCATGTCACGGGATCGGAGCATGGCGCGGGTCGACGCCCCCATCTGACCGTCAACAATCAGCTCATGGGTACCGGGCTGTTCGCGCCAGGGCCCGACAAAGGCGCGGACTATCGAGATGGATATCTGTGCGGGATGATCCGCGGCGACGGGCATCTTGGCTCGTACACATACGCGCGCGCTGGACGCGTTCACGGGAACGTGCACCGCTTCAGGCTTGCGCTCGTCGACATGGAGGCGCTCCGCCGAACCCGTGAGTATCTCCTTGAGCACGGAATCTCTACTCGAGGATTCCTGTTTCAGGAGGCAGTCGGGGGTTTCAAGCCCGTGTATGCCATTCGGACCTCGGCCTTCGCCCACATCGGCGCGATCGGGGAGCTCATCAGGTGGCCCATCGAGCCTGCCCTCGGATGGTCCAAGGGATTCCTTGCGGGCATCTTCGACGCGGAGGGCAGCTACAGCGGGGGAATCCTTCGCGTGTCGAACACCGACCCTGCGATCATCGGGCAGGTCACGGCGGCATTGGACCGGCTCCGGTTCGAGTACAGGAGCGAGCCATCATGCCTCCCCAATGGGCTCACGACCGTCCGGCTCCGGGGCGGCCTCCGCGAGGCGCTCCGGTTCTTTCACACGGTCGACCCGGCGATCACCCGGAAGCGAGACATCTCGGGGAAGGCGATCAAGGGCGACGCTCCGCTTAGGGTCGTTTCGATCGAGTCGCTCGGGATCGACCTTCCGATGTTCGACATCACCACCGGGACCGGCGACTTCATCGCGAACGGCGTCGTGAGTCACAACTGCTTCGCTCGCAAGACCCACACCTACCTCGATCTGGACTACGGCCGAGACTTCGACACCAGGATCGTGGTCAAGGTGAACGCGCCCGAGCTGCTTCGGAAGGAGCTGGCCCAGCCGAAGTGGTCGGGAGAGCACATCGCCATGGGCACCAACGTGGACACCTACCAACGGGCGGAAGGTCGCTACCGGCTGATGCGGGGGATCATCGAGGCCCTCCGCGACTTCGCCAACCCGTTCTCCATCCTGACGAAGGGGACGCTGATCCTTCGCGACCTGGACCTGCTGATCCAATCCGCGGCCGTCACCGACGTGGCCACCAATTTCTCGGTGGGATCGGTCGATCCGGAGCTGTGGCGGCTGCTCGAGCCGGGGACGCCCAGCCCCCTTCGTCGGCTCGAAGCGGTCCGGGCGCTCAACGATGCCGGGGTCCCGTGCGGGGTTCTGATGGCTCCGATCGTCCCGTTCCTTTCCGACACGGACGAAGCCATCCACGACACGGTCCGGGCCATCGCCGACGCCGGCGCCACCCACATCGTGCCCATCGTGCTGCACCTGCGGAAGGGCGGGTCCCGAGAGTGGTTCATGAGCTGGCTGGAAGAGCGCCATCCCGAGCTCCTGCCTCGATATCGGGAGCTGTATGGCGCCGGCGCGTACGCGCCCTCGGCGTACCAGGAGGAAGTGGCCGACCGGTTACAGGGCCTGGCCCGAAGCTTCGGGATGGCTCGGACCACGCCGCACCAGGCTCGTCGAGTGGCGCCGTCTTCCCCTCGGCCCGAGCAGCTCACCCTGACCTGAGCCCGTCCGACCCAAGTGGCAAGTTCGTTCGCCTGGTCCTCGGCTACGCTTCGCTCCATGCGTGGCGTGGATCGGTTGCTGGAACTCCAGGACCTCGACACCGCGATCGATCGGCTGGAGGCCCGGAAGCGCCAGCTGGAGGAGGGCAAGGAGATCGCGGATGCCCGGGCTGCCATGGAGGACGCGGAGGGCCGCCTGGGGGAGCTCCGGCTCGGGGTCGATGCGGTGGCCCGGGAGCAACAGCGCCTCGAACGGGAGATCGATTCGATGACCCGTAAGGCCGAGGTCGACGAGAAGCGGCTCTACAACGGCAGCATCGCCAACATCAAGGAGATGGAGGCCCTCCAGCACGAGATCACCTCGCTCAAGGAGCGCCGCTCCAGGTCCGAGGACGACCTCCTGGAGCAGATGGTCCGCAAGGACGACCTCGAATCACGGGCGGGGGAAGCCAGCACCCTGGTTCAGCAGTCCAGGGCCAGGCTCGATGCGGTGGGGGGCGAGGCCGTCGAGGAGCTCGCGCGGGTCGGGGGGGAGCTGGCCGAGAAGCGAGTCGCTCGGGAGAAGCTGGTGACC
>DASSSA010000145.1:0-19001 GCA_035701505.1 Actinomycetota bacterium
TCCCCTCTCGGAGGGTGCGACAGGGTGTGGACCATTGACGCCCGGTAGAGCGTGCGCATCGGAGGGCCGATGATAGCGCGGGGTCGCCGGTGAGACCGTCCCACCGCCGACCGCTGCGGGGATCTCGTGGGGCCGGTCGAGGATCTGGGTCTTCTCCGGCGCCAGCGAAAGCCCCTGTACCTCGAGCCATCGTGCGAGGGACCCAAGCGCCGTCAGGGCTTCGGGCAGACCGGGAGCGAAGATCCAGACGTCGTCCACCCACCGAATGTGCCGCACTCCGGCCGCCCGAAGAGCCTCATCGCCCCGGGCCAGCACGGCGTTGGCCAGGACCGCGGACGGGTTCGGCCCGATGGGAAGCCCCGGAACGCCTGAGGCATCGAGCGCTTCGAGCATGGTGGTCACGCCCAGGACATCGTTCCTCGCGCATCCCAACCGCCGAAGGGTTCGCCCCACCAGGTCGGGGCCGATCGACGGGTAGCACCGGCGGACGTCGGCGGTGACGAACGCGCCGGCGGCAAGGGCCAGATGTTGTCCCGACCGCAGGAAGGCGTCCCACGCCGGTCGCCACGGCCTGAGCGGTAGGCCGATCGATGGTGTTCCGAGTACCGCGCGATTGGCCACCACCTCGGCGCCGAGCGAGGCTTCGATCGCCGGGGCGACCGAGGCGACGAGCGCCGCGTACCGCACTCGGGTGGGGTGGTCCAGGAGCGAGAGCCACCGAACGCCACCCCCCCGCTTCGGCGATCGGGCCAGGCGCGTGCACGGAGCGAGCGTTCGGTTCGGCGACACCTCTCCCCTTCCCCTTTCCTGGGCCCGGGAGAGGTTCGGCCGTGTCGGTGCGCCACGGTTTGTACACGGCGGGGACCCAGGTCGCAATGGGCCGGCCGGGGATATTCCCCTCACCCGGGTGGCCGGTTCGTATGATGCGGACGTGGTCGACGATCGGGATCTCCAGATCATCGCGGCACTCCAGGAGGACGCCAGGGCGACCTATGCGGACGTCGGGCAGCGGGTGGGGTTGTCGCCATCGTCGGTCCACCAACGGGTGCGCAAGCTGGAGGAGGCGGGGGTCATCCAGACCTATCGCGCGGTCATCGATCCCGAGGCCCTGGGCCTATTCGTCACCGCGCTCGTCGCGGTGACTCCCCTCGATCCCACGCAGCCGGACGACCTCCCCGAGCGGGTGGAGGACTTCCCCGAGGTGGAGGATTGCTTCAGCGTGGCGGGCGAGTCCAACTACGTCTTGAAGGTGAGGGTTCGGACCACGGGCCACCTCGAGGAGCTCATCCGCCGCCTCCGGGAGAAGGGTCAGGTCCAGACCCGTACCACGGTCGTGCTCTCGACTCCCTTCGAGCATCGGCCGCTGAGTCCGTAGGACCGGGGCAGCCCGCCCTCCGGATCCACTGTTCCAGGCGTATCCTGTGCGCACGTTCCCGGGCCGAGCCCGGCCTCACCTCGGGGGGGTCGAACCCATGGAGCAGTACCGGCGCTACTGGCGATGGATCAAGCGCGCGGCGATCTTCCTGACCATCTACCTCGCCGTCGGGTACCTGTTCCTCGGTGTCCATCCGTACCAGGCCCTGTTCCACGCCGGGGCGACGTTCGCGACCTACCGCATGCTCATGGTCCAGCTGCTGTTCTTCTCCCTCATCCTGGTCGTGCAGTTCGCCGCGATGTTCTGGTTCCTGATGCGGGGGACGTACTACACGATCTACCCCGGTGAGTATGACAAGTCCTTCGACGATGTCCGGGGGCAGCCCGCGGCCGTCGAGTCCTCGAAGGAGGTTCTGCGGCTGTTCCAGGGGTTCAAGAACTTTAAGAAGATGGGTGGGTACCCGCCTCATGGCATCCTGTTCGAAGGGCCGCCGGGTACCGGCAAGACGCTGATGGCCAAGGCCATCGCCGGTGCTTCGAATGTGCCCATCCTGGTCGCCGACGGGAGCCGGTTCCAAGCGATGTTCTTCGGTATCGGCAACATGAAGGTTCGGCGGATGTTCTCGCGAGCCCGGGCGATGTCGGACAAGTACGGGGGCTGCGTGATCTTCGTCGACGAACTCGATGCTCTCGGCGGGACCCGGGGAGGCATCTCACAGCAGTCCGTGGAGCACGACAGGCCGTCCGGGCCCCACAAGGTCATCGCCGGCATGGGCATGGGCGGTGGGGGCATGGGCATCGTGAACGAGCTGCTGGTCAACATGGACGGGTTCGTGGCGCCGAGGGGCCTATGGCGGCACGTTCGCCGGATACTCGGCCTGGGCCGGCCGAAGGTGCCCTTCTACAACATCCTCGTCATCGGAGCCACGAACCGCGCCCTCTCGCTCGACCCGGCGCTTCTTCGGCCCGGGCGGTTCGATCGGAAGATCCACGTCGGGCTTCCCGACGGCGACGGTCGCGAGGACATCGCCCGGTACTACCTGGCGAAGGTGCGCCACGAGCCCACCGACGTCAAGAAGCTGGGGCGGATGACCAAGGGCTACTCGCCGGCCATGATCCAGAACATCGTGAACGAGGCCTTGATCTTCGCGCTCCAGGACGGACGGGATGCGCTGCGGTGGGACGACCTCTGGCAGGCCAAGCTCGTTGAGGAGATCGGCCTGAAGCAACCCGTGAAGCTGACCCCTCGGGAGAAGGAGATGACCGCCGTTCACGAGGCGGGACACGCGGTCGCCTCGTACACGCTGGAGAAGGGTGAGTTCCAGATCCAGGTCATCACGATCCAGAAGCGCGAGCACGCCCTGGGCCTGGTTCACGGGCAAGACATCGAGGAGCTGTACAGCAGAACCCAGCGCCAGATCCTCGCCGACATCCAGGTCTCCTTGGCCGGACTGGTGGCTGAGGAGATCTGGTTCGGACAGACCACAACTGGACCAAGCTCGGACCTGGTGAACGCGACGCGGTCTGTTGCCGCCTACGTGGGGGTGTTCGGCATGGGCAAGAGTCTCATCTCGGCCGCCGCGATCCCCCCGACGATGATGGACGGTGATCCGATCCGGGCCATCCTGTCCGATTCCGATCGCAAGAAGGAGATGGACGCGCTGCTCGACGATTGCAGGGATCGGGTCAAGAAACTGCTCCTCCAGAAGCGGCACGCGGTCGAGGGTGTTCGTGACGCGCTCATCGAGCGCGAAGAGCTGATCGGCGACGAGATCGAGGCCCTCATGGCGGAGCTCGGCGAGCGCGAGCCCCTCGATGTGATCGACTTGACGGGCAACGGGCAACAGGGTGCGCAGGTTGCCATCCCTGCCGGTGCTGGCGCCGGTGACGGCGACGGGCCCGAGCCAGGGCCCTCGGGCAACGGGCCCACCGGCCAGGCGCCGCCCCGACCCGACCTGCTGCCGTAGCAAACAATCCGTCGGGAGCCCACGGGTATGCTGGCACCCGTGCGCCTGTACAACACGCTGAGCCGCCGCGTCGAGGAGGTCGTCCCCGTCGACGACCGCAAGATCGGCATGTATTCGTGTGGCCCCACCGTCTATCGGTACGTCCACATCGGAAACCTTCGGACCTTCCTGCTGTCGGACCTACTTCGCCGGGCCCTGGAGTTCGAGGGCTACGAGGTCAACCAGGTCATGAACATCACCGACGTGGGACATATGACCGACGATGCCTCCGATGCAGGTCGTGACAAGATGGACCTGGCCGTCGCCGACGAGGGCCTGTCCCCCAACGAGATCGCCAACAAGTACACCCAAGCGTTCCGCGACGACACAGAGGCCATCGGCATCAAGGGGGTCCACGTCTACCCCACGGCGACCGAGCACATCCCGGAGATGATCGAGCTAACTGAGCGTCTCCTTCAGAACGGCCACGCCTACGAGGTCGATGGGACGGTCTACTACGACGTTCGCTCGTTCCCCGAGTACGGGAAGCTTTCCGGGAACACGCTCGACAAGCTGCGGGCGGGACATCGCCAGGATCTGGAGGTGGACCCCAACAAGCGCCACCCGGAGGACTTCGCCCTGTGGAAGAAGGCCGGGCCCAACCGGCTGATGAAGTGGGACAGCCCGTTGGGCGAGGGCTTCCCTGGATGGCACATCGAGTGCTCGGCCATGTCCATGAAGTACCTGGGCGAGCGGTTCGACATCCACACCGGTGGCGTCGATCTGATCTTCCCCCACCACGAGGACGAGATCGCCCAGTCGGAGGGCGCCGTGGGCCACGAGGTCATCTCGACGTGGGTTCATGGAGGGTTCCTCCGGCTGAAGGAACAGAAGATGGCCAAGTCCTCGGGCAACATCATCCGCATCGGGGACCTCGCGGCGCTGGGGATCGATCCCCTGTCCTTCCGTTACCTCACGTTCGAGACCCGGTACCGAAGGGAGATGGACTTCTCCGAGGACGCGCTCCGGGCGGCCGACACTGCCGTCAAGCGCCTTCGACAGCGGATGGCCGAGTGGGGCGGTGCTGCCGAAGGCCTGGGCTCGGTGGCCAAGGCGTTCGACGAGCGGTTCCGCGACGCGGTTGCTGACGACCTGGACATGCCCCGGGCCCTGGTGATCCTGAACGAGTTGGCGTCGTCACGGGCCGTCCCCGACTCGGAGAAGTACTCGCTGGTCTCGTCGTGGGACCAGGTCCTGGGCCTCGACGCCGAGCGGGACGCCCGCGCGGGATGGCAGCCGAGCGACGAGGTCGCGGCGCTCGTCGGCGAGCGGGACGCCGCCAGGGCCAGCAAGGACTTCGCCACCGCCGATCGGGTTCGCGACAGGCTCCAGGAGCTTGGCCTGGAGGTCATGGACACCCCGGAGGGAACGAGAGTCCGTCCCCAGATCTAGTTCCCCCGGCTACCGCACGGTCAGCGGCTCCCGCGGCGCCTCGTTCAATCGCCTCCCACCGTCGTCGCTGACCGCTACGATGTCCTCGATCCGCACGCCGAACCGATCCGGGAGGTAGATCCCCGGCTCGATCGAGAAGGTCATGCCGGCCTCGAGCTTCGTCCGGTTGCCGGCGACGATGTACGGGGGCTCGTGGATCTCCAGGCCGATCCCGTGGCCCGTACGGTGGATGAACCACTCGCCGTAGCCCGCGTCGTCGATCACGTCGCGGGCGACCCGGTCGATCTCCTCCGCCGGGACGCCCGGGCGCACCGACTCGAACGCCGCCTGCTGGGCTCGTCGCACGACGTCGTAAACACGATCGAACTCCTTCGGTGGCTCGCCGACGATCACGGTCCGCGTGATGTCCGAGCAATAGGCCCCTTGGAGCCCCCCGAAATCCAAGACCACCGCGTCGCCCTCGGCGATGACCCGCTCCCCCGCCTCGTGGTGAGGCGACGCGCCGTTCCGACCCGAGCCGACGATGGCGAACTCGGCGGTCCGGTGGCCGTGCCGTCGAAGCAGCTCCGCCAGGTCCACAGCGATGTCGGTCTCCCGGCGGCCAGCGAACGCGACCAGGACGATATCGGCGAAGGCGGCGTCGGCCGCCGACGCCGCCTTCGCCAGCGCCGCCAGCTCCTCGTCGTCCTTCACGGCACGAAGCGGAGGCATGGCCCGGCCGACGGCGACGAACGTGCGGTCCCTCGCAGCCTCTTGGAGCCCAAGGACGTGGGAGGCCCACGTCTGGTCCGTGACGCCCAGCGGTCCGGGCGGTAGGAGCCCGGCCGCAACGGCGTACGGGTCCTCGTCGTCGGCCCACCCGAGAACCTCGATCCGGTCGGCGGCCGGCGACGCGAGCGCCGCCGGCCGCTCCAAGAGCGGCACGAGCAGGACCGGGCCGCGCCCCGGCGCGATAACGAGCAATGTGAGCCGCTCGAGAGGCGGCGGCGCGTGGCCCGTCAGGTAGAGCAGGTCCGGCCCCGGCGTGACCAACAGCCCGCCCAGGCCGGCTTCCCCGGCCACCCGCGCCGCGCGGTCCAGTCGCTCGGCGTGGCGACCTGCCGCCGTGCCGCCGGTCACAGCTTCATCAGGATGGTCTGGGGGACGACCTCGAACGTTGCCGGGGTGAACCCCAGGACCTCGCCGTCGGCCTCGATGGGAAGGGGCCGGTCCGCGTCCACCACCAGGGCCTCCTTGACTCGGAACTCGAGGACCCGAGGGTGCGGCAGATGCTCACCCCGGTACACCTTGGGCAGCAGCGTGAACGAGTCCGACTTCGGTCCCTTGAAGATCAACACGTCGAGGACACCGTCACCGGGGTATGAGCGGGGCGAGATCTTCATCCCTCCTCCGTAGTACTGGCAGTTGCCCACGATCACCATGAGGCCGGGCCCCTCGTAGTCCTTGCGGTCGGCTCGGACCTTCAGGTTGGCCAGCTTGAACCCGGGAAGCGTCAGCCAGAACCCGAAGAAGTACTTCGCCTGGCCGAGTGACACGGGAAGCCGGTCCGCCCGGGCCGCCACCGCCGCCCCCAGCCCGGCCTCCGCCACGTTGGGGAAGTACCGAACCCGCCGTTCCCCGTTCGAGCCCGCGTACGTGATCTTGCCCACGTCGAGGGGGTAGGTATTCTCCCCCAGCAGGTGTTGGCAGGACCTGGTGACGTCGCCCGGGAGGCCGAACGTCCGCACGAAGTCGCACCCCGAGCCCGCGGCGACCACGCCGAGCACCGGTTGCGGCACGAGGGTGGCCCCGTCCTGGCCGAACATCCCATTCACCACCTCGTGCACCGTTCCGTCGCCTCCCACCGCGACGACGAATCGGCCGCCGCTCGACAGCGCCTCACGGGCGAACCGGGTGGCATCACCCGGACCCTCGGTTCGGAGGAGCCGATACGCGAGCCCCCGAGCCTGGAGCGTGCGCTCGAGCTCGGGGATTTCCTGTCCCACGCGCCGCCGGCCGGCGTGAGGGTTCACGATGACCGTGAGCTCTCCGAAGGGGCTCCCCATGGCGGGTGCATCCTACCCATGGGGCCGGCCGGCCCGTCTGGATCGGGGACGACCTCTGCGCGTCAAACGCCGGTGTACGAGACGACGCCGCGATTCACCGATTCGATGGCCTCGTGGGCCAGCTCCGCGGTCTGGTCGGAGGCCACCTCTTCGATCTGGCGGAGGAGGTCCAGCAGTTGTTTGCAGTTGCGCACGAAGTCGCCGGGGGCCAAGCCGGTCTCGGCCAGTACGTCCTGGAGGGGCTTGCCCTCCGCCCACTGGAAGACCTGGGTGGCGAAGCCCGCCTCGAGCTCCCGACACAGCTCGACGTGGTGTGAGTCCTCCGACCGCCGGATGCGACGCCACAGGCGATCCAACCGTCGGTATCGCTCTGCCGTGTCGGATGTCGGCATGTCCGCCTGCCGCGGCACGCGTTCCCGGGACTCGTACACCACCGTGGAGACGAGCGAGGCCGTCTCGGCGGGTGACAAGCCGGTGACCAGCCCCTCGCCCAGCGCTTCGGCCACCAGGATGTCGCCTTCACCGTAGATGCGGGAAAGGATGTCGCCTTTGGGAAGGATGGCGAAGTCCTTCACGTAGCCCAGTTCCTCCAGGACCCCAAGCACCCGCTCGAACTGGCGCGCGAGCGTCTCGGTCCGCGTCTTGACGCGCCGTTCGATCCCCCGCAGCCGCTGCTCGACCTGGCTGGCCCGAACGGCCCACCGTTCATGGGTCGGCCGGTCGGGGCAGGCGTGGCAGGGGTGCCGGGACGCCAGCTCCTCCAGCCGGGCCGCCTCCCGCTGAGCTCGTGCGTCTAGCCTGTCTCTGGCCTGCTTCGGCGGCCGAACGTCCAGGGCCACCAGGCGCGCCGCCAGGTCGCGGCGGTACCGGGCGCTCCGGGCGCTCCCCGAACGCGGCAGGGGGATCTTCGTCAGGACGATCGGAGGCTCCTCGAAGTCGCGGACGGACAGCCGGAAGAACTTCCGGTCCTGGGCCAGGACGGTCGGCCGGCCCTCCCGCGAGGACAGCACGACTGCCAGTCCGCGGCGCCTTGCGCGTGGGACGAAGATCACCTCGCCAGGCCGGAGCGCCGCCAGGGCGTGGCGAATGGCATCGGTGCGGACCCGCTCTCGGCCCTTGCGAGCCTCCTCCCTGATCTGCTCGGCCTTCTCCCGGAGCCGCCAGTACTCGGCGAAGTCACCAAGATGGCAGTGCATCTGCTCGCGATAGCCGGCCAGGTCAGCGGTGTCCCGCTCGATCTCGCGCTCCAGAGCGACCACTCCCCGGTCCGCCAGGAACTGGGCGAAGGAGGAGTTCAGCAGGTGATGGGCCTGGTCCCTCGTGTAATTGCGGACCAGGTTCACGGCCATGTTGTACGAGGGCCGAAACGACGACGAGAGCTCGTAGGTCCGCGTGCTCGCGAGCGAAGCCACCCGCTCGAAGGGCACCTGCCGCTGGAACACAACCACGGCATGCCCGATATCGTCGATCCCCCTCCGGCCTGCCCGTCCCGTGAGCTGCGTGTACTCCCCCGGCGTGAGGAGCTCGTGCCGTTCCCCGGAGAACTTCCACAGGTCCTCGATGACCACGGTCTTGGCCGGCATGTTGATCCCGAGCGACAGGGTCTCCGTGGCGAACACCACCTTCACCTCTCCCGCCTTGAACAACTCCTCCACGGTCTCCTTGAACACCGGCAGCATCCCTGCGTGGTGGGCCGCGATCCCGGCCGACAGGGCCTCGCGGAACTCGTAGAACCCCAGCGTCTCCAGGTCCTCCTCGGCCATCCAGGCCACGCGCATGTCGGCGAACTCCCGGATCCGATCGGCCTCCTCTCGCGTGGTCAGGCGGATCCCCGCATCCATCAGCCACTCCACGCTCCGGTCGCAGCCCGCCCGGCTGAAGACGAAGTAGATAGCCGGAAGCATCTCGTTCTGGGCCAGGACCTCCACGACCTCCTCCCGGCGGGGCACGTACACGCGCCGGTAGCCCTCACGGGGCCGGGGGATGCGTTGGTACTGCGCCACCCCCGAGGACCGCCGGTAGTACGTGCGGTACCGGACCTCCTCCTGGTCCAGGGAGACGATGTACGGATTGGGGATCAGCTCACCGTCCTGCTGCACGTGCATGGGGTGCAGCTCGTGCCCGGTCAGGTAGTGGTGCTCGAGCGGCACCGGTCGGCGTTCCTCGATGACCACCCTGGTCGGGCCTCGGAGGGTTCCGATCCATTCGCCGAACTCCTCGGCATTGGAGATCGTCGCCGACAGGCACACGACGGGGACCGACAGCGGAAGGTGGATCAGGACCTCTTCCCAGACGGCGCCGCGGTACGGGTCCTGGAGATAGTGGACCTCGTCCAGGACCACGGAAGACAGGCCGAGGAGCGTCGGGCTCTTCTCGTAGAGCATGTTGCGGAGCACCTCGGTGGTCATTACGACCACCGAGGCCTCGGAGTTGATCGAGTTGTCCCCGGTGAGCAGCCCAACCCTGGCAGCGCCATACCGGGCCACCAGGTCACCGAACTTCTGGTTCGACAGGGCCTTGAGCGGCGTCGTGTAGAAGGCCTTGCTCCCCAGGTCCAGGGCCCGCTCCACGGCGAACTCGGCGACCACGGTCTTCCCCGAGCCGGTGGGGGCCGCGACCAGCACGGATTCGCCGGAGTCCAGTGCCTCGATGGCTTCGACCTGGAAATCGTCCAGCTCGAACGGGTAGCGGGCGGCGAACCGTTTGGGATCGATCACACCGCCAAGTCTACGGGTGGGGTTGCTTACCCTCGAAGGCCCGCCCGCTCCACGTGCTCCTCGAGCGCGCCGGAGAACGTGTCGGGTTGCTCCAGGTTCGACACGTGACCGGCGCCCTCGATCACGAGCAGGGTGGCTCCCGGGATGGCGTCGGCCATAGGCGCGGACATCGCCGAGGGGATCAGCGTGTCGTCCGTCGAGGTGATCACCAGGGCGGGGACATCGATCCCCGGAAGATCGGGGCGAGAGTCCGGTCGCTCGGCCATGCCGAGGGACGCGGCGGCGATGGCGTCCGCCGGCTGATCGGCGATCAGCCGGCGGACGTACGCCTGCAGCTCCTCGGGGGCTCCTTGGGACAGGAGCGGCGGTGGCGTCTCAACCAGGAAGCCATTCCCCTCGCGCCGCAGCCGCTCCGCGAGGGCCCGGCGCTTGGTCGCCCCCTCTTCGCCGTCCGGCTCCGCTCGCGTGTTGGCCAGGACGAGGCCGGCGAACCGGTGTCGCGCTCGCCGCCACAGCTCGAACGCGACGTAGCCGCCCATCGACAGCCCGCAGACCACGGCCCGGTCCACGCCGGCGCGGTCGAGCTCGGCCAGCACCCGGTCGGCGGCCCCGCCCATCGTCATCACCTCGCCGGCGGGCTCGGTGCCACCGAAGCCGGGAAGGTGCGGCGCGATCACCGGCAGGACGCCGGAGAAGGCCGAGAGCTGGGCCTCCCACATCCTCGCGTCGAGCGGGAACGCGTGGAGCAGGAGCAGGCCGTCGGTCACGAGCCGGCGGGAACCGACGGCAGTGACGGCTGGTAGATATCGGCCTGTATCTGGATCTGGATGAAGTCGCTGTAGCCGCTGTTCATGAGCTCGGCCGCGACGTCGAGGATCCCCCTCGCACTGTCCAGTAGCTCGGTGCGCTCGTCCCCGGTGGCGGCCGCGGCCCGCTCCACCAGGAGTCCCGCGTGCTCGTACAGCTTGAGCCCGTCCCGCATCTTCTCCCTGGCGTTGAAGAAGTAGTTCACGAACGAGGCGTCGAAGCCCTTGTTCGCCGCGATCGAGGGGACGTCGATCTCTTCCACAGCCTGCCAGGCGCCCTTGGCCGCCCTCCGGGCGGCCTTCGCGTCGGTCCGAACCGTCCCGGGCTTGACCGTGCCCTTCTGCAGGCCATCGACATCGGCGGTGAGGGTGGGGAAGGCGGTGAACCCGGCCGGGGGCGCCGGCTGCCCGACCGAGGCGATCGCTCCCTCGACACTTCCGCGGAACGTGATGGCGGCGGTGCGCTCCCGTTCCGCCAGGGCCTGCTCGCGGGCCTGGGTCCGTTCCCGTGCCAGCCCATACCAGATGCCCCCGATCGAGGCGGCCACCACGACCACCAGCACGCCGATACGGAATCCCCGCCGAGCGAGGAGGGGTTTCTTCACCGGCGTGTACGAGGGCCTGGGCCCGGGGGTCACCACCCTCCGGCTCCGCGGCTTGCTCTTTCCCTTGATGGCCATGGGCTTCCTATCGGTTCATCAGGCGGGCCACGATGATAGCGCCCTCGTAGAACAGGACCATGGGAACCATCATCGCGGTCATCGTGTAGGGGTCCGAGCTCGGCGTGATCACGGCAGCGAAGATCGCGATGAACAGGATGGCCCCACGGCGCCACTGGCGAAGCTGCTGGCTGGAGATCACGCCGACGATCGAGAGAAAGATCAGGACCACGGGAAACTCGAAGGAGATCCCGAAGGACAGCGCGAGCAGCATCACGAAACCGAGGAACCGGTCACCGGTGAGCAACGGGACGAACCCCGAGCCGGCGAACCCCAGCAGGAAGCCGAGTCCCTTCGGCAAGGTGAAGTAGGCGATGACGGCGCCCAGGGCGAACAGGGCCACCGACGAGGCCACGAAGGGCACGGCCAGCCGGCGTTCCCGACGGGTGAGGCCGGGCACGACGAATGCCCACAGCTGCCATAGGACGATGGGCAGAGCGATGAACAGCCCCAGGAACACGACCACCTTGAGCTTGATGATCACCGGCTCGAGGACCCCGGTGAACACGAACTTGCAGCCGGTTGGGGGTCGGTTCCCCGCGGGCAGGTTCTCGATCGTGTCGCAGTAGGGGTTCTGGAGCAGTTGAAGGACCGGCCCGTACAGGAACCACCCGATGACCGAGCCCAGGCCGATGGCCCCCAGGGCGAGGAACAGCCGGCGCCTCAGCTCCTCGAGGTGCTCGACGAGGGTCATCGTCCCCTCGGGGTCGCGGGGGGGACGTCTGAGCCGTTCGGGGATCAGCTTCATCGGCGATCGAGGAGGATCGGCCTACCCCGCCGTGGACCGGCCGCCGTCGCCCTCGTCGTCCAGGTCCACGCGCAGGCTGCGGTGGATCTCGTCCCTGGCCTTGCGGAGCTCGGCAAGCCCCTTGCCGACGTGGCGGGCGACCTCCGTCCCTTCGGTGTCATCAGTGGCGTCGGCGGCATCGGCGGCGTCCGTGGCCTCGGTGCCGTCGGTCACCGACGAGCCTTTGGGCCGCGGCGCTGCGTGGGCGCGAGGCACGGACCGAGCCGTGGAGGCCGGCTCGTTGAGCGCGGATTGGATGGTCTTCTGGACCTCGTCCTGCGCCTTACGGAACTCGCGGATGCCTCGACCGATGGACCGCCCCACCTCCGGCAGCCGGCGAGGGCCGACGACGAGCAGCGCAATGACCAGGATGACCATGAGCTCGAGAGGGCCGATATTGAACATCTCGTCGGGTGGGCAGGCGCCCGGGGCGATTCTACTGCCCGAGGTGCGAGAAGGGCCGCCTGCCTACCGGGGCTTCCCCGAGGGTAGGCGCGCGGCCCTCGACGACGCCCGCTCCCCCTCCGCCGCGATGTCCTCGGCGATGGGCTGCACCTCCTCCTGGAACCTGCGGAGGGTCCGGCCGAGCAGGAACACGTGGCGAACCAGCCCCACCAGCACGACGCCGATGGCCAGGGTGCTCACCACGCCGACGATGATCCATACGGTGGCCGGGGTGGTCACGCGGACGATGCTAGCCGAGCCGTGGGCTCAGCGCTGACCGGCCAGGAACTCTCGGATGTGCCGGTCGTCCTGAAGGGCGAAGTGGAAGTCGATGAGGTCGTCGATGGTGAAGGCTGGACCTTCGGGGAGCCGGCCTCGGGGGTCGACCTGCTCCTCGGACTCCTCCTCGAACATCGGCATGGTGCGCTCCTCGACCTCGCTTCGGCCCGAGACGTCGACGCCGGCCGAGACCAGGAGGGCCACGATCTTGCGGTCGGCCCGCTTCTCCACCCCGTCGAGGCAGGTGGGGCAGGTGAACCGGTAGGTGCCCTCCCGCCCGCCGTGGAGGACGGAGAGGAGGATGGCCTCGGGGCCCATGTCGACTTCGCCGCAGCGGGGGCAAGTGGTTCGGATGGTGGTCATGTCAGGACCAGTATCGGCCGAGCCATCGAAACGGTTTAGCATCCGGAGGCCGGAAGGGACTACTCTATTCGTACAATTCTTTTGTCCGGCCGGCCAGCTCTCGTACCCGGCCTTTCAGCTCGGGTGGGCTCAACACCTCAGCCTCGCCGCCAAGCCGAAGGACCAGCCGGGCCACCCATTCCAGGCGGCTCGCGGGGAGTTGCACCTCGAGATCGCCTTTCGGCGTCTCGCTCTCCGCGTCCACCTCGTAGTACTCGGCAACCCACCGGGCCGCCGGGTGCAGCACCAGCCGGACCGGCACGTCCCGTTCCGTGGGGGTGTACAGGGCCCGCCCGGCGCCGGCCAGGCCTCGGGGCTCGAAGGGTTCTCCGGTCGGCTCCACGGAGCGGATCCGGTCCGCCCGGAACAGCCGCTCCTCTCCCGAGCGATGGTCGAAGGCGGCCACGTACCAGTTCCCGATGGCGAAGAACACCTCCTCGGGGTCGACCTCCCGAGCCGTGGTCTCGGCGGAGGAGGCCGCGTAGTACTCGATCCGCACCCGCTCGTTGCCGGCGACCGCTCTCCGAAGGGCGTCCAGGGTCTCGGCCGGCTTCCCACCCTCGGCGGCCTCCACCCGCTCTGCCAGCTCACCGAGGGTCTCCGGGCCGAGGCGCTCCTCGAGCTTTCGGAGCGCCGAGGTGAGAGCGGTGGCTTCGCGGAGGCCGGGCGTCACGGCCAGGGCGGTTCCCCGGAGGTACAGCGCGAGCGCCTCGGCCCGGGTCAGGCGGAGCGGGCGGGAGAAGTAGTCGGCCATGTCGATCCACACTCGCTCGTCCTCGATGGCCACGCCGATCAGGTCGCCTGGTCCGTAGGGGGGCAGTCCCGAGACGAACAACAGGTTCAGGTCCGAGGTCAGCTCGTCCTCGCGGACGCCGAACAGTCGCGTGATCTCCGCCAGCTCCGTCCCCGGATGCTTGACCAGGTACGGCACGAGCACGAGCAGCCGCCGCAACCGGTCGGACGCACGTGATGTCGCCGGTGAGCGCGGTCGACCGGTCATCGAAGCGCGGCCTCCAACCGGTGGACGATCTCGGCCCGCAAGGCCCCGGGCGCCACGGCCACGGCGTCCGGGCCGAACGAAAGGATCCACGACGCCAGGGCATCGCCCGGGGCTGCCGGGAGGCTGACCTGGACCCAGCCGTCCTTCCTGGTTTCCTCGATCACCGCACCCTGGACCCCGCGGGTCGCCCACCACGCGACATCCGGCGAGAAAGCAACCGTTGCCCGCTCCTCGGCCTCCCCCGGGCCGAACGGCCCGCCGCCGACGTGCTCCGCGGCCCGAAACCCCTCCGGCGGTCGGCCGGCTTCCCCGTCGAGCCGGAGCTCACCGCCCGCCCTCGACAGGCGGAACGCCCGGATCTCCTCTCGTTCTCGGTCCAGGCCCACGAGGTACCAGTGCCCGGACCGGAACACCAATCCCCACGGATCGACGTGGCGTTCGGATTCGACGCCCCGCGAGGTCCGGTAGGTGAACCGAACGCTCCGTCGTTCCGCGATGGCCTCGGCCGCGGCGGTCAGTCGAGCGTCGACGACTCCCGCCTCGGCGGCGAGGGGGGCCGAGGGCGCGCCGGCCACCAGCCCGCCGTCGGTCCCGTACAGCAGCTTGCGCACGGCCTGCTCGGCCGCATCGTCGGGCCCGCCGGCATGGGCCGCCACGAACAGGGCCGATATCTCCTCCGGGGTGAAGTCGATCTCCGGCAGGTAGTACCGGTGCTTCAGGATGGCGTAGCCCTGCTCGACCTCCCACGCGTCGGTCGCGATGACCTCGATGGGGACCCCGACGTCCCGAAGCACGTCCTTGTCGCGTTCGAACATCCGCTTGGCCGACTGGACGTCGTCCTGGCCGTAGCCTTCGGGCATCTTCGCCCGGATCTGCTCGAAGGTGAGGGGACGCCGCGACTCCAGCAGGAGCGCGACGAGGTTCACCAGACGCTCGAGCGGGTGCATCGGTGCGGCATGATACTCGGGCCATGGGTGGCGAACGGGCCGGCATCAGGCTGCGTCGGGGCACCGTCGTGTCGCTCGGCGTGTCACGCCCCGGGGCGATCGAGCTGGAGGTGGAGGTCGAGGGTGAGAGGGCCCCGGCGCTGACCTACCCGGACCTCACGGGACCGGTCCGCGTGGGAAACGTCGTGCTGCTCAACACGACGGCGATGGCATTGGGCCTGGGCACCGGAGGGTTCCATCTGGTGATCGCGGTGGAGGGCGACCGGGCCACCGAGCTCGCCCACGGCGGCCGGGTGATGAAGGCCCGGTACACACCGCAGCAGTTGGCCGTGCGATCGGTTGAGGAGACCCATCGCGACGTGTTGGAGGCCTCCAGGGGTCTCCAGGGAACGCCGGTGGTGGCCGCCCCCTTGCACTCGATGATCGGGCCCATCGCCGCGGGGGCAAAGGCATCCGGAGGTGCACGCGTCGCCTATGTCATGACGGACGGGGCGGCGCTTCCGGGGTCGTTCTCCCGGGTCGTGCCGAGGTTGCGGGACGCCGGGCTGCTCGACGGCTTCATTACCTGCGGGCAGGCGTTCGGAGGGGAGCTGGAAGCCGTGACCATCTGGACCGGGCTCCTGGCTGCCGTAAAGGTGCTGGAGGCGGACGTGGTGGTCGTGGCCGACGGCCCCGGGAACCTGGGGACGGACACGACGTGGGGGGTGAGCGCCCTCGGGAGTGGATACGCGCTGAACGCCGCCGAGACCCTCGGCGGCATACCGGTTACGGCGCTCCGGGTGTCCTTCGTGGAGCAACGCGAACGGCACCGGGTGGTGTCGCACCATTCGCTGACGATCCTGGAGAAGGTCTGCACGGCCCGGGCGAACGTCGCGGTACCCGTCCTCGATGACGCTCGCGAGCGGGACGCGGTGTGGGAGGCGCTCAGGGGTCGGAAGCTCGAGGAGCGGCATCAGCTGGTCGAGGTCGAGGGCCGCCCGGCCCTCGCCAAACTCGACGAGCTGGGTTTCGAGGTCGAGTCGATGGGCCGAACCCCGAAGGACGACCCCGCGTTCTTCCTGGCGGCCGGCGCGGCTGGCGTGCTCGCGGGTCGGATGGTCGCTAGTTCCCGCCGTTACCCCAGCAGCTGATCTACCGGTGGTGGATCTGGCGGGACGATATGTGAACTGCTTCTGATCTCAAAGTGCTCCGGTCTTCGCGGCACGCAATCTGCATGTACCAGCCCGGCGCGGATGTTAGGTGGAACTCGTGTCAGGCTTCGCCCAGATCGACCCGCACCAGCTCTGTCCCGCGCACGACCCAGACCGAGCCGGGCGAGGTCGCGAGCGCGGTCCCTCCGGTTCCCTCTTCGGGTTCCATCGCGATGTCCACTCGTGCCGTTTCTGGGTTGAATCGCCCGAGCGCGCGATCGGCCGCCGCCCCGAAGCACCACACTCCCCCGGCCCCAATCGCGAGAGCGTCCCCCGTGCACGGGACGTTCGCCGGAGAACTGGTCGGTTGGCCCGTGGCTGGGTCGATCTGCACCAGCCCACCGTCAGTCATCGCCCAGATCGCGCCATCACCTATCGCCACCGATGGGTACGTCCCGAGGTCGAAGGTCCCCGAAACCTCGTTGCTGGAGGTGTCGATCCGGACGAGCGTCCCCCCATCGAACGGACCACCCGGCGGCTGCGCGAGCGCCGCGAGGACCGAGCCGCCAGTGGCGAAGATCGACCGTCCGTACCCACCACTCAGAGGGATACCCGCGACCACCTTGCCGGACGACGGATCGATCCGCACGATCTTTGGCCGACCCGGGTTCCCGCTGATCAATACCCAGATCGCATCGCCGTTCGCGGCGACATCGGCCACGCTACCTCCCTCGAGCGGGATGGTGTCGACGACGAGATTCGTCGAAGGGTCGATGCGAACGACAGCTCCCAGAGCACCGTCGCCGGACTCGTCGCGGCCCGCAACCCATACGCTCCCGTCTCCTACGGAGAGCCCTCCCCCACCGATCTCCCAGCTCGGGACGACGGATGTGGGGATCGTGGCGAGGATCCTGTCGTTCTCAGGATCGATACGAAGGACCGCCCGATCGGCCGAGTCCAGGGGGTCGATGCTCACCCACAAACTTCCCGCTCCGTAGGCGACGGATGTCGCTCGGCCCACGTTGATCGTGTCGTTGACGCGGGCCGTGGCGGCTGTGATCGGACTGATGGTCGGGGATGGGTGTGATCCAACCTGCGGCTCACGGCCGCCGAACGCACGCACCGCGATGATCACGCCAGCCACGCCGATCGCGAACGCGACCGTGACGACGAGGATCCTCCGGGCCGGCCCGGTCTCTCGACCTTGGACCCTCGGCTCCCGGCTAGTGATTTCCACCCACAGATGCGGTGCTGGGATTCGGTCGGCCCCGCGGAACCGGGTCTTCAGGTCAGGCATCGTCATCTCCCAAGAGCTCGCGAAGGCGCCTTCGTCCCCGATATAGGTGGACACCTACGGCCGACGGCGTCGAGCGGGTGATCTTTGCCACCTCTTTCAGCGAGTAGCCCGCGTAGTAGTGCAAGATGATCGCGACCCGCTGCTTCGGAGTGAGTCGGGGGAGCGCCAGGAGCAACTCCGTCGTTTCGGCGTCGGTCTCGTATCCAGCGTCCATCAGGTCTGTCGCCTCGCGCTTCCGTCTCGATAGCTCTCCCGCAGCGATTCGAAATGCGGTCCGCCATATCCAGCGCTCGGGCGATTGGAGGTCGTCGCCCCTCCTGAGCGCCTGCGCGAAGGCTTCTGCGACCGCGTCGTTCGCGATCTCCCGATTACCGGCGTAGAGGACCACGGCCCTCCAGAGTCTCGCCCCATGCGCCTCGTAGATGTCTTCGAGTCGGGCCACATCGGGTCTCACCGTTGCGTCACGCACGTCTACTAGGACAGGAGCAGATACCGCCTGGTTCTTTACACCCGTCATACGGATCCTTGTGGCCGCTTCGGCTCCGTCTCGGACATAAGGGTTGATCAAGAATCAGTGGTGGACGCCACGCGGGCGACGGAACCCCGTTCACCGGGATGTCGGATTTCGCGAAGATTTCGCCAGAGTGTGCCGCGCGTCACTGCCATCCGAACACGTGTTCGTTATCGTTCGCCAATGAGCACGCTGCGATCGGCCCTGGACGAGCTTGGGGCCGAGGACGTGCGCCACGCGTCCCACGATGTGTTGGAGGCCGATTTCGCTGAGCTCGAACGGGCAGCCGGGGCAGTGGAAGCGGAGCTTGCTCGCCGGGCCGCCGAGATCGACCGGCGTGGATCGTTCCGGCGTGACGGGTACCTATCGATCTCGTCATGGATTGCGCACCGGTTCCGCATGGCCTTCTCCGCGGCGACGCAGTTGGTCCGCGTGGCATGAGCGTTCGAGCACATGCCCTGGACATGTGAGGCGCTGGCAGGGGGTGAGATTTCTCGCTCGGCCGCCGCGATCCTGGTGGCCGCCCGCGAAGCCGACCCGGACGAGTTCTCGCGCGTAGAGGAAGGGCTCGTGCAGAGTGCGTGAACGCTACCTATCCACGATCTCAAGCGCGCCGTCTCCCACTGGCGGCAGGCCGTAGATCACCGCCGGGCGGAAGAGGATGCCGAGCATGCGTTCCAGCTTCGGCGTCTCCACGTCTCCCCCACCCTCCAGCGCATGGTGCGGGTGGATGGCGACCTCGACCCCGAGACCGGGCAAGTCCTGATCACCGCGCTCCGAAGTGTGCTCGATGCCGAGGAGCGTATGCCGGGGGCCGACCACCGGACCTTCGCCCAACGAAGGGCCGATGCCTTGGGCGAGATCTGCCGAAGGTGGTTGGATTCGACGGATCGGCCGCTGGTGTCGGGTGAGCGCCCCCACGTCACCATCATGGTCGACTTGGAAGCGCTCGAGGGACGCTCAGGCTTCCGGTGCGAGCTGGGCGAAACCGGCACCATCACCCCCGAGACCGCCAGGCGGTGGGCCTGCGATGCCTCCATCGCTCGCGTCATCACCAGGGGCAGGTCCGAGCCGCTCGAGGCGGGGCGCCGGACCCCAGTGGTGCCGGCTTCACTCCGCCGGGCGGTGGTGGTCCGGGACGGCGG